>JBBQOK010000023.1:0-21415 GCA_038330765.1 Caulobacterales bacterium | reverse complement strand
GCATCCGTTTAGGAGGGTATTCTGGCCCGTCGCCGGTAAGGCCGGACAAGGGCGGCCCGGAGCCGGGTTCGACTACCGTCGAGACCAGTCGGGGCGCGTCCGTCAGCGACCGGCTCACCGTCGGCAGAGCGCCCTGGCTGTCGCCGCCACCGTGATGGTGATGTCCGACAGGCCGGTCGCCATCGATGTCACGGTCCCCGTCCGTGTCAGGCACCGTGTCGGTTGCCACATGGACGTGGGCACCATGATGATCATGGTCGTCGGCCGTCTCCACCAGCGCCACGGCAGGCCAGTCGGCGACATGGGCCATCGTGTGCTGCGACTGCGTCACCCCATGCAGGTTCATCGCCGCCAGGATGGCGACGGCGAACATGGTGCAGAAGGTGCGGACCAGTGAAGTCATGAAGCGTCCCGGATGGCTCTGAATACGGGGGACTGGGTGATTTCACAACTGGGTTCGGCGCGGTGTGGTTGGCCGCGTGACTACGCCGCGATTAACTCTGCCGCGTGGGGATCGATGGGCGACTCCCGCAGAGCGCGCTGAAGCGATTTCGTGAGGACAAGCTCGCTAGACGAAGGAAACGAAGAGTTGAGTCTCCAGCACCGCTCCAGAGCGATTGTAGACCACGTTCATATTGCAGACGAGGACCACACCGCACCTGCTCGAATGAGAACCGTAAATCCGGACACAATCAGGGAAGTGTCGCAAACACAATAAACGCCGACAGCGGGAGTAAATAGTCAGTGTAGAAGATCCTCTTGAACGAATGGTTCAAACAAAGGAAATACAAATGACAAAAGCTGGACGTCCGCGCGTAAACTCGAAATCCGCGATTACATCACCACTATCTGAATATCTCGACGCCAACTGGGATAAGACGGGGCTAACAAACGACGAAGCCGCAAGCAAGTTCGGCTTTCGAGCCGCCAACCTGGTGAGCATGTGGCGCTGTGGTAGAACGGCGATACCGATGGCACGGCTGCCGATGATCGCTGAGCTGCTCCGGGTCGACGTCGCGCTGCTGTTCGTGCTGTGGCTGAAACAATACCGGCTCCGCAATGACAGCGTGCCGCCGACCCTCCTGGAAACCTTGGAGCGTCGGCTCGTGACGGCCAATGAGGCCGAGGTCATCCGAACGCTGCGACATGCGACTCGGAATGCCAACCCAGCCTTCTCGGCCTCCGCTCTGGGCGAGATCGCGAGGGCAGTCATCAGATAACTGCGACACGGATGCGCGACACAATGTGCGACACAAGTCGTTCGGGCGCGGTTCTAGTAAGTTGATTTATAACGACAAATGACCGAATGGCGGAGAGGGTGGGATTCGAACCCACGGTACCCGTAAAGGCACGCCGCATTTCGAGTGCGGTACATTCGACCACTCTGCCACCTCTCCGCGGGGCCGAAACGCTTTGGTCGAGCGAGCGGCTTCTCTAATGGCGCCCGCGCCGGGCCGCAAGCCCTTACAGGCCGCGCCGACACCTTCATTTTCCGCAGGGCCGCGAGGGCTTTGCCTCAGCGTTGCGCGGGCAGCGGCAGGCCGAGCGTATCGGCGGCGGAAAGGTCGCCGTCGATAGTGCGGAACAACTCGGCGGGGCGCCCCCCCGTCGCGGCCGACAGCCGCCCCGTGGGTTCGACCAGGCCGGTCCGCTCGACGCCCCGGCGGAAATTCTGCTTGTGCAGCGCCAGACCGGCGACGGCCTCCGCGGCGGCCTGCAGTTCGGAGAGTGTGAAGGTCGGCGGCATCAGGTCAAACAGCACCGGCCGGTATTTCAACTTGCTCCGCAGCCGTCCCAATCCTGTTGCCAGTATCCGTCGGTGGTCCGACGCCATGACCCGGCCCGGGGCTTCGGATGGAACAGGACCGTCCCGGTCGCGCGCGGCCTCTCCGACCAGCCCGGCTTCGTAGAGCAGTTCATACCGTTCCAGCACCCGGCCTTCGTTCCAGCGGTTCGGCGGGGCCGGCGCGAACAGGGTGTCGAGCCGTGTCTGCTTGCGAGGATCGCCCGCCGCCCAGGCCGTCAGGCCTTTCAGAAGGGGGGGCAGGCAGGCGGCGGCGCCGTCGCGCCGGTCTTCCCAGGGGAAGATGTCCAGCACAGGGGTCCAGCGGGCCTCTGCTGAGGGTGCATCGGCGGCGTCCGCCGTCAGGGTCAGATAGCCCACCGAGACCTCGCGATGGCGGCCGGGGCCGGGGGTGGCGCGCGGACTGGCCCGGCCGAGGTCGCCGAAGGTGTAAAGCTGCTCGACAAAGCCGAGGCGGAAGCCCGTCTGGGCCGTCACGAAGGCGCGCAGGGCCAGCTCGAATGTGCGATCACGCGCCGGATCGAACGGGCCGAACGGCAGGGCCAGGGCGGCGTCGTCGCCGGCTGTGGTCAGAACGCAGGCCTTGCGGTCGCGGAGCGCGATGACGACCGCTGAAAGGCCGATACGAACGCCCTGTTCCGCCGGACCCGCCATGGCTATTCCGTGCGCCCGGCATCAGGGGCGGGGACCAGTCCGACCGCTTCGGCCAATACTTGGTAGCGTTCGAGATACCGCTGCTGGGCCTCGGGAGCGGGCAGGGGATCAATGGTCAGGTCGTAGCCCTGCGGCGGCGCGCCGAAGAAGCCGAGCGACTCCTTCCTTGTGAAGCCGGCGAGCTGGGTGGCCTCGAAATAGGCGCAGGCTTTGTCGGCTTCCTTGATCAGCTTCTTGATCGCCAGCGGCGTCTTGGCGGGCAGGCCGAAACGGATGTGGATGGCGTGTTCGAGCCGCGCCTCGAAATCCTTGTAGCTGACCCCCAGCGCCGCCTTGAAGGGCGAGATCATGTCGCCGATGACATATTCCGACGCGTCGTGCAGGAGCGCCGCGAGCCGCCATTTCGGCTCCAGTCCTGGCCGGATATGGGCAGCGATCTCCTCGACGACGCAACTGTGCTGGGCGACCGAGAACGCGTGTCCGCCGATCGTCTGGCCGTTCCAGCGGGCGACACGGGCCAGACCGTGGGCGATGTCCTCGATCTCGATGTCGAAGGGCGACGGGTCGAGCAGATCCAGCCGACGGCCGGACAGCATGCGTTGCCAGGCGCGAGGGGCTTTGGCGGACGAAGATCGGGGCGTGGCGGCCAAGGGGCGTTCCTGCTTTCTGGGCAGGTCAGGTGACGCATCCCGCCGCCGCGATCAACCCTGACGCCGGTTATTCCCCGACGTTCAGGGTCACCAGGGCCTTGGCATCATCGAACACGCTGCCCCGGTCGCGGTCGCGCGAGCGGACTGTGGCGATGACCAGCGGACCACCGGAGGGGCCGCGCGCCTCGTAGCCGACCAGCCGCCAGCCGGCCTCTGACGCCCGGTTATCGGTCAGGATCCAGCTGGACCGCGTGGCCTCCCCGCTGGTGCTGGTGCGGATTTCGGCCGCATCCTGATGGGCCTGGATGCTGACACTGTCGCCGCCTCCGGTACCCTCGACGTTGACGGTGCCGTCGCCGTCGTTGGCGTCGATATGGAAGCCGCCGATCCGGACGCTGGCGTTTTCGCCTTTCGACTCAATCTGGATGCCGGGCAGCCGCACCGAAGCGTCGTCACCCTTGGTCTGGATGTCGATGCCCGGGCCGGTCACCGAGGCCCGGTCGCCGGGCCCGGACGTCTGGGCGGCACCCGTGGCGGCGGCCTCGGCGTCGCGTGATGCCTTCAACTGAGCCACGGCCTGCGGCAGGGCGACCGACAGACGGTCCTCGAAAGCCTTGAGTGCCTCTGAGGCCTCGGCCCCGTCCAGTTTGACGAGATGCAGGCTGACTTCGGCGCCGCGCGGGCCGACGTAGGTGCAGACGGTGCCTCCGGCGGTGGCGGACCCCTTGCGTGTCAGCGAGCCCATCGTCTGGGGGCACTGCAGGGTCCGAACGACCTTCAGCGCGCCCTTGGCGTCGTTGTCCTCGGTGCGTGTCGACGAGATGCGCACGGAATCGCCGTCGCAGGCGGCGGTCAGGGCCGCTGCACAGAGGACGGAAAGCAGAATGGGCCGCATGGGCATGGTCTTGGTCCTTGTCGCCTTCATCCTGCGCGCAGGGCGTCTGGAATCCAGTGAAATCGCGTTAATCGGAGTGACGGAACACGAACCATGCGTGTCAGGTGCCCGGACGGGAGCCCTCGCGCCGGTTCAGGAACGCCAGGCGCTCGAACAGGTGCACATCCTGCTCATTCTTCAACAACGCCCCATGCAGCGGCGGGATCAGCTTGTTCGGCGACGTCTCGCGCAGCGTCGCCGGATCGACATCGTCGACCAGAAGCAGCTTCAGCCAGTCCAGCAGCTCGGAGGTGGACGGCTTCTTCTTCAGCCCCGGTGTCTCGCGGATCTCATAGAAGGTCTTCAGCGCTTCGGAAACCAGCCGCGGCTTGATGCCGGGGAAGTGGACCTCGACGATCGCCTTCATGGTCTGGTCGTCGGGGAAGCGGATGTAGTGGAAGAAGCAGCGGCGCAGGAAGGCGTCAGGCAGCTCCTTCTCGTTGTTGGAAGTGATCACCACCACGGGACGGATCTCGGCGCGGATCGTCTCGTTCGTCTCGTGAACGTAGAACTCCATCCGGTCGAGTTCCTGCAGCAGATCGTTCGGGAACTCTATGTCGGCCTTGTCGATCTCGTCGATCAACAGGACCGGGCGGGCTGGGGCCGTGAAGGCCTCCCACAGCTTGCCGGGCTTGATGTAGTTGCGCACGTCATGGACCCGCGCCTCCCCCAGCTGGCTGTCCCTGAGGCGGCTGACGGCGTCATATTCGTACAGGCCGTTGTGAGCCTTGGTCGTTGACTTGATGTGCCAGGTGATCAGCGGGGCGTTCATCGCGCGCGCGATCTCATAGGCCAGCACCGTCTTGCCGGTGCCCGGCTCACCCTTGATCAGCAGCGGCCGTTCGAGCGCGACCGCAGCGTTCACCGCGATCTTCAGGTCATCGGTGGCGATATAGTTCGAGGTGCCCTCGAACCGGTCGCTCTGTCGGGTCATGGACGGCTCCGGTGGTGACCCACGACGGTTAGCGAAGGCCGGCGGGGTTAACAACGATCATGTGGTCGGGTTCAGCCATCGCCGCCCGGAAAGGACGGACCGGCCGAAGCTGTCCGGCGGATAATTTCTGCCGGGTCCTCGCGCGCTCTATCCGGGAATTATAAGTAAAAACAGTCGCCAGCCACCTTGGGTGTCCGGCGTGATCCTTGCGAGGACGTGCGCGAACCAGAACTGGTTCCGCGGCCAGAAGGCCGTTTTCAACCGACCAGAATGGAAGGAAAGCCGATGGTTATGTCGGTCAACACCAACGTGGGCGCTCAAGTGGCGCTCCAGAACCTGAACGCGACCAACGCCCAACTGTCGCAGGTGCAGAACCGGATCAACACCGGCAAATCTGTCTCCAGCGCCAAGGACAACGGGGCCATCTGGGCTATCGCCCAGGGCCAACGCGCCGAAATCGGGGCGCTGAACGCGGTCAAACAGTCTCTCGATCGTGGCGTCGCCGCGGTCGATGTGGCGCTGGCGGCAGGCGAGACGGTCTCTGACCTCTTGCTGCAGATGAAGGAGAAGGCACTGGCGGCGACCGACGCGTCGCTCAAGACCTCAGCCCGAGCGGCCCTCAATGAGGACTTTAAGGCTCTGCGCGACCAGATCGCCTCGGTTACGGGCAACGCTGAATTCAACGGGATCAACCTGCTGAATACCGGCGCCACCGGATTCCAGGCCCTGGCCAACGCCCAGGGTACGTCCTCGCTGACGGTCGGTTCGGAGGTGATGGCCCTGGGCAGCACGACCGTATCCGTCGCCACGACCCAGTCGATCGACACCTTGACCAGCGCGGCGGCCGCTCTCACGGCCGTCAGCGATTCCATCGAAGCCGTCTCGGCCGCGCTTGCGCGTCTGGGCACGAAATCGAGGGCGCTCACGACCCACATCACGTTCGTCGGCAAGCTGTCGGACGCGTTGGAGGCGGGGGTAGGCAACCTGGTCGACGCCGATCTGGCGAAGGAAAGCGCCACGCTTCAGGCTCTGCAGACGAAGCAGCAGCTGGGAGTGCAGGCTCTGGGCATCGCCAACCAGACTCCGCAGCTGGTCTTGTCGCTGTTCCGCAGCTGATTGTTTCGGGTTCTCGCAGACGCCGGAGGGACATCCCTCCGGCGTCTCGTGCGTTTCATCCGCCGAATAGTCCTGTCAACCAGGACCAGGCTTGCGGTGCCAGGCCGTTCAGCCACTCCCAGACCGGCAGCAGGTAGGGCGAGACCCACGTCCAGGCGAGCCAGACGACGAGGCCGGCGACGCAGATCAGGGCCACCGCGCACCACGCAATGACGATGGCCAGCCCGTCGCGCTGCATCAGACCGAAGCCGAACGTCGCGATGATCAGGGCCGGGATCAGGTTTCCGCCCCAGATCGGCAGCACCAGGATGCAGGCGAGGATGACCGTGGCGATACCGATCAGCACCTCCGACAATTCGCTGGTCATGGCCGGTAAGCGCGGCTTCGAGAGCCGCTCTACTTTCCTCAGACGCGGCAGCAACTTTTCCACGCCCGAACGGTAGGCCTCGCGGTCGATGGAGCGCCGCAACGCCCATTTCGGCAGCCACAGCTGATCCATTCGGACCATCAGCTGCAAACCCATCAGCAGCAGCGGAGCCCCCAGAATGGTGGTGGTGCCGGGTATGATGCCGATGGCGATGTTCATCAGGCCGAAGAACAGCATCAGCGCGCCGAAACCGCGCTCACCGAAGGCATTGACCAGTTCACCCAGATAGAGCTTCGGGCCGCCGTTCGACCCGATATCCTCCAGCACCCGCGAGAACGGCCGGGTGTCGCTCTGATAGTCGTAGTCGGGCATCGGCTGCGGGACTCGGGCGACGGGGACGGTTGATCTAGGCACGCTACCGCGCCCGCGCCACTTAACAATCCTCCATTCTGACTGACGGCGCGGCCGTCAGTCCTTGACGTGCTCGGGCTTACCCTTGGGTTTGGTGGGCGAACCCTTCCAGTTGCTTTTCGCTCATCGATCCGGCCATCGACTTCGAGGTGCCCTTGAGTTCGGATTTCGGGGTGTCGCCCCGCTTTGCGGACAGGGCCGCCCCGGCGGCCTTCTGCCGGGCGGCGGATTCGGCGGGCATGGCGGCTCGGTACTGCCGGGCTGGCAGATATGCTAGGAACGGGCTTGGCGGAGGATTGACATGCGGATCATCACTCTCGTTTCAGGCTTGGCCCTGACACTTGCAGCCTGCGGTCAGGGCGAAAGCGGGCCGGCCGGGGAAACTTCGGTGTCAGCGCCAGCCGCGGCGGCGACGGACATGCCCGCCGGACCAACCCCGGGTCTGTGGCGCGTAACCACCCGGATGAGCGGAATGCCAGCCGGAATGGAAGCGCCGGCGGTCGAGACCTGCATCCGCGAGGCGAAATTCGAGATGCCCCGGGGCGCTCCTGAGTCCTCTGGCATGACTTGCAAGCAGCAGGCCTTCCGCCGCGACGGCGGTGCCATGGTTGGCCACATCGTCTGCACCTCGGCCGACGGTGTGCGCACCGAGACGGACACCCGGGTGTCGGGCGACTTCACCCGCAACTACACGATGGAGCTGAAGAGCCGGTCGACGCCGTCGCCGAGCCCGGAAATGGCCGAGGTCACCATGGTGATGACCGCCGAACGGCTTGGCGAATGCCCGGCGGACTCAGCTGCCCAGTAACTCCCGCCCGATCAAGAAGCGGCGGATCTCGTTGGTGCCGGCACCAATGTCATAGAGCTTGGCGTCGCGGACCAACCGCTCGACCGGCCATTCCTTGGTATAGCCGGCACCGCCAAGGGCCTGAACGGCCTCCAACGACACCTTCACCGCATTCTCGCTGGCCAGCAGGATCGCCCCAGCGGCGTCATAGCGGGTGGTCTTGCCCGCGTCGCAGGCCCGGGCCACCGCATAGACGTAGGTCCGTGCGCTGTTCAGGGCGACGTACATGTCGGCGACCTTGGCCTGCATCAGTTGGAAGCTGCCGATGGCCTTGCCGAACTGTTTGCGCTCGCGGACATAGGGCAGGACCACATCCAGCGCCGCCTGCATGATGCCCAGCGGGCCCGCCGCCAGCACCGCCCGTTCATAGTCCAGCCCGCTCATCAGCACCCCGGCACCGCCGCCGACCGGGCCCATGACGTTGTCTTCCGGGACCTCGCAATCCTCGAACACCAATTCTGCGGTGTCCGAGCCGCGCATGCCCATCTTGTCCAGCTTCTTCGAGACCGAAAAGCCCTTCATGCCGCGTTCGATCAGGAAGGCGGTGACCCCGCCGTTGCCTTCGCCGGTGCGGGCGTAGACCACCAGGGTGTCGGCCGAGGGCGCGTTGGTGATCCAGAATTTCGTGCCGTTCAGGACGTAGCGATCGCCGTCCTTGCGGGCCTGGGTGCGCATCGACATGACGTCGGAGCCTGACCCGGCTTCGGACATGGCGAGCGAGCCGACGTGTTCGCCCGCGATCAGTTTCGGCAGGTATTTGCGCTTCTGCTCTTCGGTGCCCCAGCGGCGGATCTGGTTGACGCACAGGTTGGAGTGGGCCCCGTAGCTGAGGCCGATCGAGGCCGAGGCACGCGATACCTCCTCCATCGCCACCACGTGTTCGAGATAGCCGAGACCGAGGCCGCCGTAGTCTTCCTCGACCGTAATGCCGTGCAGGCCCAGTTCGCCCATCTCGGGCCACAGGTCGCGGCGGAACTCGTTCTTCTCATCGATCTCGGCGGCCAAAGGGGCCAGCCGGTCGGTCGCCCAGCGGGCGGTGGTCTCGCGGATCATGTCGGCGTTCTCGCCGAGGCCGAAATCCATCGATTGGGGGGCGTTGGGAATGCTCATGACGGCGGCGTAGCACCGCGCCGCGCGACAGGCAAAGTCAGTCGGACCGGCCCCAGCGAACAAACAGATTCCAGGCCGACACGGCGACGCAGATGACGCCGATCAGAGCCAGCACCCAGCCGATCACCATGAAATCGTCCAGCGGCGACGTGTCGACCATCGCCTTGCGGAAGGCGGCGGCCGCGGCGGCGCAGGCGGCGAGGCCGGTCAGGCCCATGATCATGAACGCGCCGGTCACGCTCCAGTCGAAACGGCGCGGGGCCGTCGGCTCAACCTCGTGGCGCAGGACGGCCAGGGTCGGCTCTTCCTCGAACAGAACCGTCTCTTCGGCGGAGGCGGGCTCGGTGCGTTGCTCGGACCCCCACACCGGACGGTCGGCCTCGACGAAGTCGGCTTCGGTGGCCGGGGTCAGGACCAGAGGCTCGTCCATGGGCGGGAAAGGCGAGAGGCCCGGTGCCGGCGGGACGAGGGGAACCACGAGCGCGGCCGCTGCGATCGGTTCGGCGGCCGCGGGAGAGTCGGCGGCGGGTTCCGGCGGCGTGTCTTCGCCACCGGCTTCGACACCGGCTTCGACCTCGACCGACGGCGTCTCGATCCGGGCTTCGGGCACCGCAGCCGGCGTCGCCGGGGGAAAGCCGGGCAGGGGCCCGATGATTGCGACGGCGTAGGGCGAATAGCGTTGCAGATGGATGGTGGTGACAGCCGACGCCGCCTCGAACGCCGTCGGCTCGAAGGCGACGACGACGGGTGCGGGCTCGGGTTCGGGCTTGGGCGGCGTTTCGCCCAGCAGGCTGGCGACGGCGGCGGCGCGGGCGTCGACCGCAGGGCCCGGGGCACCTGTATCAGCGACC
Source organism: Caulobacterales bacterium (assembly GCA_038330765.1). Lineage (GTDB taxonomy): Bacteria > Pseudomonadota > Alphaproteobacteria > Caulobacterales > Caulobacteraceae > Brevundimonas. Next base: position 11,737 of record JBBQOK010000023.1, on the reverse strand, counting down.
GCTTCCGGCGTGTCCTCAACGGGAGGCGGCGGCAAGGGAGCGGACAGCAGGTCGGACAGGTGAACCGCGCTGGACGGGTCCGCGACGAACAACGCGCGCTCGGCGGCGCGGCGGCGCAGGCGGGCGTCGGGCGATGCACTCTCGGGCCAGCCGATCAACGCGTCCGCCGCCTGACCGGCATGACCGGCGTTGAGCTGCTGGAGAACGTCGGAGGCGAGGAAACTGTCGACGCCGACCGAGATGGCGAAACTGGCCAGGGCGTCGAACTGATGCTGGTTCAGCGGCGCGGAGACACGATCATTGAGGGCCTTCACGACTGGCATCAGGTCGTACTGCAGCAGCAGTTCGGCGTCCTGTTCGCCGACGGTCAGGCCTTCGCGGGCCGAGGCGGTATGGCCGTAACCGATGACCCAGCGGTCATCCTCGTCCCGGACCGCGCGCGGCCGGAAGCCCTCAAAGCTCTTGATGAGGACGACTCCCTCGCGGGAGACCTTCAGCCGTGGGGTGGTCGCGTCGGACACCGGATTGACCCAAATCGAGACGGAGTTGCTCGCTCATCGGGAGAACCAGCAAACCCCGCGCCGGTCCAGAGGTCATCTCAGGTGGCGCGAAATCTGACTCTTTGAGGACTGCGTCCGGAAAGACCGGTTTCGCTCACATCTAGAGCAGAACGATCGTGGCCAGACCGAGGAAGATCAGGAAGCCGAAGAAGTCCGTCGTCGCCGTCACAAACACCGCCGAGGATACGGCCGGGTCAAACTTCAGCTTCGACAGGGTCACGGGCGTCAGGACGCCGACGGTTGCCGCGACCAGAAGATTCAGCACCATGGCCGCCGCGATCACGGCACCGATCCGCCAGTCCTGGAACCACAGGCCCGCGGCTGTGCCGATCAGGGGCGCGAGCACCAGCCCGTTGGCGAAACCGACCACGAACTCACGGCGGAAGGTGCGCGAGGTGTTCGAACTGTTCAGTTCGCGGGTCGCCAGGGCGCGGACGGTGACGGTCAGCGCCTGGGTGCCGGCGTTGCCGCCGATGGCTGAAACGATCGGAAGCAGGATGACCAGGGCGACGACATCCTTGATCGTCCCCTCGAACCAGGAAATCACGATTGAGCCGAGGACGGCGGTCGCCAGGTTGATGGCCAGCCAAGGCACCCGGCCGCGCACGATCTCGGACACCGAGGAACCCCGGTCCTCGTCGGACACACCGGCCAGACGCAGGATGTCCTCGCGGTTCTCTTCCTGGATGATGTTGACGATATCATCGACGGTGATCTGACCTACCAGCCGGCCTTCCGCGTCGATGACGGGGGCCGAGATCAGGTGGTATTTCTCGAAGATGTAGGCGACCTCTTCCTGATCCTGGTCGACCGCGATCTCGTTGATCGGCTCCATGATGTCGACGAGGGCGATCGAGCGCGGGGCGCGCAGCAGGCCGCTGACCGGAAGGCCGCCGACCGGTCTGTTCGAGGGATCGACGATATAGATGTCGAAGAACAGCTCGGGCAGATCCTCGCCCTGCTTGCGGATGTGGTCGATGGTGTCGCCGACGTTCCAGAACGACGGCGCGGCCATGACCTCGCGCTGCATCAGGCGGCCGGCTGAATCCTCCTCATAGCCCAGCGAGCTTTCGATGGCGGCGCGGTCGACCTCGGGCATGGCCGCCAGCACCTTCTCGCGCTGGTCGTCCTCCAAGTCCTCGACCACGGCGGCGGCGTCATCGGAGTCCAGCTCCTGCAGCGCCTCGGCCAGGGTCAGGTGCGGAACGCGTTCCAGCACCTCCTCGCGGATGTTGTCGTCCAGCTCGGGGAGGGTTTCGGCCAGCAGATCAGGCGGCAGCCAGAGCACGACCACGGCGCGGTGCTCGGCGGTCAGGAAGCCCATCAGGTCGGCCACGTCGGCCGGGTGCAGGTCCTCAAGCAGCGACCGCAGTTTCAGCCCGTCGCCGGCATCGGACGCATCGACGACCTTTTCAACGAACGCGGCCGTCAGAACGTAGTCTTCATCCAGGGCGTCATGGTCGATTTCGTGGTCGCGGGAAGGCGGCAGGGAGGCTTTTGCGGTGGTGATCACGCTCGGCCTCCCCAAACTCTAACATCAGCGATAAGTCGTTGATTTGCCTTACAAAATCGATGGTGCGGTCGAGAAGACTCGAACTTCCACTCCGGTTAAGGAACAGCGACCTCAACGCTGCGCGTCTACCAATTCCGCCACGACCGCTCGCATCGGAGGGGGGCTGATAGCGGAGAGAGGGGAGGAAGGGAAGGGGGGTCGGCAGCGCGCAGGAACTGCGGGTCGCGGCGAACGTTTCAAGCCCCGACGGGGAATCCCTTCGAGGAGTATGGTCGATGAAGACGATGATCCCCATAGCGGGCGTTCTGGCGCTTGCGCTGGCGACGCCCATGGTCGCTGCCGCCCAGGACAATGGACGCGGCGAGGGCAAGGGCCGCGAGGCGCGTGAGTCGCGGTCCGGCCCCGACCGGGACCGGGACAGCGGGGCCTCGCGCGGTCGTCCCGAATCCCGCCCCGAGGTCGGCCGGGCGGTGGAGCGCGGGATCGACCGTGCCGAACGCCGTGTCGAGCGTGACCTGCGGCCGGTCGAGGGCGACGTGCGCGCCGGGGTGTCGCGCCGGTCGCCGGACCGCGGCCTGATCGCCGGCTGCCCGCCCGGACTCGCGCGAAAGGACAACGGCTGCCTGCCGCCGGGACAGGCCCGCAAGATCGCCCGCGCCTCCGCCCGCTACGACTATCTGTGGAACCGCGGCGGCTCCGGCGACCGCTATCGCTACGAAGACGGCTACCTGTATCGCAGCGATGCCCGCGGTTCGCTGCTGGGCTATCTGCCGATGCTGGGCGGTGCCCTGTCGCCGGGTTCGGTCTGGCCGAGCCAGTATCAGTACCAGGCCGCGCCCGCCTATCTGACGAACTATTTCGGCCTCAACGACCGGTACAACTACCGGACCGCCGGCGGCGTCCTGTACGGGGTCGATCCGCAGACCCAGGCGATCGGCCAGGTCGCGGCCCTGCTGACGGGCCAGCAGTGGAACGTGGGCCAGGCCATGCCCGCCGGCTACGATGTCTACAACGTCCCCTACGACTATCGCAGCCGCTACGCCGACACCCCCGGGCAGATGTACCGCTACGACGACGGCCAGGTCTATCAGGTCGATCCCACCACCCGGGTGGTGCAGACCGTCATCCAGTTGCTCACCTGAGCGCGCCCGGAGAAGTCATGATGTCGAACCTCGCACGCCTCGCCGCGGCGCCCCTGGCCGCCCTGGCCCTGACCGCCTGCACCCCCGCCGAAGACGCCGGGCCGTCCAGCGCGGCCCCAGAACCGTCGTCCGCCACCCTCGCCGCCGGCCTCAAGGCCGGCGGCGAGCTGGATAGTCTGGAAAGCATCGTAGCGGCCGCCGGACTGGAGTCGGTGCTTGAGGGAGTCGGCCCCTATACGGTCTTTGCCCCGACCGACGCCGCCTTCGGTGCCGCCGGGCCCGGCGATCTCGCCAGCGAAGAGAACCGGGCCCCTGCGGCGGCCCTGCTTCGCGCTCATATCGTGCCGGGTGCCCTGACCCGAAAGGACATCCTGGCCGCCATCGATGGCGGCGGGACCGGCAAGGTCGAGATGCGCACCATGGCCGATGGCCTGTTGAGCTTCAGTCGGGACGGCGAGGCGGTGGTCATCACCGCTCCCGACGGTGCCACGGCCCGGCTGACCGGCGAGGAGACCCTGGCCAGGAACGGGGTGATCCAGCCGGTCGACGGCGTGCTGGTGAAGGCCGGCGTCTAGAGCCGGATCGGTTGAGGCGGAATTGCTTCGCGGTTCCGCCGGTGCCGTGCGCTCCCGTCAGGCCGCCCCGGCCATGAAGTCATAGACGTCCGCCGCCCGGGTGACGGTGATGGCGATGCGGTCTTCGCGGATCTCGATCTCACCGCGCGCCACGGGATGGTTGTTGGCGAGGATCCAGACCTCGTCGGACTCGGATGCGTCGAGCGGGATCACGGCCCCGCGGCCCATCCGCAGCAGCTGGCTCATCGGCAGCACGGAGCGCCCCAGGACGACCGAGATCTCGACTTCGACGGCTTCGATCTGGCTCACGGGGGACTCGGATACTGACTGAGACTGGGCGGTCTGGACTTGCATGGCGCTCCCGGTCCCCACATTGGAGGCGACATGCTTTCCCAAGCCTTAAGTTCAGCCGCATCGAAACTGGTCCGCGCCGACGGTCGCCCGGTCGAATGGTCGGTGTCGCGCGGACGGGTCGGCTATGAGGCGGCGGTCGAGGCGATGGAGGCCCGGGCGGCGGCGATCACGGCGGGCGAGGCCGGCGAGATGGTCTGGCTGCTGGAGCATCCGCCGCTCTATACGGCCGGGGTGTCCTCGAAGGACGAGGACCTGCTGGACGCCGGGCGTTTCCCTGTCCACCGCAGCGGACGGGGCGGGCAGTTCACCTATCACGGCCCCGGCCAGCGGGTGGCCTATGTGATGCTGGACCTGAACCGGCGCGGCAAGGATGTGCGGGCTTTCGTGCGCGGGCTGGAACAGTGGATCATCGGCGCCCTGGGAGAGTTCGGCGTCCCCGCAGATGTGCGCGAGGGCCGAGTCGGGGTCTGGGTCGAGCGGAAGGGCCCCGGTTGGTCCCGGGAGGACAAGATCGCCGCCATCGGCGTCAAGGTCCGAAAATGGGTCAGCTTCCACGGCATCAGCCTGAACGTTGAGCCGGACCTTGGCCATTTCACCGGCATCGTGCCCTGCGGCATCAATGAGCACGGAGTGACCAGCCTGGTCGACCTCGGCGTGCTGGCGACGATGGATGAGGCGGACGCGGCGCTGAAGACGAGTTTCCAGCGAATTTTCGGACCCGTTATCGAGGTCTGACGCAGTCCGTTGTTAACTTTGACGTGTGCAGGCTGGCCCTCTGACGACAGTAGGAGTCCCCGGCACGATGCCCTCGCTCGCGACAAGACCCGATCGGGACGTTGATGGGCTGGACATCATCGGCACCTTCTTCGAGGTGTCGCTGGACCTGCTGGTGGTGCGCGAACTGGACGGGCGGGTGGTCCGCGCCAGTCCCTCGTGGGAGACCGTCCTCGGCCACAGGCCCGAGGAGATGGAAGGCCTGCCCCTGCTGCGCCTGCTGCATCCCGACGACCGCCCGGCCACGCTGGAGAGCGTCGTCGAGGTCGAGACCCGCGGCCCGGCCGATCCGGTGGTCGATTTCATCAATCGCTATCGCCACAAGAACGGCGAATACCGCACGCTGGAGTGGCGGGCGCGACGGGTCGGAGACCGCATCTACGGCGCCGCCCGCGATGTCACCGACCGGGTCGCCGCCCAACGCGAACTGATCGAAGCCAAGGCCGCCGCCGAGGTCGCCAACCAGGCCAAGACCGATTTCCTCGCCAATATGAGCCACGAGATCCGGACCCCGCTGAACGGGGTGATCGGTCTGGTCGGGGCGCTGGAGCAGGGCGATCTGACGCCCGAACAACGCGAACTGGTCGAGCTGATCGCCCAGTCGGGGGTCACGCTCGAACGCCTCGTGTCCGACATTCTCGACGTCTCCAAGATCGAGGCCGGGCATCTGGACATATCCATCGGGGTGATGGACCTGGAACGCGAGCTGGACAGCCTGATCGCCACGGCGCGGGTGAAGGCCGAGGCCAGGGGGCTGGCCTTCCGTGTCGAGCGCGGCCCCGCTGCGCGCGGTGACTTCCTCGGCGACGCCACCCGCATCAAACAGGTGCTGACCAACCTGCTGTCCAATGCGGTCAAATTCACCCCCCAGGGCGAGGTCACGGTCGCCATTGAGGTGCTGGACGACAGCCCGTTGGCGGGCATCGCCCAGCTGAAACTGACTGTGCGGGACACCGGCGTCGGCTTTGATGCCGGGTTCGGCGACGGCCTGTTCCAGCGCTTCAGCCAGGCCGACGCCACCATCACCCGGCGTTTCGGCGGTACGGGTCTGGGCCTGTCGATCTGCAAGTCGCTGACCGAGATGATGGGCGGCACCATCAGCGTGCAGTCCAGCCCCGGCACGGGGAGCTGTTTCGAGGTCGAGGTGCCGCTGTCCCGGACCCGCTCTCTCGCCGCGCACGACGCCGACCGCGCCACGCGCACCGCGACGGCACCGAAGCCGGGACCGGCGGCCGCGCGCCAGACGCCGCTGCGCGTCCTGCTGGCCGACGATCATCCGACCAACCAGCGCGTCGTGCAGGTCATCCTGGGCACCCGGGGCGCCGAGGTGCTGACCGTCGACGACGGCGCCGAGGCCCTGGCGGCCTTTGAGACCGGCGAGTTCGACATTGTGCTGATGGATATGCAGATGCCGGTCATGGACGGGCTGGCGGCGACGCGGGCCATCCGGGCCCATGAGCAGGCGCGGCCCGGGCGCGGGCGGACGCCGGTGGTGATGCTGAGCGCCAACGCCATGTCCCATCACCGCGAGGAGGCCCTCGCCGCCGGCGCCGACATGCATATGTCCAAGCCGATCACCGCCGAGAGCCTGCTGGCGGGCGTCGAGGCTGCGCTGGCGGGCTGACGCCGGAGACGCCGCGGCGGCCCCCAAACCTGCCCCGCCCCCCCTGATCCCGGCTCAGCCCCTCGGACGACGGGGGAGGGGGCATGACCAATTCATGCTGACAATCCGCCGCCCGCCATCACAATAATTTTCGCCAACCCGCTGATTTCCCTCGTTCTGGTCGCCCGCCCAGCGTCCTGAACCCGCCACAGGGCGGCCCCGCCGGATAATGGGCGGATGAGCAAGCATACGCACAGGATGGACAAGGGCGCGGGCAGCAGGGCGAAAGCGCCCTGGCCGGACGACAAACCCTATCAGCAGAGCCCGTCGGGGATGACGCCGCGACGGTGGCGCGAACTGTTGAAGCGGTATGTGGCGGGCGAGCCGATCCGGGCGCTGGCGGCGGAATACCGGGTCTCGGTCAGCACCATCTACAAACAGGCCAAAAAGGCCGGGATGCGTAAGCGCGACGTGGGCGTTCCGACGCTGCGCAAGGGACCCCCGCCGCTGATCGTCGAGGTGATGGAGGATGGCCGGGTGCGGCTGGCATGTGGGCGCGAGGGATTCGTGCTCGACGCGGTGAATCCTGAACGAACCGTCGCGACCTTGTTGGCGCAGGCCGACGACCGGGCGCGACTGGACGACCTGCTCGAAGCGACGCGGAGGCTGCGCATGGTCGAGACGGTTCGTCGGGTGCTGATCGGGCGGTCGGCGCGGCTCTGCCGAGAGACAGGGGGCGGGGAGGACGACACTGACGAAACCCCCGCCGCCCCGATCCACCTGCGCGACTCCCAGATCCCGCCCCCCGGCGCCTGGTCGACCTGGCTGTTCCTCGGCGGGCGCGGTGCCGGCAAGACCCTGGCGGGAGCCAGTTGGCTGGCCGACCAGGCCGAGGCGCTCGGCCCCGGCGGCCGTCTGGCCCTGATCGGCCCGACCCTGCACGATGTGCGCGAGGTGATGATCGAGGGCGTCAGCGGCCTCCGGTCCCTGCCGCGCTGGACCCGCGCCACCCGGCCCAGATTCCAGTCTTCCCGCCGCCGCCTGATCTTCGCCAACGGCTGCCAAGCCTACGCCTTCTCGGCCGAAGACCCCGACTCCTTACGCGGCCCCCAGTTCAGCGCCGCCTGGGCCGACGAGTTCTGCGCCTGGCGCGGCTCGGGACCGAGGGGGGCGGCGGAGACGCTGGCCCTGTTGCGGATGGGATTGCGCCTGCCATTCCCGGGGGCCGCGGTCGTCGGTCCTGCGGGACCTCCCGACCCGACGCGGCCTGGCGCTCAAGCAGCGAGCGACCGCGTCGCGAGCGTTAGCCCCCCTCGCCTGGTGGTCACTACCACCCCCCGCCCCACCCGCGCTCTCGTCCGCCTCCGCGACGAGGCCGGCTGCGCCCTGACCCATGCCCCCACGGCCGACAATGCGGACAACCTGTCCCCCGGCTTCCTCGACGGCCTCCACGCCCTCTACGGCGGCACCCGCCGCGCCGCCCAGGAGCTGGAGGGCCAGATCGTCGAGCTCGACGGCTCCCTGTTCACCGCGGCGATGATGCAGAGGGCGAGGGCGCAGCCTTCAGGCGACCTCCCTCTTCCTTCTCCCGCAAGGGGAGCAGGACGCGACCTCCCGGCCTCAACTGGCCCGAAGGGCGGTAGGCCCTACGACCGCACCGTCGTCGCCATCGACCCTACCGCCACCGCCCGCGGCGACGCCTGCGGCCTGATCGCGGCGGCCAGTTTCCGCCGTCCCGACGGCGTCCGCTGCGCCGTCATTCTGGCGGACCGCTCGATCGCCGGCCTCGGCCCCGACGCCTGGGCTCGACGCGCCGTCGCCATGGCCGATGAGTTCGGCGCCAAGGCCCTGGTGGCCGAGGTCAACCAGGGCGGCGACATGGTCAAGGCGGTGCTGAAGACCGCCGGTGCCACCCTGAAGATCCGCGAGGTCCACGCCACCCGCGGCAAATACGTCCGCGCCGAACCCGTCGCCGCCCTCTACGAACAGGGGCGCATCCACCACGCGGGCACCTTCGACGCCCTCGAGGAAGAGCTGATGGCCTTCGGCGGCGAGATGGAGGCGGCGGGCAGCCTGGACCGGGCCGATGCGCTGGTGTGGGCGGTCACGGACCTGCTGATCGACGCGCCGGACGGCGAGCGGGGACCGAGGGTGCGGTGGTTGTGAGGGGGCAGAGCGACCGGTTCTGACTCCCGGCTGCGGGTCTGGCACGCCTGCTCTCTGCTGTTCCGGCCAGGCCAGGGAGCGCATTGATCAGTGACCGCTCCGGGTCGAGCCCCGTCATCCCCGGGGAATGCCCGAGGATGACGGCTGGAAGGGCTCATGGACAGCGGCCCTCCGCTACTGCGCCGAACGCACTTCCAGCGGCAGGCCCAGGGCCTCCAGCTGCGGGCGGACGACCGAGGCGTCGCCGACCACGACCCAGACGAACTGGTCGGGGTGGATGACGGTGCGAGCCGCCTCATCCATCTGGGCGGCCGTCAGCGCGCGGGTACGGCTGGCGAGTGTCGTCTGATAGTCGTCGGGACGGCCATAGAGAGCGTTGGACCGCAGGGCACCGAGGATCTGGCCAGAGGTCTCGAAGCCGCCGGCCAGCGACCGGGTGTTGCCGTTGATCGTGCGCTCCAGCTCCTGCGGCGTGACGCCGTCGACGTCGAGGAAGCGGTCGTACTGGGCGATCAGGGCCGCGACCGATTCACCGGTGCGGTTGGCCTGCACCGGGGCGTTGACGATGTAGGGCACGCGGTGTTCGAGCGCGTTCAAAGTGCCCCGCACGCCATAGGACCAACCCTTGGTCTCGCGCAGATCGGAGTTGATCCGCGACAGGAAGTCGGAGCCCAGGGTGACGTTGGCGGCGTTCAGCGTCAGCAGGTCGTCGGTGCCCGACAGCGGCAGGACGGCACCGCCGTAGATCAACGACTGCGGCGACTGCGGACGGTCGATCAGGACAATGCGGTTGGTCGGCGCGGGAACGCTGTCGCTGAACGACTTGGTCCCCATGGCCGTCGAGGGCGCGCGCCAGTCGCCGAACGCGGCTTCCAGCTGCGGCGTGACCTGCGACAGCGGCAGGTCCGACACGACGAAGATGGTCGCATTGTCCGGACGCACCCAGGCGTCATGTTCCTGAATCAGATCGGCGCGGGTCAGGGCGGTGACGGTGGCCGCGTCGCCCGTGCCGGTGAAGGATCGGCCATAGGGGCTGTCGGCACCGTAGAGCAGCGGCGGCAGGGCCCGGGCGGCCATGGCACCGGGCTGGGTCGCTTCGCTGGACAGCGCGGCCAGGCGCTGGGCGCGCAGGCGTTCGACTTCCGACGGCGCGAAGGCCGGGTTGCGCAGCACGTCCGACAGCAGGGTCAGCGACGGCGTCAGGTTCGCGGTCACGGTCGACAGGGTGCCCGAGGTGCGATCCATCGAGGCCCCGACCTGGATCGAGCTGCCCAGACGTTCCTGTTCCTCGGCCAGCTGGTTGGCGTCACGCGTCGTGGTGCCGTCGTCCAGCAGGTCCAGCATCAGGCTGTGAGCGCCGAGGCGGTCGGCGCGGTCGGCGGCGTAGCCGGCGTCGAACTCAACGGCAACACGGGTCACCGGCACGGTATCGACGTGGGCGTAGACGACCTTGATGCCGTTCGACAGCCGGGCGCGTTCGACGGCGGGGAAGTCCAGGTCCGGGACCTGGCCGATTTCCGGCATCGGCGGGCGGGCTACGCGCTGGATCTCGGCGGCCGGAACCGGGGCGGCACCCGACGGGCTGGCGGCGGCCTCGTCATAGGCCTCGCGCTCGCCCGGAGCGATCGTCAGGTCGAAGACCGGACGGGTCAGCCAGCGCTGCATGGCGGCCGTCACCTGCGCCGGCGTGACCGACGCGTACTGGGACAGCTCCTTCTTGTAGTGGTCCGGATCGCCGGCATAGAGCTGGCCCTCAGCCAGAACATTGGCCTTGCCGTTGACCTGTTCCAGGCTCTGGATGCGGCGCGACACATACTGGGTGGCGACGCGGGCGACCTCTTCCTCGGTCGGGCCCCGGGCGATGAAGTCGGCGACGATGGCGTCGAGGCGGGCCCCCACTTCGGCGGCGTCCTCGCCCGGTTTCACATTCACCGAGATGTCGAAAATGCCGACGCGGTGGAAGTCCGACAGCGACGACGACACCTGAACGGCTGTCTGCTCGCCGCGCACCAGCTGGTTGTCGAGGCGCGAGGAGGCCAGGCCGCCCAGCACCGAAGCCGCGACCGACAGCGGCACCGCATCGTCGCTCAGCAGGCCCGGAACGGCCCAGCTGCGGCTCAGGCGGGTGGTGGCCACGCGGTCATGCATGGTCTCGATGATCGGGGCGGCCAGGGTCGGGACGTCGGCCTCGGCCGGGGTGTTCACCGGCCCGCGCGCGATGGCGCCGAAATAGCGGTCCATCAGCGGGCGCGCCGTGGCCTCGTCGATGTCGCCCGACAAGACGACGACGGCGTTGTTCGGGCCATAGTTCTCGCGGAACCAGTTGCGCACCGTCTCCAGGCTGGCGGCGTCCAGATCGGCCATCGAGCCGATGGTCGAGTGGCGATAGGGGTGGCCTTCGGGGAAGAGCGCTTCCAGCTGGGCGTATTCGAACAGGCCATAGGGCTCGTTGTCGCCCTGGCGCTTCTCGTTCTGGACCACGCCGCGCTGCAGATCGAGCACGTCCTGGCCGACCTCGCCGAGCAGATAGCCCATGCGGTCACTTTCGAGGAACAGGGCCTGCTCCAGCGCCGGTGTCGGGACGGTCTCGAAATAGTTGGTACGGTCGAACCAGGTCGTGCCGTTCAGATTGCTCGGGCCCAGGTTGCGCATCCGGCCCAGATAGCTGCCCGGCGCATTCTCGGACCCGCCGAACATCAGGTGTTCGAACAGGTGGGCGAAGCCGGTCGAGCCGGCCGGCTCGTCCTTGGAGCCGACGTTGTACCAGACCGACACCGCCACCACCGGCGCCTTGCGGTCCTCGTGCACGATCACCGTCAGGCCATTGTCCAGCGTGAACCGCTGCCAGGGAATATTGACCTCCGACACGAGCTCGGCGACCGGCGCGGCGCGCAGCTCGGCGGCCTGGGGCGACGTCGCGGCCCCGGGCACCGCGGCGGTCTGCGCCAGAACCGGCGCGGCGGGAGCGATCACGGCCAGAAGGGCGGCGAGCGAGACGGAGCGAAGACGCATGGGAAACGGTCCTTTTCTGGGGCGACCGGACATTACCC
>JBBQOK010000022.1:0-21655 GCA_038330765.1 Caulobacterales bacterium | reverse complement strand
TGGTGCCGCTTAGGTGACTCGAACACCTGACCCCCGCATTACGAATGCGATGCTCTACCAGCTGAGCTAAAGCGGCCTTGGCGCAGCGGGTGGCTTGGCCCGCGCGAGAGGCGCTCTTTATACGCGGGGGGCGGGCTTGCCAAGCGCCTCGACGAGCGCCGCTTCATCGGGACGGGCGGCGATGCGGATTTCCAGCCCGGCGAGACCGGTCAGGGGCGCGGCGGCCGCCGGCGAGATGGCCACCACGGTCCGGCCCGCGAACGGTGCCAGCGCCGCCAGGGCTCTGCCGGCGCGGGGCGAATGGATCATGACGGCGTCAAAAGCCGTCGGTGAGGCCGCGCCGGTTTCGACCGCCTCATAAACCGGCAGGGTCCGGATGACGGCGCGACCGACCAGCAGCGCCGGCAGGTCGCCGGCGGGCTCCAGCGCGCCCGGGACCAGCACTGCGCCTGCGAACGGCGCGGCGTCGGCCAACAGCCGGGCCAGGTCGTCCAGCGCGCCCGAGGCCGAGCGCACCGACGCGAAGCCGGCAGCCCGCGCGGCATCGGCCGTGGCGTCGCCGACGGTGAAGACCGGCAGACCGCGGTCGGCGGTCAGGGCGGCGAAGGTCTCCACCCCGTTCAGACTGGTGAAGGCGAGGGCCGCGAAGCCCGACAGGTCCGGTTCGGCCTGCGGGATCGGCCGGATGGCCGCCAGCGGCGCGACCACCGACTCGAAGCCGAGGGCCGTCAGCCGGACGGCGGTGCGCGTGGCACCGGGCTCGGCCCGGGTGACCCAGACGCGGCGGATCGAGTTCAGGGGTCGACCCTCTGGTCGCCCGCCGCGACATGGACCTCGGCCCCGAGACGCAGTCCCAGCGCCCGCGCCTGATCCATCGCGTCCGCCGCATCGACGTCGCCGATCTCGCCCGAACGGCGCCAGCGGACGGAGCCGTCAGGGGCCAGCATCTCGGTGGTCAGGCGCAGACGACCGGCGGCGATGTCGGCATGGGCGCCGATGGCGGTCCGGCAGGAACCCTCAAGAGCGGTCATGGCCCCACGCTCGGCGGCCACGGCCAGCGCCGTCATCGGATCGTTCAGGGCCGGGACCCAGACGGCGTCCAGATCGTCCGTCCGGGTTTGCAGGGCCAGCGCCCCCTGCCCCGGCGCCGGCAGGAAGTCGTCGAGTGACAACCGCTCGCGGATCACATCCTCAAAGCCCAGTCGGTTCAGGCCCGAGACGGCCAGCAGGATGGCGTCAAACTCACCGTCCGCCAGCTTGCGCAGGCGGGTGTCGACATTGCCGCGCAGCATCTCGATCTTCAGATCGGGGCGCAGCGCCAGCGCCTGGGCCTGCCGTCGCAGCGAGGCGGTGCCGAGGCGGGCCCCGGCGGGAAGTTCATCGAAGCTGGCGAAGGCCTCGCTGATGAAGGCGTCCCGGGCGTCCTCGCGCGGCGGGACGGCGGCGATGCACAGACCACGCGGCTGCTCGGCGGGCACATCCTTCAACGAATGCACGGCGACGTCGATGCGACCTTCCAGAAGGGCTTCCTCGATCTCCTTGGTGAACAGCGCCTTGCCGCCGATCTCCATCAGCCGGCGGTCCTGAACCCGGTCGCCCGTGGTGATGATCTCGACCAGCGGCACGGTTTCGCCAAGGTCGGCGTCGGCCACGCCCAGCGCCCGGCCAATGGCGCGCTGCATCATGCCGGACTGGGTCAGGGCCAGTTTCGAGCGGCGCGTGCCGATGCGGACGAGAGGAGCCATGAGAGCCGTTGCGCCGGGGGGTCAGGGTCGTTACCTCGACCCGATGGACAGGTCCGCCGACTATAGCAGCGAGGGCAGCCGGGCAACCGCGGGCGACCTGACCGTGCTCGGCCTCGAGACCAGCTGCGACGAGACCGCCGCCTCGGTGGTGCGGCTGGCGCCGGACGGCGCGGCGACCGTCCTGTCCTCGGTGGTGCACAGCCAGATCGACGACCATGCGGCCTTTGGCGGCGTGGTGCCCGAGATCGCGGCCCGCAGCCATGTCGAGATGATCGCCGGCGTCACCCGCCGGGCCATGGCCGAAGCGGGTCTCGGCTACGACGAACTGGACGGCGTTGCCGCCACTGCCGGGCCGGGACTGGTCGGCGGGGTCATGGTCGGGCTGAGCTTCGGCAAGGCGGTGGCGCTGGCCCGCGACCTGCCGCTGATGGCGGTCAACCATCTGGAGGGTCACGCCGTCTCCGCCCGACTGGGTGCGAAGGTCGAATACCCGTTCCTGCTGCTGCTGGTCTCCGGCGGCCATTGCCAGCTGCTGGAGGTGCGCGGCATCGGCGACATGACCCGGCTGGGCACCACCATCGACGACGCGGCGGGCGAGGCCTTCGACAAGATCGCCAAGGCGCTGGGGCTCGGTTATCCGGGCGGTCCGGCGCTGGAAAAGCTGGCCGCGACCGGCGACGGGGCCGGGTTTGACCTGCCGCGCGCACTGCTGGGCCGCAAGGACTGCGACTTCTCGTTCTCGGGGTTGAAGACGGCGGCGTCGCGGCTGGCCCACGCCTGCGAAACCGGCCAGGACCGCGCCGATCTGGCCGACGCCGTCCAGACCGCCATCGCCCGCCAGCTCAGCGAACGCTCCGACCGGGCGATGAAGGCCTATGCCGAAGCGCATGAGCCCTCCCCACCGACCCTTGGCATGGGCGAGGCGGTGGGGAAGCAAAGACTCTTTGTCGTCGCCGGCGGGGTGGCGGCCAACCGGACCATCCGGGCGACGCTGGAGGCGACGGCGGCGAAGAACGGCTTTGCTTTCCTCGCGCCGCCGATGGCCTATTGCACCGACAACGCGGCGATGATCGCCCTGGCGGGAGCGGAACGGTTGCAAAAGGGTTGGGTCTCCGACATCGACGCCGTCGCACGACCGCGCTGGCCGCTGGATGAGAAGAGCGCGCTCGCCGACCCGGCCCACAAGCCGGGGCGCAAGGGTGCCAAGGCTTAGGGAACGCGCATGGAATTTCGCACAGCGGGAGTGATTGGCGCGGGTGCCTGGGGCACGGCCCTGGCGCAGGTGGCCGGCCGGGCGGGGCTGGACGTCCTGCTGCAGGCCCGCGAGGCGGACGTAGTCGAAAGCATCCGCAAGCGACGGGTCAACGAGGCGTTCCTGCCGGGGATCACCCTCGACGACCACGTCGCCGTGACCACGGACCTGGCCGATCTGGGCACCTGCGACGTCATTCTGGCGGTAGCCCCGGCCCAGCATATGCGCTCGACCCTGGCCGCCTTCGCGGCCTACCACCGTCCGGGCGTGCCGGTCGTGCTGTGCTCCAAGGGCATCGAGCGCGGCTCGCTCAAGCTGATGACCGACGTACTGGCCGAGACCCTGCCGGACGCCCCGGCGGCGGTGTTGTCGGGCCCCAGTTTCGCGGCCGAGGTGGCGCGCGGCCTGCCCAGCGCGGTGACCCTGGCCTGCGCCGACCCGGCCCTGGGCGAGGCGCTGATGGAGACGCTGTCGGCCCCCGCCTTCCGGCCCTATCTGGCCACCGACCTGATCGGGGCCGAGGTCGGCGGGGCGATCAAGAACGTGTTGGCCATCGCCTGCGGCATGAGCGAGGGCCGCGGTCTGGGGCGCAGCGCCCACGCCGCCCTGATCACCCGCGGCTTCGCCGAAATGACCCGTATGGGCGTGGCCCTGGGCGGACAGGCCGAGACCGTCGCCGGTCTGTGCGGTCTGGGCGATCTGGTCCTGACCTGTTCCAGCCCGCAGTCGCGCAACATGAGTCTCGGCCTCGCCCTCGGCCAGGGCCAGACGGTCGAACAGGCGCTGGCCGGCAAACGGTCTGTCGCCGAGGGCTATGAAAGCGCGCCCGCGGTGCGCGAACTGGCGGCGAAGATGGGCGTCGACATGCCGATCTCCGTTGCCGTCGCGGCCCTGCTGAACGGCGAAACGACCGTGCAGGACGTCATCGATGACCTGCTGTCCCGCCCGCTCAAGACCGAGCGGCACTAGTGTCCGACGGCGACGTCAGCGAGGTCCCGCCGTCCGGGCGCCAACGCGTCTGGAAGACGCCGCCGAACGTGCCGCTGTGCGCCGAGACCGACATCGCCGACCCGGGCTCGCGCAGCTTCGTGCTGCAGATCGGCGAGGCTTTCTTCCATGGGTTCGTGGTGCGCAAGGACGGGCAGCTGGCGGGCTATGTCGACCGCTGCCCGCACCAGGGTTTTCCGCTGGCCATCGAACTCGACCGCTACCTGACCCCCGACGGCTCGCTGATCCTGTGCGGCTGGCACGGGGCTGTGTTCGAGCCGCTGACCGGCGAATGCACGGGCGGACCCTGCGCGGGGGGGCGGCTGACGCCGTGGCCGGTGGCGGCCTCGGGCGGGCTGATCAGAACCGCCTGACGGTCTAGCGGGGTGCCCGCTTGGCGAGGATCCGCTGCAGCGTCCGACGGTGCATGCCCAGACGGCGCGCCGTCTCCGAGACATTGTGGTCGCACAGCTCATAGACCCGCTGGATATGCTCCCAGCGCACCCGGTCGGCGCTCATCGGATTATCGGGCGGCTCAGGGGCCTCGCCAGTGGCCAGCAGGGCCTTGACCACGTCGTCGGCGTCGGCGGGCTTCTGCAGATAGTCGACCGCGCCCGCCTTCACCGCCGCGACGGCGGTGGCGATGGCCCCGTAGCCGGTCAGCATAACGATGCGGGCGTCCTCACGCCGGTCGCGGATGGCCTCGACCACCCTCAGGCCGTTGCCGTCCTCAAGCCGCATGTCCAGCACAGCAAAGGCGGGAACGGAGACGCGCAAGGCCTCGCGGGCCTCGGCCACCGAACCGGCTGTGGTGACTTCGAAGCCGCGGCTTTCCAGCGCCCGCCCCAGACGGGTGCGCAGGGCGTTGTCGTCGTCGAGCAGCAGAAGGGTCTTGTCCTCGAGGCCGGCGATCCGGGCTTCCGTGTCGGGCATTATATTCTCCTTGAGGCTGAAGTCGGTAACGGCGGGGCTGCGGTCAAGGTTCAGAGACGGGGTGCGACATCACGACAGCGGGACCTCCAGCGCGGGGCGCGGCCAGCGCACGGCGACGCGCGCGCCCTTCGGTTGACCCCTGCCCCCATCGCCCGCGCCGACGACGACCTTTCCGCCGGTCCGCTCCAGCAGGGTGCGGGCGATGAAGAAGCCGAGGCCCATGCCACCCTGGCTGGGCGCGATGGCCTCGGGCTCGGGGTCGGCCTTGCCGACCTTCCTGCCCTTGCGGCCCGGCGCGGCCGCGGCGACCGAGGCGGCGATCTGGGCCGCGAGCGCCCGGCGCGCCTTGCCCTGCGGACGGCTGGTCACATAGGGCTCGCCGAGCCGGGGCAGAATGTCGGCGGGGAAGCCCGGGCCGTCGTCAACGACCTCGATCTCGATGAAGCCTGCGTCGACCAGCGCCCGCACCCTGACATGACCGGCGGCGAAATCGGCCGCGTTCTCCACCAGGGTCGACAGGCCGTGCACCACCTCGGGCAGGCGGCGGACACGCGGTTCACGCTCTCCGGAGGCGGTGCGGACAGAGACGTCGAAGGCCAGGTCGAAACCGCGATGCGGTTCGGTGACCTCTTCCAGCAGGGCCTTGAGGCCGACCTCGGCGAAGGCGCTGTCGCCCTCCTCGGGCTGCTGGGACAGGCGCTTCAGTATCTCCCGGCAGCGCTCGGCCTGCTGCAGGATCAGGGCCGCGTCCTCGGCCGCCGGCCCGCCCTTGGCCGAAGCGCGGAGCAGTTCCTTGGCCACGACCTGGATCGTCGCCAGCGGCGTGCCCAGCTCATGCGCCGCCGCCGCCGCCAGACCGCCCAGCGCCGCCAGCCGCTGCTCGCGCTGCAGCACGTCCTGGGTCGTGGCCAGAGCCAGCTCAAGCTTCTCGGCATCCGCGGCCACCCGCCAGGCATAGGCAGCGGTAAAGACCACGCCGGTGATCAGGGCCAGGCCGATACCGAAGCGGTAGAGCACCGGCAGCTCCAGCTCGGTCCCGGCCTGCCAAGGCAGCGGCATGGAGAAGAAGAACAGACCGATGGTAGCGGCCAGCACCAGCAGCCCCATCAGCGCCGCCTGCCGGCCCGGCAGCGAGGCCGCCGCCACTGTCACCGGCGCGACCAGCAGCAGGCAGAAGGGGTTCTGCAGCCCGCCGGTCAGGGCCAGCAGCAGGCTGAGCTGAAGGATGTCGAAGCCCAGATGCGCCGCCGTCAGGGTGCCGTCGGGCAGGGAGCCGTCGGACCGCTTGAGCCGGGCCGTGGCGTTCAGGTTCATTGCCACGCTGGCGGCGATGACCGCGAGACAGCCCCACAGCGGCAGGTCGAAATGGAACCAGGCCGTGGCCACAAAGATGGTCGCGCTCTGTCCGGCGATGGCCATCCAGCGCAGGATGACCAGCGTGCGCAGGGACAGCCCCCGACTGCGGCGCGGCAGGTTGCGCCAGCCGGCGAACCGTCCGCCGCCGCCGGATGGGTCAAACTGCGACGACAGAGGGTCTTGGGTCGGGCTCACGGCTCTTCTATAGACCAGCCGCGCGTCGAACGCGCGTCTCCCCGGGGGTCCAAATGCCGCGCCGTTCCGTCCTGCTGTTCGCCGGTGCCTGTGTGGCGGTCGCCGTGGCCGTGATCGTGTCGACCCTGGTGATCATCAACCGTCCGGCGGGCGGGATCCGGCAGGGCGAGGTCGTCTCGACCGGACAGGCCCAGGTGGGTGGACCGTTCCAGCTGGTTAATCAGGACGGCCGCCCGGTCGACGAGACCCTGCTGGAGGGCAAATGGTCGCTGGTCTTCTTCGGCTTCACCTACTGTCCGGATTTCTGCCCGACGACGCTGGCCGCGCTCGACGCGACGAAACAGCGGCTGGGCGACAGGGCGAAGGACCTGCAGATCGTCTTCATCAGCGTCGATCCGGAGCGCGACACACCCCAGGCCCTGAAGGACTATCTGTCGTCGGACGGTTTCCCCCGGGGCGTTATCGGCCTGACCGGCACGCCGGCGCAGATCAGAGCCGCCGCCGACGCCTACCGCGCCTTTTACGAGAAGTCCGGGGCCGGCGAGGACTACACGATGAACCACTCGCTGACCGTCTATCTGATGGGGCCCGACGGCAAATTCCGCACCGCCGTGGCCGAGGAACTGGGTCCCGACCGCTCGGCGCAGATCATCGAACGGGCCATGGCGCGCGGCTAGCGAACGCCACAGCCCGTCCGGCCTTCAGCCCCTGCGCTGGACCGCGATCTGCAGCTCCAGCCGCTTGACCTCGCGGATCAGCCGGTTGGCCTGCATCTCGGGCATCATCCCCATCTTGATGATCAGCGACATCAGCAGCAGCACCGCCCCGGGCAGGCCCCACTGAACGGCCGCCAGCACGGTGTCGGCTTCAAAGAAGCGCCACGCCGCCCAGACGCCGCCGACGAACAGGGCGGCCTGGACCGCCATCATCACGCCGTTGACCCAGCCGTTGCGGCCCCCGAACAGGCCGAACGCCTGCCCGAAGAAGCCCGGCTCCCGCGCCGTCTCGCGGAACAGGGCCTGTTCCTCGCCCTGAAGGGCCTCTTCGATCATCCGGTCGATGTCCTGCATCACGCCTCTCCTTCCAGCACCGCGCGCAGTTTGCGCCGGGCATGCATCAGGCGGGTCTTCACCGTGCCCGCCGGCACGTTCAGGGCGGTCGCCGTCTCGGCGACGCTCAGATCCTCAAGGTAGAACAGGCCGATCGCGGCCCGCTGGTCGGGCGGCAGGCCGGCGACCGCCGCGCGCAGCCGGACCTCGGCGCCCGGATCGCCATCCTCCGGCGTCACAGACAACTCCACCGGCTGCGCCATTACCGCCGCCGCCAGCGCGCGACGATGGCGGGTGCGTCCGATCTGACGGGTGCAGCGCCGCGACACGATCTGGTAGGCCCATGCCGGGAAGGCGCGCTCGTCCCGCAACCCACCCAGGCCGCGGAGAATCTCGATCCAGCCGTCCTGGGCCGCGTCCCGGGCCATGTCGGCGTCGCCGGTCATCCGCCAGGCATGAGCCAGCAGTTTGCGGCCCCACCGCCGCGCCAGCAGCTCCAGCGCCCTGCGGTCTCCGATGCGGGCTGACGCGACGAGATATTCGTCGAGCAGCTGTTCCCTGGTCCTGACCGTCACGCCCATGTCCCCGTTCGGCCTGTTTCACCGTTCGGAACAAGAGGTGCCGACAAGTTGCGCGCCGGTTCAATGAAATCGTAGCGGTCGCTTCAGAACCCTGGCAGGCCAATCCCACAAGAAAGTGATCGCTGATAATCTTTTTGCAGTGCGGCGCGTTCTATGCTGCCTTGCCATATAACGGTGGGGGCCGTCTCAGGACACGCATGCTGTATTCGCTTCACGAGCTCGCCTATCACTCGGCGACGCCGTTCCGGTTCGGGGCCCAGATGGCCCGTCAGTTCTGGAGTTCTCCGTTCAATCCCGCCTCGGACACCGCGATCGGCCGCACGGCCTTCGCCTCGGCCGAACTGTTCGAGAGTGTCACGCGCCGCTACGGCAAGCCGGCCTGGGGGCTTGAGACCGTCACCATCGCCGACAAGCCCGTCCGGACCACCGAACAGGTCATCTGGTCCTCGCCCTGGTGCCGGCTGGTGCGGTTCGCGCGGCACATCGGCGACCTGAAGCGGGCCGGCAAGCCGACGACCGCCCCGGCCGTGCTGATCGTCGCCCCCTTGTCAGGCCACTACGCCACCCTGCTGAGGGGAACGGTCGAGGGCTTCCTGCAGGACCACGACGTCTATGTCACCGACTGGGTCAACGCCCGTCAGGTGCCGATGCTGGAAGGCCGGTTCGACTTCTTCGACTACATCGACCACGTGCGGACCATGCTGGGCGTAATCGGCCCGCGAGCCCACGTCGTCGGCGTCTGCCAGCCCGGACCGCCGGTGCTGGCCGCCTGCGCGCTGATGGCCGAGGACGAGGACCCGAACCGCCCCGCCTCCATGACCTTCATGGGTTCGCCGATCGACGCACGCCTGTCACCGACGGTGACCAATCAGCTGGCGGAGGAAAAGCCCTTCACCTGGTTCAGGTCGAACATGATCCACACCGTGCCCTGGCCCTATCCGGCCTTCGGGCGGCGGGTCTATCCGGGCTTTGTCCAGCTCTACAGCTTCATGTCGATGAACGAGGAACGCCACGTCGACGCCCACCGCGAGTATTTCCAGGACCTGGTCAACGGCGATGGGGACGGGACCCAGAAGCACGAGGAATTCTACGACGAATACCTGTCGGTGCTGGACCTGACCGAGGAATTCTATCTCCAGACCATCGACATCGTCTTCCAGCAGCATCTGCTGCCGCGCGGCCTGCTGGAGCATCGCGGGCGCAAGGTCGACCTGACCAGGATCACCGACATCGGCCTGATGACCGTCGAGGGTGCCAGGGACGACATCTCCGGCGTCGGCCAGACCCAGGCCGCGCACGGCCTGTGCAGCGGTCTGCCGGACGATCTGCGCAAACTTTATGTGCATCCGGACGTCGGCCACTATGGCGTGTTCAACGGTCGGCGATTCCGGGACGACATCTATCCGGCGGTCCGCGACTTTATCGCGACAAACGAGGCCCTCAGTGCAGTACCGGAACGGCCAGCGGCTGCCGCCTGACGCCGTCGGCGTGCCGGCCCGACTGTCGGTCAATCCGCGCGCCCGGCGGCTGTCGATCCGCATCGACGGCCGCGCCGGCGAGGCCGTGCTGGTGGCACCATCCGAACGCAAGCTGGCCGATGTCGTCGCCTTCGCTCGCACCAAGGCGAACTGGATGCGCCAACGGCTCGCCGAACGCCCGCAGGGTTCGCCTCTGGAGCCCGGCGCGAGCATCGCCCTGTTCGGCCGCCCGACCCGGCTGGCCGCCGCCGGGGGGGCCGGGGCCGCGCGCCTGACCGAGGACGCCGACGGGCCCCTGATCGTTTCGGGCGGCGAGGGCGAGGCCTTCGCACGCCGGGTCGAGAACCTGCTCAAACGTGTAGCGCGAGAGGCCCTCCAGGCCCGCACCGATGTGCATCTGCGCACGCTGGGCCTTCGCCCGGTGAAAATGTCGATCGCCGACCCGAAGTCGCGCTGGGGCTCGTGCAGCCCGCACAATCGCACCATCCGCTACAGCTGGCGGGTGATCATGGCCCCGCCGCCCGTGATCGACTATCTGGCCGCCCACGAGGTCGCCCATCTGGTCCACGCCGATCACAGCCCGGCCTATTGGTCCGTCGTCGAACGTCTGGTCGGCGACCACCGCCCGCACCGCAAATGGCTTCGCGACAACGGGCCCGCCCTTCACGCCGTCGGGCGGTAAGCCGTTCGACTGTCCGCCTTGCAGCGGTCGAATATCCCGACTGTAGAGCCACGCTCCAGCATCATTCTGGAACGAAATCTGAGCCTGTACGCGACCGTGTACAGGCCGATTTCGCGCTAGAAGAACAGCGGGTCGGCCTTCTTCTCGGGCGGCGGCGCGGGTTCAGGCTGCTGCGCCGGCGGGTCGCGCCGGGGCTGAGGCTGGGTTGGGCGGATGACCGGCGCCTCGTTGCGCTCGGGGGCGGTCGGCCGCTGCGCCGGCTGTGGCTCCAGCAGGCCCTCGTCCAGCGGATCGACGCCGCTGTCACCGGGAGGATTGTCGCCGAACAGGTCGCCGATGCGTCCGATCAGGCTCTCGACCGGACTGGGCGGCTGCCAGCCTTCGGGCATGGCCGGGCCGTTGGGAATGGCCGGCGCGTTCAGGCGAGGCAGCGCCGCCTCCATGAAGCTGCGCCAGATGGCCGCCGGGGATGAGCCGCCAGTAACGCCGCGCATCGGGCTGTTGTCGTCCTTGCCGACCCAGACGGCGGTCACGAAGCCGCCGGTGTAGCCGACGAACCAGGCGTCCTTGTAGTCCGAGGTCGTGCCCGTCTTCCCGGCCGTGTCACGTCCGGCGATCGCCGCCGACCTGCCGGTGCCCGACGTCATGACGCCGCGCAACATCTGGTTCTGGTAATAGAGATAGGGGTTGGAGATCGCCTGCACCGGCCCGGCCTCGCGGCTGGCGCGCTGGTAGATGATCCGGCCCTGCGGCGTGCGGATGCGGCTGATACCATAGGCCGTGACCCGCTTGCCGCCGTTGGCGAAGGTGTCATAGGCCTGGGCCATCTCCAGCGGCGAGACCTCGACCGCGCCCAGGGCCATGGCGGGCTCCAGTCCGATGCGGCTGGTGATGCCGAGGCGGCGCGCCGTGCGGGCGACGTTGTCGCGACCGACCTGGTCGGCCATGCCGGCGGCGATGGTGTTGGTCGACTGGGCCACAGCCTGGGCCATGGTCATCTCGCCCGCGAAGGTGCCGGAATAGTTGCGCGGCGACCAGTTGCCGATGCGGATCGGCGCATCGTTGACGCGAGTTTCGGGCGTATAGCCGCTCTCCAGCGCCGTCAGATAGACGAAGGGTTTCCAGGCTGATCCCGCCTGACGACGCGCATCCGTGGCGCGGTTGAACTGGCTGTCGGCATAGGAGCTGCCGCCGATCATGGCGCGGACCCGGCCCTCGCCGTCCAGCGCCACCAGCGCGGCCTGCTGCACTCCCTTGGAGCGGTCGCGGTCGAGGATGCGGCGCACCGAGCGCTCGGCCGAGGTCTGGAGCGTCAGATCCAGCGTCGTCTCGACGATCATGTCCTCGGTCGGCTCCCCGACCAATTCGCGGATCTGCTTGTCCAGCCAGTCGATGAAATACTGGGCGTGCTGGGTCGCCAGGGTGCGCGACACCCGGACCGGCTCGGTCACGGCCTGCGCCCGCTGTTCAGGCGTGATGACCTTGGCGTCGACCATTTCGTTGAGCACGACGGTCGCGCGCGCGGCGGCCCGCTCGCTCTCGGACACCGGCGAATAGCGCGACGGGGCTTTCAACAGGCCCGCCAGCAGGGCCGCCTCGCCGACGGTCAACTGTTTCGCGCTCTTGTCGAAATAGCGTTGCGAGGCCGCCTCGATGCCATAGGCACCGGCACCGAAATAGACCCGGTTCAAATAGAGGGCGAGGATCTCCTGCTTCGAGAATTTCAGCTCCAGCCACACGGCCAGCATCAGCTCCTGGACCTTGCGCTTCACGTTCTGGTCGGGGCTGAGGAACAGGTTCTTGGCCAGTTGCTGGGTCAGGGTCGACCCGCCCTGCACCACGCGCCCGGCGCGCATGTTGGCGGCCATGGCCCGGCCCATCCCGATCGGGTCGAAGCCCGGATGGTGATAGAAGCGCCGGTCTTCAATGGCGATGAAGGCGGCGGGGACATAATCCGGCAGGGCGTCCAGATCAGCGGGCGGAGCCTGCTGGGTCCCGCGGATCGCGATCAGGGCACCGTTGCGGTCGAGGTAGGTGATCGAGGGCTGGCGATCGATATTGTAGAGGGTCGAGGTGTCAGGCAGGTCGCGGGCGAACACGGCGAAGAAGACCACCAGGAAGATGATTCCCCAGACGGCCAGAACCGAGCCCCAATAAATCAGCCGCTGCAAGGGCGTGCGCGCGGGCCGGGGCCCGCCGGCATTGCCGCCGCGTCCGAAGCTGAAGCCGGAACCCGCCATGAAAACCTCTTCTGACCCTGACCGGTCCTAGCCGATCAGGCCGCGAACGGAAACGCCCGCGCGCTCTTCACAGAACTGTGAGGGGCGTTTCCGCCGAAACCATGACGGTACGAACACCTATTCTAAAAACGCGTTCACCTCGGCGGCGAACGCCGCGGGCTGGTCCAGCATGATGAAGTGGGCGCTGTCGTCGATCCGCTTGAGCTGCGCGGACGGCAGTGTGGCGAAGGACATCCGGTAGATGCCGTCGGTCATCTCGGGCGTCATGCCGGGGAAGTTGAACATCACATACAGCACCTCGGTCGGGGCCGTGATGCGCGACAGTTCGGGCCGCAGGTCGGTGACGATCAGCTCGCGATAGGCTGCGGCCGAGACCCGCCGGTCGCTGGTGGCTGCGTCTTCGAGCGGGGCCGCACGCATGGCAGCGGTGTTGATCATACCCGTGACCGTGGCCGCAGCCTGGGCTTGATACGCGTCGTCAGGACTGGACGTCATGCCGGCGTAAATCTGGTCGGCCATCGGCGCGACGCTCTCGGCCGTGGGGTTCGTGCCGGGTGCGCCGAACATGGCCCCCATGAAGGGCATCATGTCGACGACCATCAGCTTGCCGACGCTGTCCGGATGGCGCGCCGCCAACATCATGGCGATGGTCCCGCCCATGGAGTGGCCGATCACCGCCGGCTTGTTCAGATGTTGCTCGGCGATGTAGCGGGCCAGATCCTCGGCGACGGGGGCGGAGACATTGCCGGTGGCGTTGTCCTCTGCCGGCGCGCCAGCAAAACCCTGCACATGGACGCGGTGGACGCGATAGCGGCCTTTGAGCTCTTCCGTCAGCCTGTCCCAGACTTCCGGTGAGGACGACAGGCCGGGGATCAGGATGACATCGCCGACCGGATGCTCCGGTCCGTCGACGCGGACATGGAAGCGGCCGGACTCGAAGTCGGCATGCGCGTGGCCGTGGCCGTGGCCGGCCTGGGCATGGCCCTCCGCGTGCTGCGCCATTGCGGGCGCGGCGGCGGCGAACGACAGGGCGGCGGCGATAGCGGCGACGGCGGTGACGGTTTGGAAGGCCTTCATGATGTGATCCCCTTGCGGACAGGCGAAACGCCCGCTTTTGTCCCTAGTCGCCACAGAGGCCTCGAACGGATGCTGCCGGTCAAGACTTCATCGGCCCAGCCCGCTAAAGTGATCTCATGACGCCTGCCGACAGCGCCCCGACATCCGCCGCCGCCCCTGAGGCGAAAGCGCCGCCCGCCGCCTTCGGCAAGGGCTTCGTGCTGGATGCCTGGTATTTCGTCGCCCTGTCGCGCGACGTCGCCACCGCCTCGCTGGCGCGACACGAACTGCTGGGCGAGCCGGTCCTGATCGGCCGGACCCGCGCGGACCAGGTTTACGCCATGCGCGACATCTGTCCCCACCGTGCCGCGCCGCTGTCGGCCGGGCGGCTGGTCGAGAAGCCGGGCGAGGGCGAGACGATCGAGTGCTGCTATCACGGCTGGCGCTTCCGTCCCGACGGCGTCTGCGCCGCCATCCCGTCGCTGGTCGAGAATCAGGCCTATGAGCCGGAGCGCGTCCGGGTGCGATCCTATCCGGTGCGCGAGAGCCAGGGGATGGTCTTCGTCTGGATCGCCTCCGACTCCCGCAATCCGCTCGAACCGGATCACGAACCGCCAGTCTTCCCCGGCGTCGTCGGCGGCGTGGCCAAACTGGTCGAGAGGATGGATTTCGACGCCCACATAGACCATGCGGTCGTTGGCCTGATGGACCCCGCCCACGGCCCCTACGTCCATCAGCAATGGTGGTGGCGCTCGGAACATTCGATGCACGAGAAGGCCAAGGCGTTCGAACCGCGCGACCTTGGCTTCGCGATGGTCCGCCACGCCCCCTCCTCAAACAGCCGCGCCTACAAGATCCTCGGCGGCGCGCCGGCTACCGAGATCACCTTCCGTCTGCCGGGCTATCGTTGGGAGCATATCCAGGTCGGGGCGAAACAGGTTCTGGCCCTGACCTGCCTGACGCCCCGGTCAGAGACCAAAACCACGATCACCCAGATCTTCTGGTCCGACCACTGGGTGTTCAACATCGCCAAGCCCTTCCTGCGGATGGGCGTGGTCGCATTCCTCAAGCAGGACGGCGGCATGGTGAACCTGCAGAACGAAGGCCTGCGCTACGGCCCGGCGCTGATCTGGATCGACGACGCGGACAAACAGGCCAAATGGTATCAGCAACTGAAGCGCGAATGGACCAGAAGCCGGGCCGAAGGTCGGGCCTTCGTCAATCCGGTCAAGCCCGCCACACTGCGCTGGAAGAGCTGACCCCCTGACGCCAGGAGCCTGAAAAGCCGAAGGCCGCGGCGGGAGCCACGGCCTTCGAAACGTTCAAACCGTCGTCGAGCCTACTGCCGCGAAATCACGCCGGCCAGGATGACGTCGACCTGCTTGCCCATGCGGTTGGTCAGCTGCTCCATCGCCCAGCCGTCGTAGGCGGCGCGGCGGTAGTTGGCCAGATAGGCATCGTAGATCAGGTCGCTGAGCAGGCGGACATCGGCGTCCTGACGCAGCTCGCCTTCACGGACGCCAGCCTGCAGGGTGTCGGTCACCACCGACAGCAGCGGCTTGATGGCGGCGCGGGTGCGGATCTCTGCGGCCACCGGCTGGAACCACGAGCGGGCGATCACGGCCTGGACCAGCGGCAGATGTTCGAGCGAGCCGTGGTAGCCGGCACCCAGCGCCGACAGCAGGCGCGATCGGACCGAACCCTCGGTGGCGGCGGCGGCCTTCATCGTCTCGGCCAGTTGGACCATATCGGTCGACAGGACCGCCTCGAACAGTTCGGCCTTGTCCTGGAAATTGGCGAACACGGCGCCAGTGGACATACCCGCGCCCTTGGCGATGTCACGGATGGTGGCGGGCTCGTAGCCACGCTCGGCGAACAGTTGGCGGGCGGCGTCCAGAACCTTCTGACGGGTGCGAATCTTGGCGGCCTGGCGGCGGTTCAGACGGGGCGTCTCGGCTTCGGACGGTGATTCAGACTGGGATGGGGACAGGGCGATATCTCGCATAAAACGGGTACTCGACTAAACGGCGGCTGACGCCCGCCATCGAAACATACCGCCGAAGCGATGGGAAGGTTGCGGAACGCGATGAAGGGTCCGCCGCGAACTCGTCTTCTGACGACAGCGGCAAACATCACGAAACGATGACCAAAATGGGGTGCGGAGATTAACGTGACGATGACCCCGGAGGTTAATTCCGCGACATCTTGCCACTCAGTTGCGATCGCCGGTGCGCAGGGCCCTCGCCCTGCGGGGCCGTCGGGAGTTATCCGGCATGGCCTCCTGGAACACCGCACGGAAGCGGTCGCGGCGCTCGTGGATGGAGGCCAGAACCAGTCCCATCGGCACCCCCAGATCAACGAGTGTGTTTTCTGCCAGCTGGAGGGCGGCTTCGGTCGTTTCCGGCACGGCGTCGGTGACGCCCAGCCGATACAGCCGCACGGCGTGGCGGTCGTCCCGGGCCCGTGCGATCAGGATCAGGTCTGGCCGCAGGCCGCGCGCCGTCTTCACCACCTCATCGACCTTGGTGGGCGCATCCATGGTCACGACCACCGCCCGGGCGGTGTCGATGCCGCACAGCTGCAGCATCTCTGCCCGCCCGGCGTCACCGTAGAAGACATTGGCCCCCTCGGCTCGGCCCTGGGCGACGGTGGAGGCGTTGGTGTCCAGCGCCAGATAGGACTGGCCATGCTCGGCCAGCATCTCGCCGATCAGCCGTCCGACCCGGCCGAAACCAACGATCAGAACCTGATTGTCAGCCCCCACCGGCTCCATCGCCTCAACGGGCAGATCGGGCGCGACGGTCTTGGTTCGCGTCAGCCGCCCCGCCAGCGCGGCCATGGCCGGAATGGTGAAGATGCTGATCGTCGCGGCCACCAGAACCGTGCCGGTGAAGGCCGGCGAGGCGATGCCCTCGACCAGCCCGGCCCCAAGGATGACGAAGGCGAACTCTCCGGCGGGGCCCAGAACCAGCGCCGTCTCGACGGCGGCCTTGCGCTTGATCCCCCACAGCCGCGCGGCTCCGAAGATCATGGCGATCTTGATGGCGGTCAGGGCCGCGGCGATGCCGAACACGGCCAGCGGATTGGCGACGATGGCGTCGAGATCCAGCCCGATGCCGACGCCGACGAAGAACACCCCCAGCAACAGTCCCTTGAACGGCTCGATCGACAGCTCGACTTCACGCCGGAACTCCGTCTCGGCCAGCAGCAGGCCGGCGATCAGGGCACCGAGGCCCATCGACAGGCCGGCCGCCTGCGCCGCCAGCCCGGCCCCGACCACGACCAGCAGGCTGGCCGCGACGAACATCTCCTGGCCCTGTCCCCGGGCTTTGGCCCGGGCCACGGAGCGGAACATCGGCCTGAGCACCAGCCGACCCAACCCGACCAGCATGGCCAGGCCGATCGCCGCCGGTACAAGGGTCAGCAGGGCCGCCTTCAGCGCGCCCGGCTCGAGGTCCCCGCCGCTCTGGGCCAGGGCCGCCAGCACCGTCACCGTGATCAGGATCGGAGCCACGGCCAGGTCCTGGGCCAGCAGGATTGAGAAGGTCGCCCGGCCGGACGTGGTCTGCACCCGGCCGCTCTCGGCGAGAACCGGCATGACCACGGCCGTCGACGAAAGCGACAGCCCCATCCCCAGCACCGCCGCCGAGACCAGCGTCTGGCCAAGAAACATGAACAGGGCCGCCAGCACGACGGTGCAGGCGGCCACCTGGGTCAGGCCCAGGCCGAACACCAGCCGGCGCATCGACTTCAGCCGCCCCCACGACAGCTCCAGCCCGATCATGAACAGCAGGAAGGAGACGCCCAGCTCGGACAGGGAGCGGATCTGGCCGGCGTCGGAAATGGTCAGCCATGAAAGCCAGGGGGCGGAGTCTGAAAATCGCGCCAGTCCGTCCGGACCCAACAGCACGCCCGCCGCAAGGAAGCCGAGAATCGGACTGATCTTCAGCCGGTTGAACAGCGGGACCATGACGCCCGCGGCCGCCAGAAAGACCACCAGATCCTTGTATTCGCCGCCCGCGCCGCCGTGACCTGTCATCCGTCCTCCGTGCCGTTCAGCCTACAGGCTGAAACGCCGTCCTGTCTGCGATTCCGTCGCTTCATGACAAAAAATTCAGGCGACAGCCCCCCCCGCGAGCGTAGGGTCGCCGCCGACCTTCCGGAATGCGAAGTGAAGTCGAGGGAAACCCACATGAAGAAGCTGCTTATCGGTGCCGCCGTCGGCGCCCTGCTCCTGCCCGCCGCGCCTGTCATGGCGCAGCAATTCGCCGACGATGGTCACGACCATGCTTGCGTCGACGAGTCCTGCACGGTCTTCGAGCTGTTCCAGACGCCCGAGGCCGGCGCCACGGTCATGGGCTACCAGGGCATTGAGGCGCCGAAGTACGGAACCTGGGGTTTCGACCTGAACGGTCGCGACACCTCGGTCTCGCCGGGCGACAGCTTCATGCGCTACGCCAACGGTGCCGCGCTGGACCGGATGGAGATCCCGTCGGACCGCACCAGCTACGGCTCGTTCAACCTGCTCCGCGAACTGTCCGACAACCGGGTCAAGGTGATGATCGACGCCCTCGCGGCGCGTACCGACCTGGCCGCCGGCTCGGACGAGCAGAAGATCGCCGACGCCTACCGCTCCTACATGGACGAGACCCTCATCGAGGCGCTGGACTCCCAGCCGCTGCAGCCCTACCTCGCCGCCATCCGCGCCGCCGACACCCATGAAGAGGCCGCCGTCTACATGGGGGGAACCCAGGGCCGCATCGGCGGCTCGATCTTCGGCACCGGCATCTCGACCGACCAGAAGGCACCAACCCGCTACGTCGTTTCGACTGGTCAATCGGGCCTCGGCCTGCCGAACCGCGACTATTATCTGGAACAACGCTGGGCCGAGAAGAAGGCGCTGTACCGCGCCTACGTCGAGCGGATGCTAACCATGATCGACTGGGACAATGCATCAGCCAATGCCGACGCCATCCTGGCCTTCGAGACCCGCATCGCCGAGGCCCACTGGACCCCGATCCAGAACCGCAACCGCGACGAGACCTACAACGAATACACCATCGCCCAGCTGGCGGCCGAGGCTCCCGGCTTCCCGTGGCAGGGCTATTACAACGCCGTCGGCGTCGGCGAAGTCCCGCGCCTGATTGTCCGTCAGGACACGGCCATGCCGAAGATCGCGGCCATCTTCGCCGAGACCCCGATCGAGGTGATACAGGCCTGGCAGGCCTTCCACACCACCGATCAGGCGGCCAGCCGCCTGTCGCTCCGCTTCGCCGACGCCCAGTGGGAGTTCCGCTCGCGCGACCTGAACGGTCAACCGATGCAGCGCCCCCGCGACAAGCGCGGCATCAGCTTCGCCGAAGGCATGCTGGGCGAGGCCATCGGCCGCCAGTATGTGTCCGAATACTTCCCGGCCGACTCCAAGGCCAAGATGGAAGAGCTGGTCGCCAACCTGCGTATCGCGCTGGGCAACCGCATCAACACCTACGACTGGATGAGCGACGAGACCAAGGCCGCCGCCCAGGAAAAGCTGGCCAAGTTCACGGTCAAGATCGGCTATCCGAACAAGTGGCGTGACTACTCGGCCCTGGAGATGCGCCCGGACGACCTGTTCGGCAATGGCGAGCGCGCCGGACTGTTCCGCTGGAATTACCAGCTGAACCGCCTCAACGATCCGGTCGACAAGGACGAGTGGGGCATGACCCCGCAGACCGTGAACGCCTATTACAACTCGACCAACAACGAGATCGTCTTCCCGGCCGCCATCCTGCAGGCACCGTTCTTCGACCCGGACGCCGACCCGGCCGTCAACTACGGCGGTATCGGCGGCGTCATTGGCCACGAGATCGGCCATGGCTTCGACGACCAGGGCTCCAAGTCCGATGGCGACGGCGTGCTGCGCAACTGGTGGACCGCCGGGGACAAGGCCAATTTCGAGGCCCTGACCGCGCGGCTCGGTGCCCAGTACGACGAATATGAGCCGATCCCGGGCTTCAAGGTGCAGGGCGGGCTGACCATGGGCGAGAACATCGGCGACGCCGCCGGCAACGCGGTGGGCCTCGAGGCCTATCACCTGTCGCTGAACGGCCAGCCGGCCCCGGTGCTTGACGGCACGACCGGCGACCAACGCTTCTTCTACGGCTGGGCCCAGGTCTGGCAGTCGAAATATCGCGACGACGCCCTGCGCAACCAGATCGCCACCGATCCGCACAGCCCGGCCGAGTTCCGGGTCATCGGCCCGGTGCGCAACATCGACGCCTGGTACGAGGCCTTCGACGTCCAGCCGGGCTCGAAATACTACCTCGCCCCGGAAGATCGCGTCCGCATCTGGTAGGATTCGCGGCATCGAACAGGCAGGGCCGGAGCGGCGACGTTCCGGCCCTTCTTTCTGGCGTGATGACTGGATGCCGGACCTGGTTTCAGGCGCAAAAAAGCCCGCCGCGGGGGATACATCGCGGCGGGCTTCTTTCGCTCTCTACGGAGCGGACGTTTCCTCCCCGAAACGCCTCCGAAAAATCGCCGCGTCGAAACGCAGCGGCTTTCGAGTGACGACAGATTGACGACATTCAGGCCGTCAAGTCAATGAAGCCGCTGACGAAACCCGGATTTTTCATCTCTTATCAATGATAACTCACGCATCCGTGTGGGCGCTGTCCACAATCCTGCGGACGACGGAGACCAGCTCACCGCGAGCCACGATCTGCTGCCCCGGCCGCTCGGCCTTCCAGGCCTCGTTGTCGGTGATCCCGGCGGCCAGCTGGCGGCCCGCAGCGAGGTCCTTGACGGTCACCTGACCGGCCGCGATCTCGTCCCCGCCGAGGATGACGACGGCCGGTGCCCCGCGGCGGTCGGCGTATTTCATCTGCGCCTTCATGCCCGCCCGGCCGAGGTAGAGTTCGGCGGCGATCCCGGCATTGCGCAGCTCGGACACGGCGTCGAGATAGTGCTGCATGTCGGCTTCCGAGAAGACGATCACCACCACCGGGCCGCGGATCGTGTCCTTGCCGCCCTGTCCGGCCGCGCGCAGGGCCGAGGCCAGGCGCGAGACGCCGAACGAGAAGCCTGTCGCCGGCAGCCGTTCGCCGGTGAAGCGCGCCACCAGATCGTCATAGCGACCGCCGCCACCGATCGAGCCGAAGCGCACCGCCCGGCCCTTGTCGTCGGTCGTCTCCAGCAGCAACTCCACCTCGAACACCGCCCCGGTGTAATATTCCAGCCCGCGCACGATCGTCGGGTCGAAACGCACGGACGCCTGGGCGACCTTCATGGCGTTCAGCGCCGCATCAATGGCCGCCAGCTCCGCCAGCGCGGCCTCGCCGATGGCACCGATGTTCCCGGACAGGGACACGGCGTTCAGGGTCTCGGCCCGCGACAGATCCGGGCTGTTGGCCGAGGCCAGGAAGCCCTCGATGGCACCGATCATCTTCGATGGCAGGCTCGCGCCCTTGGTATAGTCGCCGGACTCGTCCAGCCGGCCTTCGCCCAGCAGGGCGACGACGCCCTCCCAGCCCAGCCGGTCGAATTTGTCGATGGCCCTCAGAGCGGTCAGCTTCTGGCCCGGGTCCTCGACGCCGCCAGCCTCGAACAGGCCGTCGAACAGCTTGCGGTTCGACACCCGGACCACGGCCTGCTCCGTATCCAGACCGGCCGCCTGCAGGCCTTCGCACGCCATGGCGATGATCTCGGCGTCGGCTTCGGGCCGGTCCGATCCAACGGTGTCGGCGTCGCACTGAACGAACTCGCGGAAGCGGCCGGGGCCGGGCTTCTCGTTGCGCCACACCGGACCGAAGGCGTAGCGGCGGAACGGCTTGGGCAGGGTCTCCCAGTTCTGGGCCGCGAACCTCGCCAGCGGGGCGGTCAGGTCGTAGCGCAGCGCCATCCATTCGCCGTTTCCGGCATCGTCCGGGTCGTCCTGCAGGGCGAAGACACCCTCGTTGGGACGGTCGGCGTCGGGCAGGAATTTGCCCAGGGCGTCGGCGTATTCGAAGGCACCGGTGTCCAGCGGCTCGAAGCCCCAGCGCTCATAGATGGCGGACACCCGCGTCACCAGACGGCGCTCGGCGATCAGGTCGCCGCCGCGGCGGTCGGCGAACCCTCGCGG
>JBBQOK010000021.1:0-22343 GCA_038330765.1 Caulobacterales bacterium | reverse complement strand
AGGGTCAGCTGCTCCCGGGTCAGGCCGACAGCCGCAGTCAACTGACGGAAGTTCTCGTTCACA
Source organism: Caulobacterales bacterium (assembly GCA_038330765.1). GTDB lineage: Bacteria > Pseudomonadota > Alphaproteobacteria > Caulobacterales > Caulobacteraceae > Brevundimonas. Next base: position 22,280 of record JBBQOK010000021.1, on the reverse strand, counting down.
TAGCCGCCGAAATAGGCCGGGTCGTCCGAGTTCAGGGTCACGTGCAGCCCTCGCCGCAACATCTCCGGTACGGGATGGTCCTTCAGGTCCTTGACCACGCAAAGCTTCAGGTTCGACAGGGGGCAGACCGTCAGGGTCATCTGCGACGCCGCCAGGCGCTGGATCAGGGCTTCGTCCTCCATCGACCGGTTGCCGTGGTCCATGCGGTCGATGTGCAGCAGATCCAGCGCCTCATGGACATAGGCCGGCGGCCCTTCCTCGCCGGCGTGGGCCACGCGTTTCAGCCCCATCGCCCCGGCCCGGTCAAACACGCGCTGGAATTTCGACGGGGGATGCCCGACTTCGGATGAATCCAGTCCCACGCCGACGATCCGGTCCAGCCACGGCCCGGCGGCGTGCAGCGTCGCGAACGCGGCGTCCTCATCCAGATGGCGCAGGAAGCACAGGATCAGTTTCGAGGTGATCCCGAGCTCCGTCTCCGCCGTCCTCATTCCGGCCAGCAGCCCGTCGGCGGCGACGCCGAACGGCAGGCCGCGGTCGGTGTGGGTCTGGGGGTCGAAGAAGATTTCCGCATGCCTGACGTTGTCGGCGGCCGCTCTCCGGAAATACGCCAGCGCCAGATCGTGAAAATCCTGCTCGGTCCGCAGCACCTCGGCCCCGGCGTAGTAGATGTCGAGGAAGTCCTGCAGGTTCGAGAAATCATAGGCGGCCCGCACAGCCTCGACGCCGTCGAACGGGATCGCGACCTTGTTGCGTCGGGCGAGTTCGAACATCAGTTCGGGTTCAAGCGAACCCTCGATATGCAAGTGCAGTTCGGCCTTGGGCAGGCCGGCGATATAGGCGTCGAGCGACATGAGCGGCTCCCGTTCGAGCGTGGCAGACTAACCTACATCCGTTCCGGCGTGTCGATGCCCAGCAGTCGCAGGGCCGTTTCCAGCTGATCCAGCGCCGCTTTCGACAGGGCCAGACGCGAGCCCCGGGTCGTGTCGTCCGGAGCGACCAGCACCGGGCAGGCGGCGTAGAATTTCGAGAAACTCTGCGCCAGACGGTAGGCGTGCTCGGCGATCACATGGGGCATGCGCCGGTCATAGGCCTCCGCGACCGCCGGATCGAAGGCGTCGAGAGTCAGGGCCAGGTCGCGCTCGGCCGGCTCGGTGATGGATATAGGACCCGGCCCAGCCCCTTGGTCGGCGGCCTTCCTGAGCAGGGATTTGATGCGCACCGCCTGGTACAGCAGATAGGGGCCGGTCTTGCCCTCGAAGCTGGTGAAGCGGTCGAGGTCGAAGACGTAGCTGGTGGTCCGGCTGTTCGACAGGTCGGCGAATTTCAGCGCCGCCACCGCCACCTTGTGGGCGGTCGCCTCGAACTCCGCTTCCGACAGGTCGTCGCCCAGCCTGGCTTCGTGCAGCCGCTCGCGGGCCTTGTCGACCGCCATGGTGATCAGGTCGTGGAGCTTCAGCACCCCGCCCGCGCGGGTCTTGAAAGGCTTGCCGTCCGGCCCGTTCATGGTCCCGAAGCCGAGGTGGTCCAGCGAGCCCTCGACGGCATAGCCGGCCAGGTACGCCGCGCGGAACACCTGTTCGAAATGCTCGGCCTGCCGCTCGTCGACGACGTACAGGATCAGGTCGGGATCGATCGCCTTGCGGCGGTCCAGAATGGTGGCGAGGTCGGTCGTGCCGTACATGGCCGAGCCCTCGGAACTGATGACCAGTAGCGGCGGCGGGCTGGGGGCCTCGATCACGCTGCCGTCCTCAACCTTGCGCTTACGCGTTTCGCCGGGCCGGGCGACGTGGATCACGCGGGCACCTGCGTCCTCGACCAGCAGGCCGGTCGCTTCCAGATGGGCGATCATCTCGGGCATCAGCGGATCGGCGTCGCTCTCGCCGTTCCACAGGTCGAAGGTCACGCCCAGAGCACCGAACTCGCGTTCCAGCGCCGTGCGGCTGACAGCGACGAAATGGGCCCAGAGCGCCCGATAGCCGGCGCGCCCGCCCTGAAGCTCCGCCGTCGCCTTGCGGGCCCGGTCGCGGAAGGCCGGGTCGGATTTCGCCTGGGCGGCGGCGGCGGGATACAGCCGCTCGAGATCCCCGAGCGTCGCCGGACTGTCGGCGGGGAACGGCCCCTTGCCCTCCGCCAGAAACGCACCGGCCTTGCCCTCGTCGCCGACGGCGACGATCAGCAGGCCCATCTGGAAGCCCCAGTCGCCGAAATGGGCGTCGCCCCAGACCGTATCGCCCCTGAAGCGGTACAGCCGCTTCAGGCTCTCGCCGATGATCGAACTGCGCAGGTGCCCGACATGCATCGGCTTGGCCACATTGGGCCCGGCGAAGTCGATGATCACCTTGCGCGGTGCCGGAACTGTCGAGGCACCGGCGTGGGTGCAGTCAGCCGCGACCTCGGCGGCGCGGGTGGCCAAGGCGCTGTCGCCGACCCTCAGATTGACGAAGCCCGGCCCGGCCACCTCGACCGAGGCCAGCCGGGGGTCGGCTTTCAGTCGCTCGGCGACACGGGTCGCCAGCTCGCGCGGATTGGCCTTCAGTGCCTTGGCCGCGGCCAAGGCCCCGTTCGACTGGAAGTCGGCCAGATCGGGCCGATCCGATGGCGTCACCCGGGCGAGGGCGGCGTCCACGCCTTCGGCTGCGAAGGCGGCCCCGACCGCTTCGCCCAAGATCGTTCTTAAATCTGTCATCTAGCCAGCCGGAGGCGGCGTGGTTGTAGGAGCGGTTGTCCCGGCGTTGGCGCGGAAACGGACGCCGGAGCGATTGAACGCCGCCATCTCGGGCGTGAGCTCGAAGCCGACGAGGATTTCGAACCGTTCGCCGCTGAGGGTCGCCTCGGCGCGCGGAATGACGACCGTCTGATCGACCGTCACCGACGTCGTCTGGGCACCGTCGAAATCGACCGGCAGGTCGAAATATTCCTTGGCCAGTACCGCGCGGTTCCGCTCGGTCACGGCGATCCAGTAGCGATAGGTCCGGTTCTCGCCCTGGGCTTGCGGGCCACGACCGAGGTCGAACTGCAGACGGGTCCGGACGGTAATCGGCTGGTCGGACTGATAGGCGCAGTCCGAAGTCAGGCCGGCAATCTCGCCGGTGAAGCCCGACTGCTCGGCGCGCAGGCGCGGCAGGGCCGCAGGGTCGTAATGGGGCAGTTCGACGTAGCGGGCGGCGTCGTACAAAACCTTGACGAACGGGCAGGGTCCGGCGGCGGCGCGGCGGCGCAGGGGGGCGATGCGGGGCGGGCGCGGGCGATCGCTTTGCTCGCCGGGCTCCTGCTGTTGGCCGGGACGCTGACCGGGTCGACCTTGCTGCTGGCCGCCGCCTTGCGGATACTGGGCATCGGCCACGGTCGGCACCAGCACGACCGAAAGCGCCGCAGCGCCGAGGGCAGAAGTCAGGGAAAGCTTGAGGACGCGACGCATCGAATAATCTTCCGGAAACGAGGAGGTGGGGCGACAGCCCGACGCGGGCGGCACGCTCGCCGCTGATAGCGGCTAAACCGAGGCGCGGCAAACCCGCCCGGAAGGAAACCACGGTGGCGGTGGAGGGTTCAAACGACTAGATTAGGCCGATGACCATCCACGCGCCCGTTCAATCGGCTGACCGCCGTCCGCTGACTGTGCGGCTGGCCACGCCACGTGGCTTTTGCGCCGGGGTCGACCGGGCGATCCAGATCGTAGAGCGCGCCATCGAGAAATACGGCGCTCCGGTCTATGTGCGCCACGAGATCGTTCACAACCGCCATGTCGTCGAGCGGCTGAAGGCCATGGGCGCGATCTTCGTCAAGGAACTGGATGACTGTCCCGACGACCGGCCGGTTGTCTTTTCCGCCCACGGCGTTCCCAAGTCCGTACCGGCGACGGCCCGGGCGCGCGAGATGCTGTATCTCGACGCCACCTGCCCCCTGGTGTCCAAGGTCCATGTCGAGGCAGAGCGCCACCACGCGGCGGGCCGCCACATCATTCTGATCGGCCACGCTGGCCACCCCGAAGTCGTCGGCACCATGGGCCAGCTACCGGCCGATGCCATCAGCCTTGTAGAGACGGTGGCGGACGCCGAGGTTTTCCAAAGGCCGGGCGATGCGCGGCTGGCCTATGCGACCCAGACCACCCTGTCCGTCGACGATACCAGCGAGATCCTGGCGGTGCTCAAGCGCCGCTTCCCCGAACTGCCCGACCCGCACAAGGAAGACATCTGCTACGCCACCACCAACCGTCAGGAGGCGGTCAAGCGGCTCGGTGCCGATTGCGACCTTGTACTGGTTGTCGGGTCCAAGAATTCGTCCAACTCGGTGAGGCTGGTCGAGGTCGCCCTGCGCGCCGGTGCCCGGGACGCGCGGCTGGTCGATGACGCGGGTCAGGTAGACTGGTCATGGCTTGAGGGTGTCTCGACGCTGGGCATCACCGCCGGTGCCTCGGCCCCCGAACGCCTGATCGAGGACCTGATCGCCGCCGTGTGCGCCCGCTTCGACGCTCAGGTCACCGAAGACGACGGCGCGCGCGAGACCGTCATCTTCAAACTGCCGCGAGAACTGACGGCGTGATCCGACACGCCTTGCGCAAGCGGAGCCTTTGCCGTTGGCTGGCGTTAACGGTCCGAACCCATCGGGGATATCCATGCACCGCTTCCGCACCGCCTGCACTGTCGTCTCCAGCCTCGCCCTGATCGCAGCCGCCGGCTGCACGCCCGATGCGGAAAGCCCACCCGCTCCGGTCACGCCTTCGCCGGCCCCGGCCGGACCCGCGGCCCCGCCGATCAGCTATGCCTGCGAAAGCGGCCAGTCGGTCACCGTCGCCTATCCCGATACCTCGACGGCACAGCTGACCTACCGGGCCCAGAGCTACACCATGCGCACGGTTCAGGCCGCTTCGGGTGCCCGCTTCACCGGCTCGGGCATGGAGTGGTGGATCGCCACCCGCGAGGGTTCCGAGAACGCCACCCTCAGCCGCCTGGGTCCCAATGACGACGTCGGCGTCGCGGTGTTGGAGCGGTGCAGCCGCCCGTCGTCCGGTCCGGTCGCGCCGGGGCCGGTCGATCCGATGCAGCCCCTGCCGGGCGGGCCACTGCCCCCGGTCACCGCCACGGCCGCGCCGTGCCGCGGCCCACAGTTGAAACTGTCCGCCGACGGCGGCGACGCCGGGGCCGGCAACCGGGTCGCCATCATTGGCGTCCAGAACCTCGGCACCCAGGTGTGCAGCCTGACCGGCTATCCGACCGTCATCCTTCAGGATGGTCAGGGGCGCAATTTGACCGCCGTCCGCTCCGAGCAAAGCCCCGGCAGCTATCTGCGGACCGGCCAGGCCCCGACTCCCGTCAGCCTGGCACCCCAGGGCAAGGCGTTCTTCGATGTCGCATGGAACGTCGTGCCGGATGAGAGCCAGGGTCAGCGCACATGTCCGTCGGCCGCTCGCATCCGCGTTACCGCGCCCGGCGATTCCTCGCCGGTGTCGCTGGACCAGGCCTTCGCCCCCTGTGGGGGGCGTGTCCGGATCAGCCCCTTCCGCCAAGTGGCGGAGCCCGCTCCCGAACCTGCCGCCGCCGGTCCGGCGAAGCGATAGGGGGGTTCAATCCGCGTACGAAAACGCGTAGCGAACGCCCCCATGACAGCCAGCTTTCACGACCGGGTCCGCGCGGAACTCGCCGACATCGACGCCCAAGGGTTGACCAAGCCCGAGCGGGTGATCGCCTCTCGCCAAGGGCCGGTGATCCGGGTCGGCGGGCGCGACGTGCTGAACTTTTGCGCCAATAACTATCTCGGCCTCGCCGGCGACGAGCGGGTGACCCAGGCTGGCATCGCGGCGATGGAAAAATGGGGCGCCGGCACGGCCTCGGTCCGGTTCATCTGCGGCACGCTTGAGATCCACAAGGAACTGGAGCGGTCCCTGGCTGACTATCTCGGCTTTGAGGACACCATCCTGTTCGCCGCTGCCTTCGATGCCAACGGCGGCCTGTTCGAGCCGCTGTTCGGGGCCGAGGACGCCATCGTCTCCGACAGCCTGAACCACGCCTCGATCATCGACGGCGTGCGGCTTTGCAAGGCCAAACGCTATCGCTTCGCCACCTCCGACATGGACGACCTCGAGACCCAGCTGAAACAGGCCCGGGCCGACGGCGCGCGAGAGATCGTCATCGCCACCGACGGCGTTTTCTCGATGGACGGCTATATCGCGAAGCTAAAAGACATCCGGGCGCTGGCAGACAAGTATGACGCCCTCATCATGGTCGACGACTGCCACGCGACGGGCTTTCTCGGACCCAAGGGCCGGGGCTCCTACGCGCACCATGGGGTCGAGATCGACTTTCTGACCGGCACCTTCGGCAAGGCGCTGGGCGGGGCCATGGGCGGCTTCATCTGCGCCACCTCAGAGGTCGTGGCCCTGCTCAAACAGCGCGCCCGGCCCTATCTGTTCTCCAACGCCCTGGCCCCCGCGATCTGCGGCTCCAGCCTTGAGGCCATCCGCATTTCCGGCGGAGAGGAAGGCGATGCCCTGCGCCAACAGCTGTTCGCCAACGCCGTCCGCTATCGCGGCGCGATGACCGAGGCCGGCTTCACCCTGCTGCCCGGCGAGCACCCGATTATCCCCGTCATGCTCGGGGATGCGAAGCTGGCCCAGGACTTCGCCGCCCGGGCGCTGGAGCTGGGCGTCTATGTCATCGGTTTCAGCTTCCCTGTCGTGCCGCGCGGCCAAGCCCGAATTCGCACCCAGATGTCGGCGGCGCATACCTTCGAACAGATCGATCAGACAGTCGCGGCGTTCACGACGGCCGGACGTGAATTGGGAGTGATTTAATGACCTCAACGATGAAGGCCCTGGCCAAGACCAAACCCGGAGTCGGCCTCGAGCTGATCGACGCTCCGATCCCCGTCGCCGGCCCCGAGGATGTGCTGATCCGGGTCCACCGCACGGCCGTTTGCGGCACCGACATCCACATCTGGAACTGGGACGAGTGGTCCCAGAAGAACGTGCCCGTGCCGATGATCACCGGCCATGAGTTCGCCGGCGAGATCGTCGCCATCGGCAAGGACGTCGACCGCCGCCTGTCCATGGGCCAGCGGGTTTCGGCCGAGGGTCATGTCATCGACCTGAATTCCGAGGCCGCCCGTGCCGGCCATTTCCATCTGGACCCGGCCACGCGCGGCATCGGCGTCAACCGTCAGGGGGCCTTCGCCGAATTCGTCGTGGCCCCGGCCTTCAACGTCATCGAGCTGCCCGACGAGGTGCCCTATGAGATCGGCTCCATTCTCGATCCGTTCGGCAATGCCGTGCACACGGCGCAGCAGTTCGACCTGCTGGGCGAGGACGTGCTGGTCACCGGCGCGGGCCCGATCGGGATGATGGCCGCCGCCGTCGCCCGGCATGCCGGCGCGCGCACCGTGGTCCTGACCGACATCAACGATTTTCGGCTCGAGCTGGCCCAGAAGGTCGCGCCCGGCGTTCGCACCGTGAATACGACCCGTGAGGACCTGAAGGACGTCATGCACGAGCTCGGCCTGAAGGTCGGATTCGATGTGGCGCTGGAGATGTCGGGCTCGCCGATCGCCTTCAAACAGTGCGTCGACACCCTGATCATGGGCGGCGGCCTGGCGCTGCTGGGCATTCCTTCGAAGCCGATGGAGACCGACTGGGGGGCCATCATCCTCAAGGCCCTGACCATCAAGGGCGTCTATGGGCGCGAGATGTTCACCACCTGGCGCAAGATGCTCGGCCTGCTGAAGGCCGGCCTGGACCTGCAGCCCTTGATCACCCACCAGATGAGCTATGAGCGTTTCGAGGAGGGCTTCGAGGCCATGCGCTCGGGCCAATCCGGCAAGGTCGTGCTCAATTGGGACAAGGCGGCCTAGGCCCGAACCCATGTCAGTGTCCGCCCCCGTTGTGGCCTTCCTCGAAGGCGAAGGTCCTGATGCCTGCGGGCGGTCGTTGTTCGACGTCCTGGCACTCGACAATGCGGCCCTTGAGAGCCATCACGACTTTATCCAGTGGCTGTTCCCGCTCCGTGAGGCCTCGCATTCCGTGCCTGGGTCCCCGGTGCTGACGGACGCCGAGGTTGAGGCGATCAAGGCATCGGGCATGGCCCAGATCGCCCTGGCGGCCGCCACCGATCGGATGGACACCTTCTATCGCGCCACCCACGACTGGCTGATGCCCAACGACCACAACCACCGGCGCATCACGCGGATCGTCCGGTCCCTGCGGCTTCTGGTCGGCGACGATCAGGCAGACGCCTTCAAGGCCGCCATCCTGTCGCGTGTCGAGGCGACGCGGGCCCCGGTCAGCGCCCGCAGCCGTGGCTACTGGATGACAGCATGAACTATCGCCACAGCTTTCACGCCGGGAATTTCGCGGACCTGGTCAAGCATGCCTTGCTTCTGTGGCTGCTCGAGCGCGGTCAGGCGGACGGCCCCCTGACGGTCATCGACACCCATGCGGGTGCCGGCCTCTATGATCTGACCGGCGACCCCGCGCGGTCGAAGGAGGCCGAGGCCGGCGTCGTTCGCCTGATGGCCGCCGAAGGGCGTCCGCCGCGGATCGAGGCACTGGCCGCCTCTGTGGCAAGGCTGAATCCGCAGGGCGGCGTGTCCCTGTATCCGGGATCGCCCCTGCTGGTGGCCCAGACGCTGCGGGACGACGACCGTTACGTCGGATTCGAGCTGAACCCGCCGATCCTCAGCCTGCTGACCGAGGCACTCGCGCCCTATCCCGAGGCCGCGGCCGAGGGCGGGGACGGCTATGACCAGGCGGTGGCCTGGGCGGCCGAGGCGACCGGCCCGCTCGTGCTGATCGATCCGCCGTTCGAGCAGCCGGACGACTACCTGCGCGCCGCCGACACCGGGGCCGCCATCGTTCGCGCCGACGCCCGGGCCACGGTGGCGATCTGGACCCCCTTGAAGGATCTCGAAACCTTTGACGGCTTCCTGCGTCGTCTGGATCAGGCCGGTGCGCAGCGCGTGCTAGTGGCCGAGGCCCGCCTGCGTCCGCTCACCGATCCGATGAGGATGAACGGCTGTGCGGTGGTGATCCTGAATCCACCCGCCGGGGCCGAGGCGGCGGCGAAGGAAATCTGCGGCTGGGTCGTGGACGCGCTGGGCGAGACCGGCGCAAAGGCCGAGGTCTGGTTCACCTGACGGACAGCGGCTCCGGTTCGAACACCTCGCCCGCCTCGTAGAGGTGCGGCTCGAACGTCGCGATGGCCATGATCGGCTCCATGGCGGCGTTGATGGCGGGGTCGCGCGCCATCGCCTTCCAGGCTTCGCGGGTCCGCCAGACGGCGTGCACCGCCGCCACCTTGCCGTTCAGCCCCCGATGCAGCGTCGCGGAGACGAATCCGTCCAGGGATCGCTGGGCCCGGACCATGACGGTCAACAGCTCCATCAGCCCGTCCAGCCGTTCCGGCGGGCAGCGATAGACGTTGATCAGCACAACGGGCGCGGCGTCGGTATCGGTCATGGCGCTCCCATACCGGATCGCCCTTCCGCCGTCTTGCGCCATCGCCCATATCGGTCGGGTCGAGGAGGCCTGAATGACCCGTATAGCGATCCTGGAAACTGGCGCGCCACCCCCTGCGCTTGGGGCGGTTCACGGCGACTATCCGTCCATGTTCCGCGACCTGCTGGGTGACGGGTTCATCTTCGAGACCTTCGACGTGCAGGCGGGTCAGTGGCCGGATGCGGGGGCCTTCGACGCCGCGATCATCACCGGCTCATCCGCTGGGGTTTATGAGACCGATCCGTGGATCGCCGATCTGCTGGACTGGATCCGCGCCGCCAGGGGCCGGACCCGGATGGTCGGCGTCTGCTTCGGTCACCAGGCCATGGCCCAGGCGCTGGGCGGCCGGGTCGAGAAGTCGGACAAGGGCTGGGGCGTCGGCCTGCACAGCTATGAGGTGGTGTCGACCGAGCCATGGATGCGCCCCGTCGTCGCCACCGTCGGCATACCCGCCTCGCATCAGGATCAGGTGGTCGAAGCCCCCGCCGACGCGCGCGTCATTTTGCGCAGCGACTTCACGCCCTACGCCGGCCTCGCCTGGGACGAGGACGCTATCTCGATGCAGCCGCACCCCGAGTTCACCCCGGCCTTCGCGACCGCCCTGACGGCGGGGCGCCACGACCGGATCGATCCGGCGCTGGTCGAGCGTGCCGTGGAGAGTCTGAAGACAGCCGATGACCGGGCGGTCCTGGGCGACTGGATCAAGGCGTTTGTGGTCTCCAGTCACCCATGAGCGGGTGTCGTCAGGGCCACTTCACCACGGGCGGCATCGAGCTGAGGATCGATTCGACATTGCCGCCGGTCTTCAGCCCGAAGGTCGTGCCCCGGTCGTAGAGCAGGTTGAACTCGACGTAGCGGCCGCGTCGGATCAGCTGTTCCTCGCGTTCCTCGGACGTCCAGGGCTCGGCCATGCGGCCGGCGACGATGGCGGAATAGGCCTGGAGGAAATGCATCCCTACGTCGCGCGTGAAGGCAAAGTCCTTCGCATAGTCGCCGCTGTCATGGTGGTCATAGAAGATGCCGCCGGTCCCGCGCGGCTCATTGCGGTGAGGCAGCCAGAAATACTCGTCGCACCACTGTTTGAAGCGGGCGTGCCAGTCGGGATCATGGGCGTCGCAGGCCGACTTCATGGCCGCGTGGAAGGCGACCGTGTCGGCCGCGTCCGGGCGACGGTCCACATCCAGAACCGGCGTCAGGTCGCCGCCGCCGCCGAACCAGCTCTGGGTCGTGGCGATGAAGCGGGTGTTCATATGCACGGCCGGGACGCGCGGGCTGACCGGATGGGCGATCAGGCTGATGCCGGTGGCGTAGAAGCGCGGGTCCTCGGCGGCACCCGGCACCGTCTTCGCATAGTCGGCCGGAAACTCGCCGTGGACGGTCGAGACATGGACACCGACCTTTTCGAACAGCCGTCCGTGCATCATCCCCATCACGCCACCGCCGCCGTCATGCCGGTCCCATGGGGTCCGGACGAACCGCCCCGGCTCGCCGGGGAACAGGTCGGCGGGGGCCGCGTCCTCCAGCGCCTCGAAGCCGGCGTGGATGCGGTCGCGCAGGGTCTCGAACCAGGCGCGGGTCTCGGTCTTGCGTTGCTCAAGCGGGGGTGCGGCGGTGGTCATTCGCCTTCTCTAATCCCTTGACCCGTTGACGCACCACCCCTGTCTGCCACTGTTCTGCGTCTCAGTTCCCGGGAAACACCATGATCCGCACAGCCCTTCTGACCACGGTCGCTTCTGTCCTCATCGCCGGACCCGTTCTGGCCCAGACCGTCGATCCGGCGGGCGAGGCGCGCATCAGCCAGATTCTGCGGCGCACACCACTGATCGACGGGCACAACGACCTGCCTTGGGCGCTGCGCGAAAAATACGGCAATGACCCCTATGCCGTGGACCTGACAACGGATCTCGACGCGTCGACCGAGCTGCACACCGACATCCCGCGCCTGCGGGCCGGCGGCGTCGGGGGTCAGTTCTGGTCGGTCTATGTGCCCGCGACCCTGACCCCGACCGAGGCCGCGCGCGAGACCTTCGAACAGATAGACACCGTCAAGCGGATCGTCGCCGCCCATCCCGACGTGTTCGAACTGGCCACCACCGCGGCCGACGTCGAACGCATTCACCGTCGCGGCAGGATCGCCTCGCTGATCGGCATGGAGGGCGGCTATTCGATCGATGACTCCCTGGGTCTGCTGCGCGAATTCTTCGATGCCGGGGCCCGCTACATCACCCTGACCCACTCGAAGACCACCACCTGGGCCGACAGCGCCACCGACGCGCCGAAGTGGGGCGGCCTGTCTCCATTCGGCGAGCAGGTGGTGCGCGAGATGAACCGGCTGGGGATGATGGTCGACCTCAGCCACGTCTCGGAAGAGACCATGCTCGACGCCATGCGGGTGTCCGAGGCCCCCGTGATCTTCTCTCATTCGTCGGCTCGGGCGGTGACGGCCCATCCCCGCAATGTGCCGGACAGTGTGCTGCGCCTGATGCCCGAGGACGGCGGCGTGGTCATGGTCACCTTCGTGCCCGGCTTCGTCTCGGAGACGGTGCGCGCCTGGAACAGCGCCCGGTCCGCCGAGGACGCGCGGCTGAAATCCTTGAACCCCGGCGATCCCGCGGCGGTGATCGCAGGCCTGGCGGCCTGGACGACGGCGCATCCGATCCCGCGCGCCACCGTCGCCGACGTGGTCGCCCATATCCAGCATGTCCGCGACGTGGCCGGGATCGACCATGTCGGTATCGGCGGCGACTATGACGGCGTCGACGCCCTGCCGGTCGGGCTGGAGGGCGTGGACACCTATCCCCGCCTGCTGGCCGCCCTGATGGCTGAGGGCTGGACCGAGGCGGACATCCGCAAGCTGGCCGGCGAGAATGTGCTGCGGGTCATGCGGGCCGTGGAAGCCGTGGCGGCGAGCAAGCGGGGAGAGCGACCCCGGCTGGACGTGATCGCGGCGGCTGGGAACTGAGCGCCTGTCAGGTGTCCGGTTCGGCCCTGATCCGCTCGAATATAGCGAGCAATTCGTCGGAACTGGCCCGCTCGGGCGCGCCGTCGGCCACCTCGTCCGGCGTCCACATCCAGGATCGGGCCGGGTCGTGGCGCATGGCCCAGGCCGGGAAGATGCGTTCCGCCGCCGGACCCGCGTGCAATCGTCGGACCTCCAGATGGCGGTCGTCGCGGGCTATGCGCCCAAACGCCGCGGTGACGGCATCAGCGGGCCCTTCCAGCAGTTGCAGATACAGGTCTGCCCGGCAAATCAGTGACCCGGTGATTCCCTCGCGCTCGTTCCACCGCCGCGCGTCGGCGAGGATGCCGTTGAGCATGCCTTCGTCATAGCCGAACGGACGGGAGGCATAGACGACCTGAAACAGCGACATGGCGCACTCCGTCTCGATGCGGTCCGCAGATGGTCCTCCGCAGCGCGACCACAGGAGCATCGGGCGGCTCGCAGGGCAAGCCGGGGGCCCGGGCGGCCGCGACCCGGTGCCGGGCGCGAAGCCATTCCGCCGGTCGGAAACGATCAGGTGCCACGCGATTCTTACGGGCCAATGCCGCCGTTCTCGCCTAGACTGTGGTGATGGATACCAGCATGTGGATCGCCGTGGCCGTGTTCGTCGGCCTGAATTTCGTCGCCGCTTCGAGCGGCGGCGTGTTCAAGCCCGGTGTCTGGTATGCGAACCTCTTGAAGCCGAACTGGACCCCGCCGAACTGGGCCTTCCCCGTGGTCTGGGGCTTCCTGTTCGCCATCAACGCCTGGGCGGGATGGCTGTTGTGGGAGGTGGCAGGCACAACGGAGCCCCTGATCTTCGTCGCCTACATCCTGTCCCTGATGCTGAACGCCGGATGGTCGTGGCTGATTTTCGGTCGGCGGCGGATGGATCTCGCCCTGGTCGACGTCACCCTGCTCTGGCTTTCGCTGGCGGCTCTGGTCGTTCTGTTCTGGCCCGTGAGGCCGTTCGCGGCGATGCTGCTGCTGCCCTATCTGTCGTGGGTGACCATCGCCGCCTTCCTGAACCTGCGGATGATCCAGCTGAACCCCCGGGCTCAGCGGGTCTGACGCAGGGCCTCGAACAGGCCGATGCCGGCGCTGACGGCGAGGTTCAGCGACCGGGCCTCCGCCGCGATGGGGATCACCACCCTCGCATCGGCCGCAGCGTGTACGAAGTCCGGTGCGCCCGACGGTTCGCTGCCGAACAGCAGAACGTCATCGGGCTGGAAGACGAAATCATTCAGCGGCGTGGCACCCTTCGTCGTGAACAGCACCAACCGTCCCGGGCCGTGGTCGCGCTGGAAGGCAGTCCAGTCCGAATGCCGCGTCATATGCCCCAGTGGCCCATAGTCGAGGGCTGCGCGCTTCATGGCCCGGTCGTCGAAGTGGAAGCCGGTCGGCTCGATCACATGCAGTTCGACGCCGAAACAGGCACCCAGGCGGATACAGGCACCGACATTCTGCGGAATGGCTGGTTGAAAAAGGGCGAGACGCATTCTAAGGCCCTCATACGCGCGGGCCGGGGGTCTGTCGCGGCTCGAATTGCGACTGTTTCTCAAAGGGGCCGCGCAATTTGCGGCGATGAGCCGCAATACCGGGCCGGGTCAGAGCGAAGGGAAAGCGCTAAAGCATTCATGCCGGTCCTGCCGCGCCCCTGTTCGGGCCCGGAACACGGCGTACGAGGAGTAAGACGTGGCCGAATCGGTCGTGACTGAGAACGGTGAGGGCGGCGAAGCCTCCCGCCGGGACTTTATCCACATTGCGGCGGGTGCCGCCGCTGTCGGTGCCGGTGCCATGCTGGTCTGGCCGCTGATCAATTCGATGAACCCCGCCGCCGACACCCTGGCGCTGGCGTCGATCGAATTCGACATGAGCAAGGTCCAGGAAGGCCAGCAGGTCGTGATCAAGTGGCAAGGCAAGCCTGTGTTCGTCCGCTACCGGACGCCCAAGGAAGTCCAGGAGGCCGTTGCGGCTCCGATGTCCGCGCTCAAGGATCCGACCGCGGACGCCGATCGCGTCAAGGCCGGTCACCAGCAGTATCTGGTGGTGCTGGCCAGCTGCACCCACCTCGGCTGTATCCCGACCTTCGGGGCCGGTGACTACGGCGGCTGGTTCTGCCCGTGCCACGGTTCGCACTACGATACGTCGGGCCGGATCCGTAAGGGCCCTGCGCCCGCCAACCTCGTCGTGCCGGAGTACGCCTACCTCTCCGACACCCGCATCAAGATCGGCTGAGGGCGAGACCGATGAGCGCTCATGAATCCACCTACGTCCCCAAGAGCGGCGTCGAGAAGTGGCTCGACACCCGCCTGCCGATCATTCGCTTCGGGGCCGACTATATGTCGCTGCCGACGCCGAAGAACCTGAACTACTGGTACACCTTCGGCGGCATCCTCGCCCTTTGCCTGGTCGTCCAGATCGCCACCGGCATCATCCTGGCGATGCACTATGTGCCCAACACCGAAATGGCCTTCGCCTCGGTCGAGCGCATCATGCGCGACGTCAACGGCGGCGACCTGATCCGCTACGTCCACATGAACGGGGCCTCGATGTTCTTCATCGCGGTCTATATCCACATGCTGCGCGGCCTCTACTACGGTTCCTACAAGGCCCCGCGCGAGATGATCTGGATCATCGGCTGCCTGATCTTCTTCCTGATGATCGCCACCGCCTTCCTCGGCTATGTCCTGCCGTGGGGCCAGATGTCCTACTGGGGTGCCGAGGTGATCACCAACCTCATCGGAGCGATCCCCGTGATCGGGGAGCCGGTGCTGATCTGGCTGCGCGGCGGTCCTGCGATCGATAACGCCACACTGAACCGCTTCTTCTCGCTGCACTATCTTCTGCCGTTCGTCATCGCCGGCTGCGTGGTCCTGCACCTGTGGGCCCTGCACACGTCCGGTCAGAACAACCCGGTCGGCATCCTGATCCCCAAGGATCGTGAGAAGAAGGACATGCTGCCGTTCCACCCGTATTTCACGGTCAAGGACGGCTTCGCGATCATCCTGTTCATGATCCTGTTCGCGACCTTCGTTTTCTTCATGCCCAATGCCCTGGGCCACCCTGACAACTATATTCCGGCCAATCCGCTGGTGACGCCGCCGCACATCGTACCCGAGTGGTACATGCTGCCCTTCTACGCGATCCTGCGGGCCATCCCCGACAAGTTCGGCGGCGTGGTGGCCATGTTCGGCTCGATCTTCATCCTGTTCGTCCTGCCGTGGCTGGATACCTCCAAGGTGCGCTCGATGCGCTACCGCCCGACGATGCGGACCTTCTTCGTCCTCTTTGTCATCAACGGCCTGGTCCTCGGCTGGTGTGGTGCGCAACTACCCGACGCGCCGGTCATCGGCGAGTTCAAGACCTTCATCCTGATCGACGGCGACCTGAACAGCTATCTTTGGCTGACCCGGCTGGCGACGCTGTACTACTTCGCCTTCTTCCTGATCATCATGCCGCTCGTCGGCCTGAGGGAGACGCCGAAGGCCATTCCTGCGACGATCTCGGAACCGGTGCTGTCAGGCGGCGACGTCATGACATCGGCGGCCCCGGCCGCGCCCGAGAAGAAGGGCTGATAGCGACCATGACCCTCCAGACGAATATCCGCTCCATGAAGAAGACCCTGGTTATGATCGCGGCCGTCGCCGCCGGTCTGGCGCTCGCCGCCACGCCGGCCCTCGCGGCCGGCAAGGCGAAAGAGCCGCGTAGCGGCGGCTTCAGCTTTGAAGGCCCGTTCGGCAGCTTCCAGCAGGGCCAGCTGCAGCGGGGCTACAAGGTCTATCGCGAAGTCTGCGCGGCTTGCCACAGCATGAACCTCATGCATTTCCGCACGCTGGCAGAACCCGGCGGCCCGTTCTTTGCCGAGGATCAGGCCAGTCCGGCCGAGAACCGCTTCGTCAAGGCGCTGGCCAGAGAGGCGCAGATTCCCGACATCGACACCGAGACTGGCGAGCCTCTGATGCGCGACGGCACGCCCGCCGACCGCTTCCCCAACCCCTTCGCCAACGCCACGGCCGCCGCGGCGGCCAATGGCGGCGCGGCCCCGCCCGACCTGTCGGTGATGGCCAAGGCCCGCGAGGGCGGTGCCGACTACATCTATTCGCTGCTGACCGGCTATCGCGACGCGCCTGCGGGTCTGACGATTCGTCCTGAGCAGAACTACAACATGTATATGGCCGGTGACCTGACGCCGTTCTGGACCGGCGAGGGTAAAGCCCCGTACGGAGGCTTCATCGCCATGGCGTCGCCCCTGTCAGACGGTCAGGTGACCTATGACGACGGCACGGCCGAGACCGCCGATCAGTACTCCAAGGACGTGGCCGCCTTCATCGCCTGGGCGTCGGACCCCAGACAGGTCCAGCGCAAACAGGCCGGTGTGGGCGTGATGATCTTCCTGTTCCTGTTCGCGGGGCTGACCTACCTCAGCTATCGCCGCATCTGGAAGGGCGTGTCGCACTAGGAACGGCTTCCTGACCGAACGAATGACCCGCCGGTGCCTCAGCTCCGGCGGGTTTTTCTTGCTCTTGTCTTTGCGCCGAAAGAACTTTACAAGACAAAGCGAAAAGGAGAGCCGCTCATGAAACCGTTCACCGGTTTGGTTGTCGCCGTCGCCCTGTTCTGCGTCCCCGCCGCCGCCTCGGCCCAGGCCATGAACCCCGAAGGCACCGCCGAACAGCGGGCCGCGATGCAGACCCTGTCCTGGATGGATGGTGAATGGGTCGGGCAGGCCACCCTCTATATGGGCCCGGGCAGAACCGAGACCCACACCCACACCGAACGGATCGGCCCCATGCTGGGCGGTTCGATCAAGGTGATCGAAGGCCGCAGCAGCGGGGCCGGCGACCAGCCCGGCTTCAACGCCTTCGCCGTCGTCTCGTGGGATGACGAGTCAGACCGGTACATGATGCGCTCCTACGCCAATGGCCAGGCGGGGGACTTCCCACTCGCGGCGACGGCCGACGGGTTCGCCTGGTCGACGCCGAGCCGCGGGGGCGAGATGCGCTATGTGACCACCTTCAAGGACGGTGAATGGGTCGAGGTCGGCCATTTTGTCATGCCGGGCCGCGAACCCCTGCAGGTCATCGAACTGCGCCTGCGCCGCCGCGGCGATACCAGCTGGCCGGCGGCCAACCCGGTTGTTCCCTGACAGGCATTCTCCCTCGCCTTGAAGGGGAGGAAGATTGGCGGCGCATCGACAGTCTGAGGGCGGCGCCCTAACATTCTGGCCTCCTGTTCAAGGCTGAGGGTGTATCTGTCCATGCGTCTGTTCACGACTGCCGCCGTGCTTGCCGCCGGTGCCCTTTTGTCCGCCTGCGCGTCGATGACAGGGGAAGGCGGATCTGGCCCCGTTTCACCAGGCGCGACCTTCGACGCCGCGCGCCTTCTGGAGCATGCGCGGGTTCTTTCAGATGACAGTTTCCAGGGCCGCGGTATCGCCACGCCGGCCGAGGACATGACCATCCGCTACCTCAGCGAACAGTATGCGGCCGCGGGCTTCCAGCCGGGCGGCACCAACGGATCGTGGACCCAGGACGTGGCTCTGAACCGCTTTACCGCCTCCAACTTCCAGGGCGTGCAGCTGAAGGTCGGGAATGACACCGTCCCGCTGACCCAGGGCCAGCAGATCACCATCTCGACGCGCCGGCCCGGCAACCACGTCATGTTGACGGACGCGCCGCTGGTCTTCGTCGGCTATGGCATCAAGGCACCCGAGCGGAACTGGGACGACTTCAAGGGCGTGGACGTGCGCGGCAAGGTCATCGTCGTGCTGGTCAACGACGCCGACTTCGAGGAGCCGGCGCTGAACACCTTCAACGGTCGGGCCATGACCTACTACGGCCGCTGGACCTACAAATACGAGGAAGCCGCCCGTCAGGGTGCCGCCGGGATCATCATCGTGCACGAGACGGCACCGGCCTCCTACGGCTGGGCCACGGTCCAGAACAGCTGGTCGGGTCCCCAGTTCGACATCGTCCGCGCCAATGCCGCCGCCGAGCGGGTCCCGATGGAATCCTGGATTCAGCGCGACGTCGCCGTCGACCTGTTTCGTCGCGCGGGTCAGGATTTCGAGGCCCTGAAGGTCAGCGCCCGCAGCCGCGACTTCCGGCCGGTCGAACTTCGGGGCGCGAGCTTCAGCGGCATGTTCGACGTGGCGACCAGCCGGGTCACGACCCGTAACGTCATCGCCCGCCTGCCCGGTACGACCCATCCCGACGAAACCATCCTCTACACCGCCCATTGGGACCACATCGGCGTGGGCGCGCCCGACGCCAACGGCGACCGCATCTTCAATGGGGCCGTCGACAATGCCACCGGCACCGCCGGCCTGCTGGAACTGGCCCGTCTCTGGGCCGCGGGGCCCCGTCCCGAACGCTCGATCGTGATGATCAGCTTCACGGCTGAAGAGAGCGGGCTGCTGGGCTCGGAATTCTATGCCGCCAACCCGGTCTATCCCTTGGCCACCACGGTCGCAGGCTTCAACATCGATGCCATGAACGTCTATGGCCGGGTCGCCGACGTGGACATCATCGGCTCGGGCCAGTCCAACCTCGATGCCCGCGTCACCGCCGAGGCGATCCGGCAAGGTCGTACGGCCAAGCCGGACAGCAATCCGGCCTCGGGCAGCTATTTCCGCTCGGACCACTTCCCCCTCGCCAAGCGCGGCGTGCCCATGGCCTATGTCGACGGCGGCGGTGCCTTCCGCGATGAGCCCGTCGCGGCGCGCGATGCGGCCCGGTCGGAATACGGCGCGCGTCGCTACCACCAGGCCGATGACGAATGGTCGCCGGACTGGGACCTGCGCGGTCAGGTCGAGGATCTGCAGCTGATCTTCAACATCGGCCGCGACCTGGCCAACAGCCGCGACTGGCCGGACTGGATGCCGGGTTCGGAGTTCGGCCAGGCGCGTGCCCCGAGCGCAGGCGAGCGGCGGTAAGGCACGGTGTTCTCCCTCCCCCGGCGGGGGAGGGAGAACCGCACCGCGCCTGCCCCACATGACCAAAACTTAACGGACGCCGTCCGGGCGGCCCCCTAGAGTGCGCGGCATCAGTCCGGGGATGGAGCCTCTCGTATGTTTCGCAAGATGATGGGCGGCGTCGCCGTCGCCGCCGTGCTGCTGGCCGCCGGCATGGCCTCGGCCCAGGACTTCTCCGCCACGCGGCTCAGCGACGGCATCCGGACCATCAGCGCCGACGAATATCAGGGCCGCTATCCCGGCACCGACGGCGAGCGGATGACCCTGACCTGGCTGCAGGCCCAGTATGAGGCCATGGGCCTGCAGCCCGGCGGCCCGGACGGCCAGTGGCTGCAGCCGGTCGAGTTGAAACGCTACACGCCCGTCGCCGGCGCGACCGCCGGCTGGACCGGTCCGGACGGGGTCGTCCATGCCCTGACGCCGGGAACCGACATCGCCCTGCGGGCCGCCACGAACGATGGCCGCGCCAGCATCCGTGACGCCGGTCTGGTCTTCGTCGGTCACGGCATCCATGCGCCGGAGCGCCAGTGGGACGACTATGGCACTGCCGATGTCCGCGGCAAGATCGTGATCGTCATGCCGGGCGAACCGGAGGATGCGCGCTTCAACGGGGCCTATCAGACCGCCTATGCGTCCGCGGCCGCCAAGGCTGACGAGGCGTTCCGACGGGGTGCGGTCGGCGTCCTGACGCTGGTGCCCGGACCCGCCTCGTCGCCCATGTGGCAGGGCTCCGTGCGCGGCAACGGCCGCACCCGTACCCTGACGCCGGGTGCTGCGGATCTGGAATTTTCGGGTGGCATCAACCATGACACCGCCGCCGTCTGGGCCGCCGCCGCCGGGCTGGATATCGCCCAAATGCCGAACGTTGCCGACGGCACGTTCAAGGCCGTGGAACTGCGGGGCGTGACCCTGTCGATCGAGGCGACCGAGACCATCGACACCCTGGTGACGCACAACCTGCTGGCCCGGATTCCGGGGACCGAATTCCCCAACGAGACCATCGTCTATTCGGCCCACTGGGACCATGTCGGCGGCGCGGCCCAGCATCCGGGCGTGGCGGGCGACAACATCTGGAACGGGGCCTGGGACAATGCCTCGGGCACCGTCGGCGTGGTCGAGATGGCCCGTCAGCTGAGCGCCGCCCCGCGTCCGAAACGGTCCATCGTCTTCGCCCACATGGCGGCCGAGGAGATGGGTTTGCTGGGGGCCTATGGCTATACGGCTGATCCGGTCTGGCCGCTGGAGACGACGGTCGCCGACATCAATATCGACATGCTGCCGCTGTCGGCGCCGACCCGCGACCTGCCGATCTTCGGCAAGGGACAGAATGATCTGGAAGACCGGCTGCAGGTGCTGGCCGCCGCCGAGGGCCGGGTGGTCACCGACGACCGAGAGCCGGAACAGAACTACTACTACCGGTCCGACCACTTCCCCTTCGCCCGCGCAGGCGTGCCGGCGATCATGCCCTGGCACGGAGTCGATCTGGATGAGGGCGGCACCGCCGTCGGTCTGCCCGCCTACCAGGCCAAATTCTCGGCCGACTATCACAAGGCCACGGACGAATGGTCGGCCGAGCTGGACTTCTCTTCGGCGGTCGAGAACCTGACCCTGCTCTATCGGCTGGGTCTGGACCTCGCCAACAGCGGCGACTGGCCGGCCTGGAAGCCGACGTCGGAGTTCGCCGTGGTGCGGGCCCGCTCGGACGCCGCGCGCCAGTAGGGGCGGGCCAGTGACGACGATCCGCCCCCTGACCGGCGACGGCTCGCCGCCCGTCGAGGGGTCGTATCCGCAGGCGGTGGAGGTCACGGCCGCCACGCGCTGTCTGTATCTTTCGGGTCAGATCCCGGTCGCGCCCGACGGCTCACTGGCGGCGGATTTCACCGGCCAGTGTGATCAGGTCTGGTCGAACATCGAGACCCAGCTGGCCGCCGCCGGCATGACCCTCGACAATCTGGTCAAGGTCACGACCTTCCTGTCGGACCGGCGGTATGGGCTCGAGAACCGCGCGGTGCGCATCCGGCGTCTGGCGGGTCGGCAGCCGGCCCTGACGGTCATCGTCACCGGCCTCTTCGACGCGGCCTGGCTGGTCGAGATCGAGGCCGTGGCGGCGACTTGAGGCGCGGAATGCCGCGTTGCCGTGCCCGTCCGTTCGTCTCACTCTATGGGCTATGAGCCGCTGGTCGCCACAGCCCGCCCCCGATGAACCCGATGGTCTGATCCTGTTCGACGGAGTCTGCGTCTTCTGTTCGCGCTGGGTCCGGTTCGTGATCGACCACGACCCTGATCGGCGGTTCAGCTTTGTGGCGATCCAGTCCGACCAGGGTCGCGCGATGGCGACGCGGTTCAACATCGACCCGGAGGCCCCCCAGACCAATGCGGTGATCCTGGGCGGGCAGGTCTGGTTCAAGTCGGATGCTGCCTTGCAGGTGCTGCGGACGCTGTCGGCAACGCGTTGGCTGGGCTGGCTGCGTGCCGTCCCGACGGGGCTTCGAGACCCGCTCTATGACCTGATCGCCGGCAACCGGTATCGCCTCTTCGGCCGCACCGAGGCCTGTATGGTTCCCTCGCCCGGAGACCGCGCGCGGATTGTGACCTGAGGCCCGCTCCGAGTGCCGGGTTGAGAAATGAGGGGCATCGGTCCCGCCTGCTGTCCTCAGGCCCGCTTCCTGACGAACACCGTCCCCGCCGAATAGCCCGCGCCGAAGCTGCAGATCAGGCCGGTGTCGCCGGCCGCCATGTCCTGCTGGCGCAGGTGGAAGGCGATGATCGAGCCGGCCGAGGAGGTGTTGGCGTATTCGTCCAGGATGATGACGTTCTCTTCGGGCTCGGGCTCGCGGCCC
>JBBQOK010000020.1:0-22753 GCA_038330765.1 Caulobacterales bacterium | reverse complement strand
CCATTTGCCCATTTCCCAGATGAACTCGCGGCTGGAATAGCCGCGCGGCTCCAGGGCGTTGCAGATCTCCAGGATGGTGTGGTCGCAGGCCTGAAGCTCTTCCTCGTCGATATAGGTGTCGTAGATCCGGTCGATGTAGTTTTCGCGCAGGACATTGTCGTCTACCTCGCCGGCGGCCTGGTAATGTTTGAAACCCAGAGCCTCGAAGAAATCCATGTCGACGATCGAGGCGCCGGTGGCGACCACCGCGTCGATCATGCCGAACTTCACCATGTCGCGGTAAACGTGCATGCAGCCGCCGGCCGAGGTCGAGCCGGCCAGGATCAGCCACGGCGAACAGTCCGCATCCTCGATGGCCATGGAGAAGATGTCGGCGGCGCGGGCGGTGTCGCGGCTCGAGAACGACATCTTGCGCATGGCGTCGATGATCGGCCGCGCGTCGAAGGACGTGATGTCCACGTGCTCCACCGTGTTCTGGAGCAACTGGGCCTTCTGGTTGGTCTGAACGGGAGCGTTCATTGCAAGGGTTTCCCTTTGATTTGAGCGCCCGTCGTGAATGAGGGGCAGGCTGGGACGGAGCGACCAACCTGCCCCTTCTCCCATTGGGAGAAGGAGGGACCCGCCCGCGATAGCGGGTGGGGGGATGAGGGGTTCCGGTGTCAGGAATCCCGGACGCCGTAAACCCTCACCCTTTCGCGCAACAACGATCGCTTCGCTCTCGTGCGCTCAAGCCCTCTCCCGCCGGGAGAGGGAAGACACTAGCGCCGCTGCTTCTTCCGCTGGCCGGCCTTGCCTTTGGGGCGAGACAGGCGAACCACCTTGCGCGCGGTCTCTTCGGCCGTGGTGCGCACGGTCGGGATGGAGCGCGGGGCCAGGCCGTAGAGCGACGCCATCGGGGCGTCCTCGACCATGGCCAGTTCGTGCTCGCCATAGCCGTTGAAGCCGGTCGACATGGCCACGCCATAGGCACCCAGCATGCCGATCTCGATGAAGTCGCCCTCATTGATGTCAGCCGGAAGCCAGAACGGCCCGGGCATATGGTCGATGGAGTCGCAGGTCGGACCGTAGAACCGGAACGGCTTCAGCTCGGCCGAGGCCGCGCCGTCCCGGACCAGCTTGGTCGGGAAGGGCCAGCGTGAGTGGGTCGCATCGAACAGCGAGCCATAGGAGCCGTCATTCAGATACAGGGCGTCGCCCTTCCGCAGATCAACGCGGCACAGGACCGATGACGATTCCGCCACAAGGGCCCGGCCGGGCTCGCACCACAGCTCAGTGGTTTCAGACACCGGCATCTCGTTGAAGCCGCGATGGATGGCGTCGGCGTATTCGCTCATGTCCGGCGGGACCATGCCCGGATAGACCGAGGGGAAGCCGCCGCCGACATCGACGATGTCCACGAACACGCCGGCGCGGCTGATGGCGCGGCCGACCTGGGCCATGGCGGCCTCATAGGCGGAGGGCCGCATGCACTGCGAGCCAACGTGGAACGAGACGCCCATCAGGCCGTCCTTCACCGCCTGGCGCGTGGCCAGCAGCAGCGACGGGGCCTGATCCGGCGAGACGCCGAACTTGCCTGACAGGGAGTAGGCCGCGCCGTCGGCCGACACAGCCATGCGCACGATCAGGTTCAGATCGGCGGCGCCGCCGGTTGCGTCGGTGATCTTGGCCAGCTCGTCATGGCTGTCGAGCGAGAACGTGCGGACACCGAACTCGAAATAGGCCCGGGTGATCGCGCCGCGGCTCTTGACCGGGTGCATGAAGGCCAGGCGCGCGTCAGCACTGACCGAACGGACCAGTTCGACCTCGGAGAGGGAGGCGACATCAAAGCCGGTGACGCCCGCTTCGATCAGGGTCTCAATGACCCAGCGCGAGGGGTTTGCCTTCACAGCATAGAAGACGTCGGCCTTTAGATTGTCCTGGAACCAGCGCGCCGCTACGGAAACCGAACGCGGTCGCACGAGGGCGACGGGACGTTCAGGGGACCGCTCACGGACCAGGTCCAGGGGAAATGGATACGTGCGCAATTCACGTAAACCCCTGTAATTGTTGAACCCAGCCGGCGTTAGCAGCGCAAAGTGTCAGACCACGGGGTCCGCCGGAAGGCGCGATGTAGGGTCAGTGGCCTGTCATGTAAAGCGGTAATTTCGTGTCCAGGCGGCGCGGCGGTGCGTGGCTGACCGGGTGAGACGAACCTTGGCGGTAGCAAAGCGTTGGGTGATTGACCGCTACAGGGCGATTGGGACGCACGAATGAACCGCTGGCGATTTTACTGGCTCAGGCTGACGCGGGAACTTTGGGTCCGGGCGACCGCCTACGCCGCCCTGGGCGTCGGTGCCGCTTTGCTGGCATCGGTGGGTGCGCGGTGGGTGCCGGACGCCATGGCCGAGCGGCTCGGCGGCGAGTCGGTCGAGCAAATCCTGACCATCCTCGCCTCCAGCCTGCTGGCGGTCGCCACTTTTTCGGTGGGGGCCATGGTCACCGCATACACTTCCGTCTCCCAGGGGGCGACGCCCCGGGTAGCCGCTCTGGTGACCAGCGACGGGCAGACCCAGCGTTCGCTCGCGACCTTCGTCGGGGCCTTCCTCTACGCCATCGTCGCCGTGACGGCGATCAACGCCCACTACTACGGCGCGGGCGGCCGGGCCATTCTGTTCCTGTTCAGTCTCGCTGTGGTGGCGCTCGTCGCCTATCAGCTGTTGGCCTGGATCAACCGACTGTCCAGCCTGGCCAGGGTCGGTCACATGATTGATCTGGTAGAGACCCGCGCTTGCGAGGCGCTTGAGGCCCGCCGGCGCAGACCCTTCCTCGGCGGAGGCCGGGGCGCGCTGTCCACGGGCGCGATGATCCTCAGCGGTGAGACCGGCTACGTGCAGAATGTCGACCCGGATCGGCTTGAATCCGCCGCCGCGGACCACGACTGCCGTGTTCAGATTCTGGCCGCTCCGGGCGCCTTCGTGCGGCGCGGGGAGGCCATCGCCCGGATCAGCCTCGCGCACTGCGATGACAAGGGTCGGGCGGAGTTCCGCTCGGCCTTCACTCTCGGACACTCCCGCTCCTACGACCAGGATCCGCGCTTCGGCCTCGTCGTCCTGGCGGAGATCGCCGCCAAGGCGCTGTCGCCCGGCGTCAATGATCCCGGCACAGCCGTCCAGGTTATCGGCGCGGGCGTCCGGCTGCTCGACCTCTGGCTCCAACCCATGGAGCAGGATGAAGCCGACCCATCGCCCTGTGCCCGGGTGCTGGCCGCGCCGGTGGCGGAAGCAGACCTGCTCGACGACGTGTTTGGCCCCATCGCCCGGTACGGCGCCGGCGACGTGCCGGTGACGATGCGGTTGCTCAAGGCGCTGCGGTCGCTTTCGGCGACGCCGGGCCCCATGCAGCGCCCCGCGCGGGACATGGCGCGAGATCTCCTGGAGCGGGCGAGACGCGCCCTGCCGATCTCCGCTGACCTGGCCCGGGTCCGCTCGGTCAAGGTTTGAGACCATCCGTTCCGCTGGACGAAATCCTCGCGGACGTGCCATTAAGACTTGCCTCGCGGGCCTGATCGGGCGATGCGGCGCGCCCTTGCAACCGCTTCCAGCGTGTCCATGACCTCAGCCACTGCCGCCGTCGCGTCCGTGAAGGACGTGTCCAAGACTTTCGGCACCCGAAAGGCCCTGAACGGCGTGTCCGTCGAGGTCGGGGCCGGAGAAATGGTAGCCCTGATCGGGCCGTCCGGCTCGGGCAAGTCGACCCTGCTGCGCTCGATCACGGGCCTGCAGACCATTGATTCCGGCAAGGGCACCATCACGGTCTTCGGCGAGGTGGTCCAGAAGAACGGCCGCCTGACCGCCGCCACCCGGGGCGCGCGCCAGAAGCTGGGCATGATCTTCCAACAGTTCAATCTGGTCGGACGGCTGTCGCTGTTCTCCAATGTCATGCTGGGCGCGCTCGGACGCCTGCCCGGCTGGCGCGGCGTCCTCGGTGCCTGGCCGTCGGCGGACAAGCGCACGGCCATGGCGGCGCTGCATCGCGTCGGCGTCTCCGACTACGCCGCCCAACGCGCCAATACGCTCTCAGGCGGCCAGCAGCAGCGCGGTGCCATCGCCCGCGCCCTGGTCCAGGGTGCCAAGGCCATCGTCGCCGACGAACCCGTCGCCTCGTTGGACCCCGTCTCCGCCCGCAAGGTCATGGAGCTGCTGGTCGAGCTGAACCAGCGCGACGGCCTCGGGGTCATCGTCACCCTGCACCAGGTCGACTACGCCATCCGCTATTGCGATCGGGTCATCGCCCTGAAGGCCGGCCAGATTGTCTACGACGGCCCGGCGACCGGTCTGGACACGAAGCAGCTCATCGACATCTACGGTCCCGAATTCGAGGACGCGTTCTGGGAAACCAAGGCATGACCTTCGCACCCGTCACCCGCCGCCTCGGCCTGATCGCCGCCGCTGCCGCCCTGCTGGGCCTTTCGGCTTGCGGCGGAGGCGACGCTCCGGCCGGCGCTCCGCCGACCGAGATCACCTTCTCCATTCTGTCGGCCGAGGGCCAGGCCTCGTCAGGTCCGATGTGGCAGCCGCTGCTGGACGATATGGCCAAGGCCATCGGCGTGCCGGTGTAGCCGTATTTCGCCTCGAACTACACCATCCTGGTCGAGGCCATGAAGGGCAATCAGACCCAGGTGGCGTGGCTCTCGGCCAAGCCCTCGATCGAGGCCATCGACCGCGCCCAGGGCGAGGTCATCGCCCGCATCGTCGACCCGGAAGGCCGCGACAGCTACCGCTCGACCCTGATCGTCAAGGCGGGTTCGGGCATTACGCTCGACGACGTCATGGCGTGCGGCAAGAAATATGACTTCGGCATCGGCGACGCCCAGTCGACCTCGGGCACGCTCGCTCCCATGGCCTTCCTGTTCAATCCGCGCGGCATCGTTCCGGCCCAGTGCTTCAAGACCGTGCGCTCGGCCAACCATCAGGCCAATTCCATGGCGATCGCGACTGGCGTTGTCGACGTCGCCACGTCCAATACCGTCAACACCGTCTTCCTGAACCGTCAAAACCCGCGCGTCGCGGCGCAGATTCAGGAAATCTGGCAGTCGCCCCCGATCCCCGAGAGCGGGATCGTCGTCCGTGAGGACCTCGACCCGGCGATCAAGGAAAAGATCCGCAGCTTCTTCCTGACCTACGGCCAGGGCGACACTGCCGAGGCCGCACGCCAGCGTCAGGTGCTGGCGGGCCTGAACTATTCCCGCTTTAACGCCGCAGACGACAGCTACCTGAACCCGATCCGCGAAATGGTCGCTGACCAGAAGCTCGGCGAGGCCCGCGCCGCGGGCGATGCGACGGCGGTCGCGACCGCCGAGCGCGAATTGCAGCGCCTGCGCAGCCTGCGAGAGGTTCAGCCATGACCGACGCCGGCCTCGTCAAGCCCGACGTCCCGGCGACGCCCATCCCCAGGCCGCCCAGCAAGTCCATGGCGGCCTGGGCGCTCGACGTCCTGATCTGGGGCGGCGTGCTGGCCGTGCTGATCTACAGCGTCAACGACGTCGATCTGGGCAATCTGTCCCGCCTCGTGACCAATGCCGACAATGTGCGGGATTTCGCTTCGGACCTGCTGCGGCCCGACTTCACCAAATGGCGGTTGTTCGTCGCCCAGATGTGGCAGACGGTGCAGATTGCGCTGTGGGGCACCTTCCTTGCGGTGTTTCTGGCCGTCCCGCTGGGCCTTGCAGCCGCCCGCAACATCGCCCCGATCTGGGTGGTGACCCCGATCCGCTGGATCATGAATATGCTGCGGTCGATCCCCGACCTGGTCATGGCGCTGCTGTTCATCGTCGCCGTGGGCCTCGGTCCGCTGGCGGGCGTCCTCGCCATCACCCTGAACACCGCTGGCGTGCTGGCCAAGCTGTTCTCGGAAGCGGTGGAGTCGATCGACAAGGGGCCCGTCGAGGGCGTCCGCGCCACCGGTGCCTCCAGACTGCATGAGATCGTTTGGGGCGTGATTCCGCAGGTCGCCCCCTTGTGGACCTCGTTCGCTCTCTATCGCTTTGAATCGAACAGCCGCTCGGCCACGGTGCTGGGCCTGATCGGCGCGGGCGGCATCGGCCAGGTGCTGTTCGAGAGCATGAACAATTTCGAGTTCCGCGCCGTCTCGGCCATCGTCATCATCGTGGTGATCGCCGTCACCCTGATCGACATGCTGTCCCAGGCGATGCGCAAACGCCTGCTGTAACCCCACGCTTTCAACCGGATGAAAAGCCCGCCATCGCGATCGCGACGGCGGGCTTTTTAGCCTTGTCGACCCTATCAGGCCGGGCGCAAATCCGGCGGCGTGGCCTCTTCCGTCAGGATGCGGATCGCCTCGTCCAACGACACCACCTCCTGCGCCTGCGAACCCAGACGGCGGATAGCGACCGTGCCCTGTTCGGCCTCGGTCTTGCCGACCACGGCGATGACCGGGACCTTGCCGACCGAGTGTTCGCGCACCTTGTAGCCGACCTTTTCATTGCGCAGGTCCAGCTCGGCGCGCAATCCGGCGGCCTTGAAGCGTTCGACCACCTCGCGGGCATAGTCGTCGGCCTCCGAGACAATGGTCGCCACCACGGCCTGCGTCGGGGCCAGCCACAGCGGGAAGGCCCCGGCGTAGTTCTCGATCATGATGCCGATGAACCGCTCGAACGAGCCGAGGATGGCCCGGTGCAGCATCACCGGCCGGTGCTTCTGTCCATCCTCGCCGATATATTCCGCGTTCAGACGTTCGGGCAGGACATAGTCGAGTTGCAGCGTGCCGCAGGTCCATTCCCGGCCGATGGCGTCCTTGACGATGAAGTCCAGCTTGGGCGCATAGAAGGCCCCGTCGCCCTCGGCGATGACCGGCTCGACCCCGGCGAGACGCGCGGCCTCGCCCAGCATGGCCTCGGCCTTGTCCCAGAACGCATCCGAGCCGGCACGCACCTCGGGCCGGGTGGCCAGCGCGATCTCATGCGTCTGCATGCCGAGGTCGGCGTGGACGATCCTCGTCAGCTCGATGAACCGGCGCGTCTCCTCGACGATCTGGTCCTCGCGGCAGAAGATGTGGGCGTCGTCCTGGGTGAAGCCGCGCACCCGCATCAGCCCGTGCAGGGCCCCCGACGGCTCATAGCGATGGCAGGCCCCGAACTCGGCCATGCGCAACGGCAGCTCGCGGTACGACCGCTGGCCGACGCCGAAGATCTGCACGTGGCCGGGGCAGTTCATCGGCTTCAGGCTGAGCGTCTCGCCCTCGACCGTCTCGCAGACGAACATGTTGGGGCGGTATTTTTCCCAGTGGCCCGAGGCCTCCCAGAAGGTCCGGTCCAGCACCTGGGGCGTCTTGACCTCGACATAGCCGGCGGCGTCCAGCCGGCGACGCATATAGTCCTCCAGCACCCGCCACAGCACCCAGCCCTTGGGGTGCCAGAAGACCATGCCCCGGCCTTCTTCCTGCATGTGGAACAGGCCCATGGCCTTGCCGATCTTGCGGTGGTCGCGCTTCTCGGCCTCCTCGACGCGCAGCAGATAGGCGTCGAGGTCCTCCTTCGAGGCCCAGGCTGTCGCATAGATGCGCTGCAGCTGCGGATTGCGGTGGTCGCCGCGCCAGTAGGCACCGGCCAGCTTGGTGAGTTTGAACGCTTTGCCGACGAATTTGGTCGAGGGGAAATGCGGCCCCCTGCACAGGTCCAGCCAGCCACCCGACCGGTAGACGGTGATTTCCTCCGTGCCCGGAAGATCGCGGATCAGCTCGGCCTTGAACGTCTCCCCGACCGACAGGAAATGGGCGATGGCGACGTCGCGGTCCCAGACCTCGCGGACCAGCTTCTCGTCGCGGTCGACGATTTCGGCCATCTTCTTTTCGATAGCGGCGAAGTCGTCGGTCGAGAACGGCTCCTCGCGGGCGAAGTCGTAATAGAACCCGTCCTCGATGGCCGGGCCGATGGTCACCTGGGTGCCGGGAAACAGTTCCTGCACGGCCTGGGCCAGCACATGGGCGGCGTCGTGGCGGATGGTCTCCAGCGCGTCCGGGTCGTCGCGCATGATCAGCTTGAAGGCACCGCCGCCCTCGAGCGGGCGGTCGAGGTCCCACTGCTGGCCGTTGATCTCGACCAGGGCGGCGCGTTTGGCCAGCGACGGCGAGATCGAGGCGGCGACATCACGGCCCGTGGCACCGTCCAGATATTCACGCGAAGCGCCGTCGGGAAATTTGAGTTCGATCATCTGTCTGTCTTTTCGGGCGGCGGCGGGACGGGATCATAGGTCCAGTCCATGCCGCTGAAGGGGTGGCATTTACAGAGGCGTCGGACCGTGAGCCATCCCCCCCTGAGCGGACCGTGCTGGATCAGCGCGTCCCGTCCATAGTCGGAGCAGGTCGGTTGGAACCGGCACTGCTGCCCGATCAGGGGCGACAGCGTCACCTTGTACCCGCGATGGGCCAGTCGGACGCCGCGTTCGTAGAGAGAGCCGCCGGATGCCATGTCGCCGCGCTTATCCCCTGTCGGACCGACGGGGGCAACGGGCGCTATGCGGCACCGGCGAGGCCAGTTCGGGTATCGGGTGCCTTGCGGGTCACGGATCGGTCCATGGCCTGCCGCACGGCGTCCAGCGTCGCCTCGATGGCGACCATGGTCGAGGCGTGCCGGGCCGGATAGTCGGCGACCTGCATAAGGGCGCGCAGGCCCTCGAACCGGCCCGCCGGGCCTTCGCCGCCGGACTTGAGCATGGCGGTCATGGCGTCGCGCGCAGCCTCGATCTCGTCGACGGTGGCACCGATGACGGTCTCGCCCAGCACGCCCGCTGCGGCCTGACCCAGCGCGCAGGCCTTCACATCCTGGGCGAAGGCGGCGATGCGGCCCTGCGCGTCCAGCACCACGTCCACCACAGCCTTCGAGCCGCACAGTTTGGCGACGCGTTCGCCCGTCCCCCATCTTTCGCTCGGTTGTGGAGCAGCCAGCCGCCCGCTGTGCGGCATATTGGCCGCCAGCCTGAGGATGCGCGCGCTGTAGAGCTCGTCGATCATGGGGTGAAGATAGGCGGGCAGGGGGGCTGCGGAAAGCCCGCGGTGTCAGCTGCCCTGCAGCGAACCCCAGGTCCGGGCCTGTTCGGACCCTGATGATCCGATCCGGGCCCGCAGCCAGGCCAGGTTCCGGTCGGCGGCCTCGGGCGGCAGGTCGCGGCGCATCATCGCTTCGGCCTCACCCATATTGCCGTTCAGGCCCAGCGCCATGGCGAGGTTCAGCCGCACCTTCAACGACGCACCCGGCTGGGCGGCGGCACGACGGAGCAGGGGTTCGGCCGCCGCGGTGTCGCCCCGGGTCATGGCCGAGATCGCCATATTGGTCAGGACGTCGGGATTGTCGGGCGACAGGACCAGGGCCTGGGTCCAGGCGGCGCGCGCGTCGTCGGCCCGACGCACCTGCTCATAGGCGGTGCCCAGCAGCGACCAGGCGCGCCAGTCCTCCGGGCGAGTGTCGCGGGCGCGCTCAAGGGCCGACACGCCGTAGAAGGCCTGCCCCCTGGCGATATGGCCGCGACCGACCTCGAGCATGGCTTCCACATTGCCGGGCTGCACCAGCAGGATGCGCTCGCCCATTTCGGCGGCCTCGACGTAGCGGCCCAGTTCGCGCATGGCCTGCGCCGCCTTGACCCCGGCGACGGGATCCAGCGGATTGATCTCGGCCTGTTCGGTCCAGAAAACGGATCGGCTCAGGGTGTCGGCCCGGTCATAGGCCGCGCGGGCCTCGGCGCTGGCGGGGGCCCGGACCGAACGCGCCTCCGCGGCCGGTGCCGTCTGCTGCGCGACGGCGGGAGAGCCGGCGAGAATCAGGGGCGCTGCGAACAGGGCGATGGTTGCGATACGGGCAGTCGTGCGCGACATGGAGGGCGCTCCGGGAAGGTTTCGGGTCCAAGACTCGGCCCTTCGCGTCAATCCTTGGTTAAGATCGGCCGCCGCTCGGCCGGAAAGGCCGCCTGCGATGTCCGTGCTCTATCCTGACCTGTTGACGGCCGACGGAGCGGGGGCTCTGCCGATCCGGATCGTGACCCGGGACGCTGTGCTGGAAGGACGGGATGCCGCCTGGGCGCGCGCCAACGACTTCACCGGCAAGGCCGGCCAGATGCTGCTGCTGCCCGGTTCAGATGGCGCGGCCACGGGTGCGCTGTTCGGCGCGGGCGACGCCTTCGACCCCATGAGCGCACGTGCCCTGCCGGCAAAACTGCCTGAGGGCCTGTGGCGGCTGGACGGCGTGGACGCCGAACCGGCCGCGGCGGCGGCCCTCGCCTTCGCCCTGGGGGCCTATCGCTTCGATCGCTACAAGGCGCGACCCGCCGCCGCCGCCGCCCGCCTCGCCGTCGGCCCGCAGGTCGATGTCGCCGCCACCCTGCGCATCGCCGCCGCCTGCGCCCTGGCCCGCGAGATGGTCGATACACCGGCCGCCGACATGGGGCCGCTGCAGATCGAGACCATCGCCCGCGAGATCGCCGAGGCCTCGGGCGCGACCCTGACCGTGATCACCGGCGACGCCCTGCTGGACGAGAACTACCCCGCCGTCCACGCCGTCGGCCGCGCCGCCGCGCCGCATCGCGCGCCGCGGGTGATCGAGATCGGCTGGAACCTCGACCGTACCGACCTGCCGCTGGTCGCCCTCGTCGGCAAGGGGGTAGTGTTCGATTCCGGCGGCCTCAACATCAAGGGCGGCGCCGGCATGCGCAATATGAAGAAGGACATGGGGGGCTCGGCCCACGCCCTGGCGCTGGGTCGACTGGTCATGCAGGCCGACCTGCCCGTGCGACTGGTCGTGCTGGTCGCCGCAGTCGAGAACGCCATCTCCGCCGACGCCTTCCGCCCCGGCGACATCCTGTCGAGTCGCAAGGGACTGACCATCGAGATCGGCAACACCGACGCCGAGGGCCGGCTGATCCTCGCCGACATCCTGACCCGGGCAAGCGAGCATTCGCCGGACCTGACGCTGGACTTCGCCACCCTGACCGGTGCCGCCCGCATCGCCCTTGGGCCGGAACTGCCACCGCTCTATACCGATGATGACGCGCTCGCCGCCGACATCCTTGAGGCGGGCCGCGCCGTCGGCGACCCCCTGTGGCGCATGCCGCTGTGGCCCGGCTATCGCGCCTCGATCGAGACCGAGATCGCCGACCTGCGCAACGATTCCGCCGCCTGGGCCCAGGCCGGCTCGGTCACTGCCGCCCTGTTCCTGCAACGGTTCGCCCCGACGACCGGCTCATGGGCGCATATGGACATCTTCGCCTGGAACCCCCGCGCCCAGCCGGGGCGTCCCGAGGGCGGCGAGGCCCAGGCGCTGCGGGCCTGTTTCGAAATGCTGTGCCGCCGCTTTTCCTGACCGGGCGGCGCCACGAGAAAGCCTCCGTTCGTTAACGGCCCTTTCGGCTTATCGCGCCAGGATGCCGTCTCAACCGGACGAGCCTTGTTGACGACAGCCGACGCCACCTTTGATCCCCGCACCACTCTTGCCCGGCCCGATCTGGCGGAGCAGGCGCTGGAGGGGCTTGTGCGCGCGCTGGCCTATCGTCCGACCCGCGCCATGCACGCCGCTGTCCCGCTCACGGACATTCACGCCGGCGCCGATCCCGCGTCGGAGCGCCTCGACCAACTTCTCTTCGGCGAAGTCTTCGACGTGCTGGACCAGAAGGGCGACCGCCTGTGGGGCCGCGCCCGCCGCGACGGTCTGGTCGGCTGGGTCTCCGCCGCCGGCCTGAAGTCCGTCGCCCGCCCGCCGACCCATCGGGTCTCGGCCGTGGACGCCGCCTTGCCGCTCAATGCCCTGGTCTCCGCCGGCGCTGACATCGCGCCCGGGGACACTGCCCCGATCGGCGAATTCGAGAGCGATCCCGTCGCTGTCGCCGAACGTCTGCTGGGCGTTTCCCACAGCCTGGGGGCCCGTTCGTCTGTGGCCACCGACTGCTCCGGTCTGGTTCAGCAAGCGCTTTACGCCTGCGGCATGGCCGGCCCGCGCTTCCCTGATCAGCAGGCCGAACTCGGGCAGGCCGTCGACCGGCCGTCGGTTCGTCGCGGCGATCTGGTCATCTGGCTGGCCGCTCCGGGCGATTACAGCTGGACCGGCCATTCGGCCTTGATGCTGGATGCCGACAGCGTCATCCACGCGACCGGCCATCACGGCGCGGTGGTGATTGAGGCCTTTGCCGACGCCGACGCCCGCTACCGGGCCGACGGCTTCGACGCCCCGGTCTTCCGCCGCCTCTAGACCATTCTTGCTTCAGGTCGACCCGACCTGAATCCAAAAAATGGTCCCCATCAAAGGGGAGCGAAATCGCCGCTCCATTCGGTCCGAACCGAAGCGTCGCCCTCCGCTGCGCTCCGTGCGACCCGCAGACCCGCGAAGGCCGCTTCATCCATCAGTCGGGACAGGGCCCAGACGGCCGACCCCCTGACGAGTGGCGACGGGTCATCCAGTAGCGCCTGTGCCGCGTCGATCAGGGCCGGGTCGTCGCTGTTGCCGATCGCATAAAGCACGTTGCGGATGAACCGATCGCGCCCGATCCGCTTGACCGGGCTCTTGGAGAACAGGATCCGGAAGGCGGCGTCGTTCAGCGCCGCCAGCTCCGCCAGCCTCGGCGACACCAGCGCATCCCGCGCCTGCACCCGGCTCTCGTGCGAGGCCACGGCGAACTTGTTCCACGGGCAGACCGCCAGACAGTCGTCGCAGCCGTAGATGCGCGACCCGGCGGCGGTGCGGAACTCAACCGGCCACGGTCCGGCGTGTTCGATGGTCAGATAGGACAGGCAGCGCCGCGCATCGAGCTGGAACGGGGCCGGAAAGGCCTGGGTCGGGCAGGCGTCCAGACAGGCGGTGCAGGCCCCACAATGCTCCGCTTCGGGCGCGTCCGGCTCCAGCGTCCCGGCACTCAGAATGACGCCGAGGAACAGCCAGTTGCCCCGCGTCCGCGACAGCAGATTGGTGTGCTTGCCCTGCCAGCCGACGCCGGCCCGCTGGGCCAGCGGCTTCTCCATCAAGGGGGCGGTGTCGACGAAGACCTTCACCTCGTCCCCGGTCCGCGCCGCGACCTGACCCGCCAGCGTCTTCAGCCGGCCCTTGATCACCTCGTGGTAGTCGTCGCCCCGTGCATAGACGGAGATGTAGCCCGCCGAACGGTCCTGCATTTCCGGCAGGGGGTCATGACCCGGCCCATAGTTGAGCCCGAGCACGATCGCTGTCTTCGCCTCGCCCCACATGGAGGTCGGATGCGCCCGCCGCTCCAGCGTGGTCTCCATCCAGCCCATCTCGCCGTGCCGCCCGGCCTCGACGAAATGCGCCAGCCGCTCGCCCGCGCTCCACGGCTCGGACGCCGACGCGAACCGGCACACGTCGAAGCCGAGGGCTTCTGCTTGTTGTCGGATGATGTCGCGGGGATCGACCGCCATCCGCGTCGTCTGACGCGTCGGCGGTCAGAAGTCGAGGTCGTGATACCAGGCCGAGGGCTGAACGCCGGGGAAGCGGTCGGCCAGCAGGGGTCGGAAACAGGGCCGGGACTTCAGCTTCATGTACCAGGTCTTGAGTCCCGGCCAGGTGGCCCAGGCGATCTCGCCGAAATAGTCGAGCACCGACAGATGGGCGGCGGCGATGATGTCGGCCTGGGTCAGACGGCGGCCGGCGAGGGCGTCGCGCGTGGCCAACAGGCCTTCCATCATGGTCAGATGCGCCTTCAGCGCCTCGCGACCGGCGCGCAGGGCCCTGGCCTCGGGCGGGCCGAGCCGCAGCAGGGGCTTCTCCATCCGCTCGTGCAGCAGGACGGCATTGACCTCATCGTTGAAGCGGCGGTCGAACCAGCCGACCAGCCGTCGCGTCTCGGCGCGCTCGGCGGCGTCGACCGGCATCAGGAACGGCGCGTTCGCCCGGTCCTCGAGCCAGCCGAGGATCGCCGCGGGCTCGCACAGGGTCAGGGCGCGCCCCGCCTCGGTGGTCTGCAGCACGGGCGGCATGCCGGACGGATTGAAGGTGGCGACCGGACAGCCGTCCTCCCAGGGCCGGACCACCGTCTCGGTGAACTCGACCTTGGCCTCGACCAGAGCCAGCCGCGCGGCGCGCGAGCCCGGGTCGAAGGGGAAATGGTACAGGACGCAAGCCGACATGGCCGATCCATGCGCCACAGGGCGTTAAGCCCACGTTAGCCATGGACCGCCGTCAGCCGGGATCGGCTGTCGTCTCGGCATAAACTCCCCCATGCGGCTCGGCCCGGCCGCGGGGGTCGGGATGGATCAGGATGTCGGCGCGGGGGATGGCCGCCAGCAGCCGGTTCTCGGCCTCGACGACGATGGCGTGGGCCGCCTCCAGCGTCAGGCTGGGCTCGAGGTCGATGTGCATCTGGATCATGGTGACGGAGCCGGCCATCCGGCTGCGCAGCTGGTGGATGCCCGAGATGCGCGGGTCGGCCAGGACGGCGGTGGTGATGGCGATGCGGTCGGCGTCGGGGACGGCCCGGTCCAGCAGATGGTCTGCGGCGTCCTTCAGCAGACCGAAGGCCCCCCAGAACAGCCAGACGGCGACGATCAGACCGGCGGCGGCGTCCAGCCCCGGCGCCTCCAGGAACGCTCCCGATATGACGCCGACCAGAACCACGGCACCGGCGGCCAGGTCGGCGGTATAGTGGGCGCGGTCGGCCTTCACGGCCATGGAGCCGCTGCGCCGGATCGCCCGCGCCTGCATCCAGACCAGCCAGCCGGTCAGGGCGATCGAGATCAGCATCACCACCACGGCCCAGTAGCCGGCGGTCACCGGCCGGGGGTCGAAGATGCGCTGCATCGCCTCCCAGCCGATGAACAGGGCCGAGGCGAAGATCAGCCCCGCCTGGACGAGGCTGGCCATGGCCTCGCCCTTGCCGTGGCCGTAGCGGTGCTCGTCGTCCGGGGCGGCGGCGGCCCAGCGTACGGCGAAGAAGGTGGCCAGGGACGCGGCCAGATCCAGCGCGGAATCGGCCAGAGAGGCGAGGATCGAGACCGAGCCGGACGCGCCGAGGGCGAAGGCCTTGAGGGCGATCAGGGTCACGGCCACGCCCACCGAGAGCCGCGTCACGTTGCGGGTCGCCTGATGCGCGTCGTCGAGGGCTGTGGGGGTCATCGCCGCCTTGTCGCGGAAAGCCGCGGCGGCGCCAAGGGCCGGAGCGTGCGTTAGGGGCATCGTCACGAAATCGCCCCATGGTTGGCGCGCCATCGGGCCCGTTGGGGTTCCCGAGGCCTTTCGGAGGCGACATGCAGTCGGCAGGGACGGCATCGCAGGCCGGCCGCTGGATCGGACGCGGCGAGGCTCTGGCCCGGTTGGGGGTCAAGGCCCAGACCCTTTACGCCTATGTCAGCCGGGGCCGGATCGCGGCGCGTCCCGATCCCGACGATCCCCGCCGCAGCCTGTATGCGGTCTCCGACATCGTGCGGCTGAGCGGCGCCGAGGCCGAGGCCGGCGAGATCGGACAGCTGCTGCCGCCGCCGGATTACTCCGGTCCGCTCGACTTCGAGGTGCGCTCGGCCGTGTCGATGTGCGCCGACGGACGCCTGTTCTATCGCGGCATGGACGCCGTCCAGCTGGCCGAGACCGCGACGCTGGAAGACGTCGCCCGGCGGCTGTGGGACGCCCGCGCCGCCAATCCCTTTGCCGAGGTGCGGCCGCGAGTCGGCTCGATGCCCGGTCCCTCGACCCGTGGCCGGCTGTTCGCCGCCCTCGCCCGGCGCGCCGAAGAGGACTGTGAGCTCAAGCCGCGCCCCGCCGCCGAACTGCGCGTGGAATGCGCCCGGGTGCTGGACGAGGCCGTCGACGCCATCGCCGGAGGCGGCCCGCGCCTGTTCCTGCACCAGCGGCTGGCCCGCGCCTGGAAGGTGCAGGAGCGCGATGCCCACCTGATCCGGCGCGCGCTCGTTCTCTCCTGCGACGCCGGGCTCGATGCGCCGGCGCTGGCGACACGGGCGGCGGCGGACGGCGGAGCCTCGCCCGCCGGGGCCGCGCTGGCGGGTCTGGTGACCCTGGCCGGCTCTCCGGTGCTCGTCGATCTGGGCCGGGTCTCCGCCTGGGTGGTGGCGGTCCGGCGTCAAGCGGTCGACGCGGCCCGCCGCGCCCATGAGGCCGGTGCCCTGTCCGGCTTCGGCGATCCGGACTGGCGCGACGGCGATCCCCGCGCGGCGGCCCTGCTCGCCGTCGCCGATCTGCCGCCTGATCTGTCCCGGGCCATGCGCGAGGGCGAGGAGATGACCGGCCGGGTGCCGAACCTGGCCCTGGCGCTGGTGGCGGTTGCCCGGCGTCTGGAGCTGCCCCGCGACGCCGCCGCCGACCTGTTGATGATCGGACGGCTGGCCGGATTGCTGGCCCATGCGCTGGATCAGACGACGAACGGCTCGCCTATCCGGGCGCGGCTGCGCTATGTGGGTCCTGAACCGGGCGCGAACTGATCCGCCTGACCTGTTTCGGGGGCGTGGATGGCGGACTGGCTGGCGGCGATAATTCTGGGTCTGGTCGAGGGACTGACCGAGTTCATTCCGGTATCCTCGACGGGCCATCTGCTGCTCGCCAAACAGGCGCTGGGGCTCGGGAACGAGCCCTGGGACACCTTTATCGTCATGATCCAGCTGGGCGCGATCCTCGCGGTCGTCGCCCTCTATTTCCAGCGCCTCTGGAAGGTCCTGCTGGACCTGCCCGGCAAGGACCCGGCCGCGCGCCGCTTTGCCATCTCGGTGCTGCTGGCCTTCATCCCCTCGGCGATCGTGGGCCTGCTGTTCCATGACTTCATCAAGGAGGTGCTGTTCAACACCACCATCGTCTGCGTGACCCTGATCCTCGGCGGCTTCGCCCTGATCGCGCTCGAACGCTGGGCTCCGCCCGCTCGCCAGAACGACGCCATGGGCTTTTCGTGGAAGACCGCGCTGGGTGTCGGCCTGTTCCAGTGCCTGTCGATCATCCCCGGCGTCTCGCGCAGCGGCGCGACCATCGTCGGCGGCCTGCTGCTGGGCGTGGAAAAGCGTGCGGCGGCCGAGTTCTCGTTCTTTCTGGCCATCCCGACCATGGTCGCCGCCTTCGGCCTCGACTTCTGGCAGAGCCGCGAGATGATCACGCCGGACGTCGCCGGCCTGATCGCGATCGGCTTCGTGGTGTCCTTCATCAGCGGACTGTTCATCGTCCGCTTCCTGATCGATTTCGTCGGCCGCTACGGCTTCGCCCCGTTCGCCGCCTGGCGGATTCTGGTCGGAACCGTCGGCCTGCTCGGAATGTGGCTCTACGCCTGACCCGGCGAGGTCAGGTCGCCGCCGGGCGTTCCGAGAACTGGCCGCCCCGGCGATAGCGCCACAGATAGGACGGGGCGATGGCCTCTATGCCGGTCGGCTCAATGCCCAGGTCGGTCAGGCCCTCGGCACTCTCGGCGACGACATTGTCAGATTCCAGCAGCACGACCTGATCGTGGGTCAGCACCGGCGCGATCCCGACAAAGGCGGTCAGTTGGGCCACCGACCCGATCATCCTGGCCGCGAAGAAGGGCAGGGGGATCAGGCCGTTGTGACGCCGCGTCTCGCGCAGGATCAGCTTCAGCACGTCCTCGAAGGTCATGACCTCGGGGCCGCCGAGCTCGAAGGTGCGGCCCGCCGCTTCCGGCAGTTCCGCGGCCCGTGCGACCGCCTCGGCGACGTCGCCGACATAAACCGGCTGGAAGCGGGTGCGGCCGAAGCCGATCAGGGGCAGGGCGGGGGCGATCGTCGCCATGGCGGCGAAGCGGTTCAGGAAGCTGTCGCCCGATCCGAATACGATCGACGGCCGGATGACGACGGCGTCCGGCTTGACCTCGCGCACGGCCATTTCGGCGGCCGCCTTGGACAGGGCGTAGTCCGAAGCGCTTTCCGGATTGGCCCCGATGGCCGACATCTGGACCAGCCGGCCGACGCGGGCGGCGGCACAGGCCTCGGCGATGTTGCGGGACGCGTCGACATGAATGGCCTGGAAGGTGCTGCGGCCCTGTTCGTAAAGGATGCCGACCAGGTTGACCGCGGCGTCGGCCCCGACGAGGGCGGCGGCCACGTCTTCGGGACGGGTGACGTCACAGCGGACCGCCTGGATCTGGCCGACGTTACCGGCCGTCTGCAGCTTGTAGGCGCGGTCGGGGCGGCGCACGGCCACGCGGATGCGCCATCCACGACGCGCCAGGGCTTGCACCACCTGGCCGCCGACAAAGCCGGAGCCGCCGAAGACGGTGATCAGGCCGGGCGCAGCTTCGTTCATCTCAGACTCCGAATGCGGGACGACCGGCGCGGACCGGCCCCGGCGCGGGGATTAGACGATGGTCGGGAAGGCTGCAACGCCAACAGGACAAAAGCCTGTTGACCCGCTACGGGGGCTGCATTATGGGTCCGCGCCTTCCGGACTGAAACGCGTGCAAACGCGAAGATGTCTGGGCCCAGATGGCGGAATTGGTAGACGCGCTGGCTTCAGGTGCCAGTGACTGAAAGGTCGTGGAGGTTCGAGTCCTCTTCTGGGCACCATCTCATTGAAACGGCGTCGCATCCCCGGGTGCGGCGCCGTTTCTGTTTGCCCTTCCGGAGAGTGAAGAGTGCTAGTGAGCAAGAGGTGAGCGGATCGGGGTGTTTCGGAACCGGCCGCGCTCATATCTTGCTCACCAGCACTCTTCACTGACACAAGACGGTCCATGACGATCTTTTCCCACGAAGGCGACCTGCCGAACGGCCTCGATCTCGGCCCCGAGGTCGCGATCGACTCCGAAACCATGGGGCTGCGCTTCCGCCGCGACCCGCTGTGCGTGGTGCAACTGTCGTCTGGCGACGGCGACGCTCACATTGTGCGCATGAACCGCCCCGGCTACGACTGCCCGAACCTGAAACGGTTGCTGACCGACCCGGCGGTGCTGAAGCTGTTCCATTTCGGTCGCTTCGACATCGGCATGTTCCAGCTGCATCTCGGCGTCGAGACCCGGCCTGTCTACTGCACCAAGATCGCCTCCAAACTGGCCCGCACCTACACCGACCGTCACGGCCTCAAGGACGTGGTGCGCGAACTGGCCGGCGTGGACCTGTCCAAGGCGCAGCAGAGCTCGGACTGGGGCGCGGCGACCCTGACCCCGGCCCAGCTGGAATACGCCGCCTCGGACGTTCTGTATCTGCACGCCGTCAAGGCGCGGCTGGACGAAATGCTGGAACGCGAGGGCCGCACCGAATTGGCCCGCAAATGCTTCGACTTCCTGCCGTCACGCTCGGCCCTCGATCTGGCCGGTTGGGACGAGATGGACATCTTCGCGCACGCCTGATGACCGAACCCGCCGACATTCGCGATCAGGCGGACGAGGCGCGGGTCGCCGCGACGGCGAAGGCGTTCCGTGCCCGTTCGCGCCGCGTGTTGCTGCTGCGCCGGGTCCTGCCGGTGGCGATCATCGTGCTGGCGGGCGGGACCTTGAGCTGGATCGTCCTGCGCAGCGTCATCTCGGACGTGGAGCGCAAGGCCGGGATCTCGCGGGAGGTCACGCTCGAGAATTCGCGCTTCCTCGGCCAGGACGAACAAGGCCGCAGCTTTATCGTCGGCTTCAAGCGCGCCGTGCGCGATGCGGACACCGGTCGATTCCGGCTGGTCGGCCCCGCGCTCAGGCTCAATCTGGGCGGCCGCAAGGTCACCACCCTGACCGCCGACGGCGGCGTCTTTGACGAGGCCGCCAACAGCGTCACCATCGGGCCGAACGTGCGGATATCGGACGGCGGCTCAGGCTTCAACCTGGTCACGCCCGAGGCCGTGGTGAACACTTCGACGGGCGTGATCACGGGTTCGAAGGGCGTTCAGGGCTCCGGGCCACTTGGAACCATCAACGCTTCGTCCTATGCGATCTATGAACAGGGCGAACGGGTGGTGTTCAGCGGCTCGGGCGATAACAAGGTGCGCGGGACCATCAACCCGGCGAGGTCGGACAGATGAGCATGAGCAGAATTCTGAAAACTGCGGCCGTCGCGCTTGCGTTGGCGGCCCTGCCCACGGTCGGTGGCGCACAGAGCTTTCAGGGCGGGCAACCCATCATGTGGGGGGCCGATCAGGTGTCGCGCACGCCCACGGCCCTGTCGCTGCGAGGGCGCGCTGAACTGACCCAGGGTGACAGCCGGATTCGCGCGGATCGCGTCGAAGGCGTCATCAACAACGGCACCCTCAACCGCGTCGAGGCGACCGGCAACGTCTATTTCGTGACGCCGGACCAGACCATCCGTGGTGACAGCGCAGTCTACACGCCTGCCAACGACACCATTGTCCTGACCGGCGACGTGATCCTGACCCAAGGCGAAAACGTCATGACCGGTGGGCGGTTGACCTACAACACGCGGACCGAGGCGGCCGAAATGGATGGCGCCGGATCCGGCCGGGTTCAGGGTGTCTTCTATCCCGAACGCAGCGGCGGGAACTGAGCCCCGGCTCGGACTGAATCGTGGCCCGCAAGGAACTCTCAGCCCTCAACGTCCATGACGCCGCCGAAACGGTGGCTGAGGTGCCGCGCGCGACGGGCCTGCGGGTCCAGAACATCGCCCGCGCCTTCGGCCAGCGGCAGGTGGTGCGCGACGTCTCCCTCCACGTCGAGCGCGGACAGGTCGTCGGTCTGCTGGGCCCGAACGGTGCCGGCAAGACGACCTGTTTCTACATGATCACCGGCCTGATCCCTCCGGACAGCGGCTCCATCTGGCTGGACGGCGAGGACATCACGGCCCAGCCCATGTACCAACGGGCCCGCATGGGCCTCGGCTATCTGGCCCAGGAAGCGTCGATCTTCCGCGGCATGACGGTCGAGCAGAACGTCCGCT
The DNA here is from genome assembly GCA_038330765.1 of Caulobacterales bacterium. Classification (GTDB taxonomy): domain Bacteria; phylum Pseudomonadota; class Alphaproteobacteria; order Caulobacterales; family Caulobacteraceae; genus Brevundimonas. The sequence continues at coordinate 1,960 of JBBQOK010000020.1, read as the reverse complement.
CGGTGGTGGAGCTTCACCACACCGGCCGCCAGACCATCGCCGACGAAACCACCCGCCTGCTGGAAGAACTGCGCATCGATCACCTGCGCCACGCTCCGGCCTCGGGCCTGTCGGGCGGCGAGCGGCGTCGTTGCGAGATTGCGCGCGCGCTGGCCGGCCGTCCTTCCTTCATGCTGCTGGACGAACCCTTCGCCGGCATCGACCCCCTCGCCATCGCCGACATCCGCCAGGTCATCCGCTATTTGGCCGGCCAGGGCATTGGCGTGCTGATCACCGACCATAATGTGCGCGAGACGCTGGAAATCATCGACCACGCCTCGATCATCTCGGGCGGCTCGGTGCTGTTCGAGGGCAAGGCCGAGGACGTGATCCGCGACCCGGAAGTGCGCCGGGTCTATCTGGGCGACATGTACGGCTGACGGAAGCGGGCGGACACGTCCGATTCTGACGCACCGGCATGCCATACTGCCTTTACTGCCTGCGCAGCGGCCTGAAGAACGTCCGCACGCATCGAACGCTCCGCACGCAATGCACGCTGTGCACGCTTTGCACCGTGTTTTTTCCGCGGTCCCGGGTCCGGGTTCCCGGCACGGTTGGGCGTTCGGTGTCCGTTAACCGTTCCGGCCACAAGGTGGCCGAAAGCAAGTTCCGGGCCAGTTGGTCCGGCGGGGGGCTTACGGGTGCTCGGACAAAGGCTGGAGATCAGACAGGGGCAGGGGCTGGTCATCACGCCCCAGCTGCAGCAGGCGATCAAGCTGCTGCAACTGTCGAACCTCGAACTCGACGCCTTCGTCGAGGCCGAGCTGGAGAAGAACCCCCTGCTCCAGCGCGAGGACGCCGAGCCGGGCGGCGAGGCCGATGCGCCCGCCGAGGCCACGGAGAGCCGCGACGCCGCCGAGATGAGCTTTGACGACGGCCGGGTCTCGGACGCGGACCGCACCCTCGACGCCCGCTCCGACGACGTCTACGGCGACGCCAGCCCCGGCGAGCGCACCTCCGACCGGATGGAGGATGTCGGCACCGGCGAGGCCCAGCCTGGCCTCAACGACTGGTCCCGCGCCGGTTCGGGCGGCGGCCTGCCTGACGGTGAGGGGCGTGAACAGCCGGATACCCGCGACGCCACCCTGTGGGAGCATCTGCAGGCACAGGCCTCGCAGGCCGGTTTCAGTCCTGCCGACCACGCCATCGCCCTGACCCTGATCGACGGCGTCGACGAGGGTGGCTATCTGCGCGGCGAACTGGAAGAGGTCGCCGACCGGCTGGGCGTCGCGCTCGACCGTGTCGAGGCGGTGCTGACGGTCTGTCAGGGGTTCGAGCCGACCGGGATCATGGCGCGGTCCGTGCCGGAATGCCTGAAGCTGCAGCTGATCGAGCGCAACCGCTTCGATCCGGCCATGGCCTGTCTGCTCGACAACCTCGACCTGCTGGCGAAGCGCGATCTCGCCGCCTTGCGCAAGGCCTGCGGCGTCGACGCCGAGGACATGGCCGAGATGATCGGTGAACTGAAGGCCCTGACGCCCCGCCCGGGTGCCGGCTTCGGCGGTGAACCGGCCCAGACCGTGATTCCCGACGTCCACGTCCGGCCTGACCCGGCCGGCGGCTGGAAGGTCGAACTGAACACAGACACCCTGCCGCGTCTGATCATGGACAAGCGTTATCACGGGGTAGTCGCGGCCGGCTCGCGCTCGGATGTGGAAAAGACCTTTGTGGCCGAATGCGCTGCCCAGGCCAGTTGGCTGGTCAAGTCGCTGGATCAGCGGGCCAGGACCATCCTCAAGGTCTCGTCCGAGATCGTGCGCCAGCAGGACGCCTTCCTGGCTTTCGGCGTCGAGTTCCTGCGCCCCCTGAACCTCAAGACCGTGGCCGACGCCATCGGCATGCATGAGTCGACGGTCAGCCGGGTCACTTCGAACAAATACGTCTCCACGCCACGCGGCGTGTTCGAGCTGAAATTCTTCTT
>JBBQOK010000019.1:0-22804 GCA_038330765.1 Caulobacterales bacterium | reverse complement strand
ACGGGTCGAGGTGATCGGGGAACCGGGCTACTGGGACGCCCTGCGCAAACACGCCGACACGGTGGTGATCGACAGCCCCGCCGCCGACCGCAACGACATGGCCATCACCCTGGCGCCCTTCGTCGATGCAACGGTGTTGGTCGTGGCCGCGGAGAGCACCTCCGCGGGCGACCCGCTGATCCTGCGCGACGAGATCGAGGCCGCGGGGGGCAAGATCGCGGGCGTCGTGGTCAACCGCTCGACCTACAAGCCGCCGGCCTTCCTGAAGCGGCTGACGGGCTAGGTCTTGGCCGCTTCCAGCCGCGCGAGTTCGCGCGATCCGTAGAAGTGCGGCTCGAAGCCCTTCATCCAGAACAGTTTTCCGACCCCGCGCGCTGTACGGTCATACAGGTCCGCACGGCGGGTGCTGCCGGTCAGGGTCAGGACGGCGGCGACCGAACCCCAGACCACGGTCTGGCCGGCACCGATGATCATCCAGCGCAGAACGGCGGGCCAGTCCTGCGCCGCCGCGGCCGTCTGGCTTGGCCCCTGACCATAGGCGAAGGCGCGGGCGAGGGCGTATTTCAGCGTCGTGCGATGGGCCGGTGCGAACTCCTCGACCCAGGCGTCGGCGGCCCAGCCGAAGCGGCCCCCGCGCGCGTCCAGGGCCGCGAAGAGAGCGTCATCCTCGCCGCCGGCCTCATCCGAGGCGACATTGAACGGTGCCTCACCCGGCAGGGCGGTGGCGCGGAGCATGAGCGAGTTGCCGCAGCCGTAGGGTTCGTCGATCAGGCCGGTCGCCTGCGGACCCTCGCGGCCGAAGAACCGCTCCAGATAGGGCTTCAGCCATTCACTGGCCTCGGGCGCACGGCCGGTGATCGGGCCGAACACCGCGTCGGCACCGGTTGCGGTCTGCGCCTTCAACAGGGCAGCCAGCCAGCCGGGTGAAGCGGCCTCGTCATCGTCGAGGAAGGCGATCAAGGGGGCCGGCGTGGCGCCGAGGCCGGCGTTGCGGGCCGTGGCGACGCCGGGGCGTGGCGCATGAACATAGACCAGTGGCCACGGCGATTGGGCACGCAGGGTCTCGATACCCGCCAGAGCGGACGCGGACGGGTCGTTATCGACCACTACGATCTCCGACACACGGTCGCCGACGCCGGCCTGGGCGAACAGCGAGCGCAGGGCCCGCTCAAGGCTCTCGGGCCGACGCAGGGTCGGAACGATGATGGCGACATCGGCCATCAGACGGCATCCGCATAGAGGGCGGCGCGATACAGACGCAGAGCGAAGGCCCGCGCCGCCACCGGCAGCCAGGTCGCCTCGGCCGCCCTGCGCATCCGGCCGCGCAGCCACGGCAGCCCGGGCAGTCGCTTCAGCAGCTTCGCCGCCTTGAAGCTGGGATAGCCGGCGACGATCTCGGGATGGCGGCTGGCCATGCGGGCGAAGTTCGGCGCGGACTGCTCATACTTGCCGGCCAGCGAGGCGACCGTGTCGAGGCCCATGTGGGTGGCGGCGTTGTCGAGGTGGACGACGCGGAAGCGGCGCGACACCCGCATGGCCCATTCCACGTCCTCCCAGCCCCAGCCGGTGAAGCCGGGGTCGAAGGCTTCGGCCTCGAACACGTCGCGGCGGACCAGCAGGTTCGAGGTGTAGACGTATTTCTCGGGCTGCCGGGCGCGCTCGGTGTAGGGCACGCATTCCGACCTTGCGGCCATGGCACGGTGGACGGCGAAGCGGGCGTCGGTGGGGGCCTGGAGCAGGGAGAAGCCGCCGAAAGCCACGGCGGGATCCTCGCGCGCCACCAGATCGGCCCAGTCGCGCAGGAAGCGCCGGTGATCCGGTCGCATGTCGCTGTCGAGGAACAGCAGGCTGCCGCCGCGGGCCGTGGCCGCCAGCCGGTTGCGCCCGATCGACCGGCCCTCGTTGGCGGGCAGGGTGATCAGGCGGGCGGGCAGGGCCATGGCCTTGATCCGGGCGGTCAGCCGCGCGGTCAGCTCGGGATCGCGGGTGCCGTCGTCGAGGACGATGACTTCGACCGCGCCATCGACCGATGCGGCCTCTTCGTCGAGCAGGGCCAGCAACTCGCCCGGGTCGTCGCGCAGGAAGGGGGTCAGCACCGACAGGGCGGGCCGGGCACCCTTCCAGGCGGCATTGTCGGTGGTCTTCGCGCGCTGGCTCATGCCGCAGCCCTCCGTTCGCGGGCCTGTGTCAGCAGCCTGACCGCCACGTCGCGGACACCGGCGGCGTTCAGAGTCAGGGCCGCGGCGGCATAGACCAGTCCGCCGACCGAGGCGTCGAGGATCAGCTCGGCCAGACCGCCGATGGACGGCAGCCGGCTGACCGCCAGCGCCATCACGCCGGTGGCGACGCCGCAGCGGATCAGGCTCTCCCACGGAATCGGCAGGGCCAGGACCCGACGGCCGATCACCTGGGTGGCCAGCAGTCCGACGGCGAAGCTGGCCGCCGTGGCCCAGGCCGCGCCGATCAGGCCGAAACGGGGGACGAGGATGAGGTTCAGGATCACATTCATGCCCGCCGGAATGGCCATGGCGAACAACAGCCTCTTCGTCTTCTTGCCGAGGGTGAAGGCCTGGCCGAAATAATAGGCCGTCAGGCCGTAGAGCAGGGCCGACAGGGCGATCCACGGTGTCACGCTGGCCGCCGCGACACGCAGGTCCTCGCCGATCAGTACCTCGGCCAGCGGACGAGCCACCAGCGCCACGCCCGCCGCCGCCGGCAGGCCGATCAGCAGGAACGTGGAAAGCTGCTCGCGCGCCGCGGTTTTCAGCCGATCCAGCCCGCCACGCTCCAGCGCCATGACCAGGGCCGGCTGGCCCGCCGATCCGAGCCACAGGAACAGCACGTCCAGCGTCCGGTTCGCGATCGAATAGCTGGCGTGATAGGCGCCCACCGCCGCCTCATCCATGAAGGCGGCCAGCAGGAAACGGTCGGTCGACGACAGCACCACGGTCAGGGCCAACGAGGCCGCGATCGGATAACCGTAGACGGCGTAGCCGCGCACCCGGGCGGGCTCGAAACCGCCGCCGCGGGCCTGTTTCAGCTCGCCCGGCAGGACGAAGGGCAGGGCGGCCAGCGGCGCGAGGCCGATGCCCAGAAGCGGCGCGGCTCCGCCCCAGCCGCCGAGGGCGAAGCCGACGCCGATGATCAGGCCGCCGACGGCCACGGCGATGTCCAGCGTCGCAGCCCTGCCCACCTCGCCGGCGGCACGGAAGCGTTCCTGCCCGAGCTTGACCAGACAGCGCGCCGGAGCGCCGCCAAGACCGGCGGCCAGCGCGACCTTGAACAGCGGATCGACGGGCCAGAACCACACCGCCAGTCCGGCCACGACCACGAAGGCGGCGCTGAGCGCGAAGGCGGTGCGGTAGAGGGAGGCGAAATGGCCCTGCGTCGCCGCGCCCGGCTCCTGCGCCGCCCAGAAGCGGGCCATGGCCGCTTCCAGCCAGCTGAATACGGCCACATGGGCCAGGGTCATCACGGAGAAGGCGAGGGCGTAGCGTCCGAAGTCCTCGGGGCTCAGCAGGCGCGTAAACAGGATGATGGCGAGGAAGCCGACCACGCCCTGGACGATGTTGGCGGGCAGGTAGCCCCAGACCCCGCGCCAGAACATCAGCGGGGCCCCATCAACGAACGGCCGAGCGGTCGCCGAGCAGGACCGGCACGGTGACGGCCATGATCCACAGGTCGAGCCACAGCGACTGGCGCTCGACATAGTCGATATCCAGCTGCACCCGGCGGCGCACATCCTGGGCGGTATGCAGCGGCCCGCGCGAGCCGTTGACCGCGGCCCAGCCGGTCATGCCGGGCTTGATGCGGTGACGATGGGCATATTCCGCAACCAGACGGGCGCTTTCGACATGGCCGGTCTTCATGCCGATGGCGTGCGGGCGCGGCCCGACCAGCGACATCTCGCCGGTGAGGACGTTCACCAGCTGGGGCAGTTCGTCGAGGCTGGTCTTGCGGATGAATTTGCCGACGCGGGTGATCCGGTCGTCGTCGTGGGTCACCTGACGGCTGGCGGTGGCGTCGGCGGCCTCCTGCTTCATCGAGCGGAATTTCCACACCACGATTTCCTCGTGGTTGAAGCCGTGACGGCGCTGGCGGAAGAAGATCGGGCCGGGGCTGTCCATGCGGATGGCGACGGCGATCAGCCCCATCACCGGCACCAGCAGCACCAGGGCGATCAGCCCCATGACCATGTCCTGCAGCCGCTTGTTGAAGGCGCGGCGGTCGTGGTCGACTGGCCCTGACACGTCCGCCAGCGGCGCTGCAGCCAGCCGGTCCAGCGCGGATTGGGTCTCGGCCTCGCCGTTGGGCTCGACCAGCAGGGTGACCTCGTTGGGCAGGGTGCGCAGGCGGGCGTTCAACTCGCGCACCCGGGCTTCGGCCTTGGGGTCGATGGCGAGGACGACGCGGTCGACATAGGGCGTCATCTTGTGGGTCAGCAGGTCGTCCGCCGTGCCGAGCACCGGCACGCCCTCAATGGTGCGCGGCGAGCGGGCCAGCCGGTCGTCGAAAATGCCCAGAACATTGAGGTCGCGGCGCTTCAGCGCCTCGCGGATCAGGGTCTCGGCATGCCGGGTCGCCCCGACCAGCACGATGTTGGGGGTCAGCGCCCCCGACGCCCGCCAGCGTCCGACCATGTCGCTCCAGCCCATGTGCAGGGCGTAGAGGCTGACCAGGGTCAGGCCGCTCCAGACCAGCCAGGCAGTCCATTGCGAGGCCGCGCCCTGCAGGAGCCAGCCGGAGCCCATGACCACGATGGCGCTGGCGCCGACGACGGCGGCAACCGACGCCAGATGCAGCGTCGTCTTCTGCCCCCGCGCGAACCGGTAGAGGCCCAGCGACCGCATCAGCGTCAGAACGGCCAGGCATCCGAGGGCGAAGGGTGCCAATTGCGCCACCTCGGCCCGCATCAGCGGCCCCGGCGTCGAGGCCCAGGCGCACAGCAGGGTCACCGCCGTCACGGCGAGCACGTCGAAGGCGCGGAAATAGTGAGCGGCCAGCCGCGAGGCGTGCCTCTGGCGGGCGTTCAACCAGACCTCGGGCCGGAAGGGACCGCGTCGGGCCGCGCCGTCGTTCTTCGCCTCATGACGGCCGGTCACGGACGTCGCGGCCGCCAGCGCCTGCAGGCCGGACACGTCCAGCTCGCCAGCCACGGCCGGGTCGGTGTCGATCGAAAATCGGCTGGCGGTGTTGGTCAAGCGAGGCTCACACGGCTGGAACCCCGCCACCCTGCACATCCCGCCTCACTGTCGCGTTAACGGTGGCCTGCCCCAGACGCCGTTCTCAAGACCCGTTGCGCCCGCCCGCGCGCTCCGCTATCCACGCCGCCTGCCGGAGACGTGGCCGAGTGGCTGAAGGCAACGGTTTGCTAAATCGTCGTACCCTGTAAGGGGTACCGAGGGTTCGAATCCCTCCGTCTCCGCCAGATCCTTGCCTGATCGCAGCACCGCAGACCCGTTGACCGGGCCGCGGTCAGGGCCGTCCGAGTTCGCGGGCGAGGGCGACGAGGGCCGCGCGTTTGGCGGGGGGCAAGCGGCCCGCGATCCGGGCGACCTGAATCACGACCTGGGCATCAGGGTCTTCTCCGGCGCCGTCGTCGAAGGCGTCGCCGATCAGGGTGCTGACGGGAAGCTCCAGCGCGCGTGCGATCTGCACCAGCCGACCGAACGGCACAGCCATCTCGCCGCTTTCGTAGCGCTGGATCAGTTGCGGGCCGACCCCGACGGCGTCGGCCAGCTCCAACAGCCTGAGCGCCTTCGCCGAGCGATGCAGGGCGAGGCGCTGGCCCAGAAGCCGGTTATGGCGGGCCTCAGCCGCGCCGTCGGGTTTGCGCTTCGTCGTCAATGGCATGCAGCGTCCTCAATCGGCCACTAGCGCCGCTGCAACGCAGATTTGTGTCGTGAATTTGAAGGTTTGCCTGGGCCAGCGTCCTCAGCCGGCCAGACCCAGGGGCCCCCAAAACCAGGTCAGCCAGACGCCGACGGCGAGGAAAACACCGAACGGCAGCCGGTCCGAGCCGGACACAGTCTGCCCCGTCAGCGCGCGCGCCGCCGTGAGGCTGAGCCCGGCGAGGGCCGCCCACAGCAGAACACTGGGCAGGCCGATCCATCCGACCCACGCGCCGCCCCCGGCCAACAGGAACGGATCGCCGCCGCCGAGCCCCTCACGCCCCCGGACAATGCGGTAGATGCGGGCGAGCAGCCACAGCCCGGCGAAACCGATGGCCGCGCCGATCAGCGCATCGGTCAGTGCCAACGGCTCCAGCAGCGCGGCAGAGATCAGACCGGTCGCGACAAGCGGCAGGGTCAGCTGGTCGGGCAGCCAGAAATGCTCGCCGTCGATCACGGCGATCAGGAGCAGTTGCCAGCCGAGCAAGGCGGTCAGGGCCGCCGCCCCCGCCGAAGGCTGCGTCAGCGCCGCCCACACGCCGATCAGGGCCGCTGCGCACTCCATTAGCGGATAGCGCCACGGGATGGCCGCGTCACACGCCGTGCAGCGGCCCCGCGAAGCCGCGAAGCTGACAAGAGGAATCAGGCGCCACGAGGCCAGCGTCCGCCCACATCCCCCGCAGCGGGATCGTCCGCCGACGAAAGGCTCGCCCGCGGGCAGGCGCACGCTGACCAGGCCGAGAAAGCTGCCGACCATAAGGCCGACGCCGCCGAGAACGACGGCCAGAAGCGGCGATGCGGCGGCGAATGACATCGGCTTCCTCCCGGCCCGACGGATGCGGACGCGGCCTTAGGCGGCTGTGAGAACGCCCGCAACCTGCACACTGATAGTGATTTGTGACGATCGCACCGTGTGGGGACGGTGTTTCACGGAACGGCCAAGACAACTTCACAGAGGTGCGCCGTAACCGTCACGGTTCGGCGTGCGCCCTGTCACATCCGGCTTCTAACCAGACCACCGGGCAGGGGGCGAGGCATCGTCATCAGGGCGCAGCGCGACCGCCTCCAGCCAGTTGATCCTTTGGACCAGATACGGTGGACACGATGACCGGCTTTCGACTGACAACCCTGCTCGCCCTCTCGGCCAGCGTCCTGGCGCTCGCCGCCTGCGGATCGGCCGAGGTGGCCTCGCCCGGTGAAGGCGACTTCGGTGGCGGCAGCGGCGGCGGCGGCGGCGGGCCGACCCCGCTGCCCCCCGGCACCCCGGCGGCCGATTGCCCGAGTGGCTTCGCCAACGTCGGCCTGGTCGCCGCCAACACCCTGCGCGTCTGCCAACTGCCGACACAGGTTCTCGGTGCCCTGACGGTGCCGCTGCGCGCCGGCACCATCTATTCGATCACCGGTCGTACCGAAGTCGGCACCGACCGCGGCATCGACCCGGCTGCCGCGATCCCCGGCAGCACCCAGGGCATCCTGACCATCGAGCCGGGCGTGCGCATCTTCGCCTCGGGCGGTTCGGATTATCTGATCGTCAACCGCGGCTCGCAGATCTTCGCCGAGGGCACCGCGGCCCAGCCGATCATCTTCACCAGCCGCCAGAATGTCGAAGGCACCACCAACGAAAGCTCGCAGGGCCAGTGGGGCGGTCTCGTCCTGGCCGGCCGCGCGCCGCAGGCGAACTGCTCGCTGGTCGCGCCGGTGACCTGCACGGGTACGGTCGAGGGCACCAGCGCCTCGTACGGCGGCAATACGCCGACCGACAACTCGGGCCGCATCCGCTACGTCCAGATCAAGTTCTCGGGCTTCGAAATCTCGTCGGGTAACGAGCTGCAGGGCCTGACCATGGCCGGCGTCGGTTCGGGCACCACGATCGAGTTTGTCCAGGTTCACAACAGTTCGGATGACGGCATTGAAATCTTCGGCGGCAACGTCAACCTGCGCCACATCGTCATCACCGGTGCCGACGACGACGGTCTGGACACCGACACGGGCTGGCGCGGTGGTGCCCAGTTCGGCATCGTGACCCAGCGTCCGCCGAACGCGACCAGCCGCAGCGCCGGGTTCGAATTTTCTTCGGCACCGAGTTCGACGCCGCTGGCAAGCCGCTATGTCTCGCAGCCCAAGATCGCCAACTGGACCCTGGTCGGCCGCGCTTCGCCGACCAACGCCCACACTGTGGCCCATTTCGACACCGGCACCGATGCCACGATCATCAACTCGGTCTTCACCAGCGTCGCGCCCTCGCTGGCCGGCTGCATGGCCATCAATGATGCGGACACCGCCACCAGCGGCGTGACCTTCAACTCGGTGTTCATGTCCTGCAGCCTCTCCTACCGTCCGGCCAACGAAGTCCTTTCGGCCGCGGCCTTCACTGCCGGCACGAACAACACCGCGCTGGGTACCTCCACCCTGACGGCTCCGGCCGGTACGAGCCTGAGCAACCAGGTTCTGACCTTCATCAACGGCGCCAACGAAACCGCCGTCGTCCCGGCCAACGCCCCGGCGGCCTATTCCTTCTTTACGGCCACGAGCTACATCGGTGCCGTCCAGAACGCCGCCGACACCTGGTGGCAGGGCTGGACCTGTGGCCTGACCACCGGCGCGACCTGCTGATGACGGATGCGCGGCGGCGGCTCCATCGAGCCGCCGCCGGCTTTCGCCCCATCCGTTGAACATCTCCAAGGCGCAGACTCATGAAGACCGCTTCCCTGACCCTGACCGGGCTCCTGTTGGCCACCAGCGCGCTGGTCGCGCCAGGCGCCGCGTTCGCCCAGACCCCGCCCGCACCCGGCGCGGCAATCCAGTCGCCGCCGGCGGCGACCGAGGCCGAGCCTGAAGAGGCCCAGCTGGGCGAAGTGGTCGTCCTGGGGCGCAACATCCCCGAGCCGAACCGCGAGAGCTCCGAGGTCGCCGCCTTCCTGACCGCCGAGGACCTTCAACGGACCGGCGACTCCAGCGCCGCCGCCGCCCTGACCCGGGTCACGGGCCTGACGGTGGTCGAGGGCCGCTTCATCTATGTGCGCGGCCTCGGCGAGCGGTATTCCTCCGCCCTGCTGAACGGCTCGCCCCTGCCCAGCCCGGAGCCGCTGCAGCGCGTTGTGCCACTGGACCTGTTCCCGTCGAGCATCCTCGACAGCGTGACGGTCCAGAAGACCTATTCCGCGAACTTCCCCGGTGAATTCGGCGGCGGCGTCATTGACCTGCGGACGGTCGATGCCCCCAGCGAGCCCTTCTTCAACTTCTCAAGCTCGATCGGCGCGAACTCCGAGACCACGGGCAAGGAAAGCCTGATCTATTACGGCTCGCGGACCGACTTCACCGGCTTCGATGACGGTACGCGCGACGTGCCCGGGTCGATCAACCTGGCCTTCCGGTCGGGCCAGCAGATCAACCGCGCCAACTTCTCGACCGACGCGTTGCAGGTGATGGGCCATGCGCTGATCAATGCGCCGCTGCGCCTGCTTCAGCGCGACGTGACGCCCGTGAATTTCGGCTTCGATGTCGCGGGCGGCTTCTCCAGCGACAGCAGCATGGGAACGCTCGGTGTCATCGGCGTCGCCGGCTACAGCAACAACTGGAGCTCCCGTCGGGGCTTTCAGGAGGAAGGTCAGTTCTCGGGTGCCGTGCTCGTTCCGGTCACCAGCAAGGCCTTCGAGTCCAACCAGAACGACGTCCAGCTGAACCTGCTGGGGGGACTGTCGCTGTCGCTGCCGGACCATGAGTTCAAGTGGACCAATTTCTACGTCCGCAGCACCACCAAGGAGGCCCGCACGAGCGCCGGGCCGGACGTCAGCGCCGGCGGCGCGGTCCTGCGCGACGACTATACCGAATGGTTCGTCCGCCAGCTGTTCTCGACCCAACTGGCCGGCGAGCATTTCTTCGTCGACGGCGCGCTCAAGCTTGACTGGCGCGCCGCATGGGCCCGCACTTCGCGTGACGCGCCCTATGAGTCGCGCTTCCAGTACGGTGTGAACGCGGATGGCGACTACATCCACAACCCGTCCAACCTGATCTCGTTCAGCGAACTGGACGAGGACGTGATCTCGGGCGGTGCCGATGTCAGCTACACCCTGCCGCTGTCCGAGGCGCGCGAGGCGGTGTTCAGCATTGGCGTCGCCTATACGGACAGCAGCCGGGACGCGACCCGGTACGATCTGCAGCTGGCGGCCGTCAGCGGCCTGACCGACGAGCAACGCCTGTCGCGGATCGATTTCCTGTTCTCCGACTTCAACATCAACCCGACCACGATCGAGCTGCGTCAGGTGTCGGGCACCAACGGCGCAGGCGCTTACGGTGCCGAGCTGAAGGTCGGCCATCTACGCCCAGGTCGATGCGGAAATCATCCCGTTCGTGCGCACCACGGTCGGCGTCCGCTTCGAGGATGGCCAGCAGTCGGTGACGCCCCGCGATCTGTTCGGCGGCGCCTCGACCTTCCCGGCCACCGAGCTGGAGGAGCAGTATTACCTGCCGGCCTTCACCGCGACGTGGAATTTCGCCGAGGACCAGCAGCTGCGCTTCGGTGCCTCACAGACGATCGGCCGGCCCCAGTTCCGCGAACTGGCACCCCAGTCCTACATCGACCCCGAGAGCGACCGCGAGTTCACGGGCAACCCGTTCCTGGTGGATACCGAGATCCTCAACCTGGACAGCCGCTACGAGTGGTTCTTCGCTCGCCAGCAGTATGTGACCGCCGGTGTCTTCTACAAGGACCTGGACAAGCCGGTTGAGTCGGTCGTGGTGCTCACCGGCGACCAGCGCCAGCAGTCCTTCCTCAACGCGCCTGCGGCCACGGTCTACGGTGCCGAACTCGAGGCCAAGAAATTCTTCGAGTTCCCCGACGCCGGCTCGTCCTTCATCGCCAACAAGCGCTGGCTGGTGCAGGCCAACTACACCTGGTCGACGTCCGAGGTTCAGGTTGGCGCGGACGACGTCGTCTTCACCCAGGGCGGGGGCGGAACGCCGGAACAGGCGTCCTTCTTCATCGAGGACGGCAGCCGGCTGCAAGGCCAGTCCGAGCACGTCGCCAACCTGCAACTGGGGTGGGAGGACGACACGGCCCGCTCTCAGGCCACCATCATCGTCAACTACGTCAGCGAGCGGATCACCGCACGGGGAGCCGGCGCCGCCGGTTCGCGCGAGCCTGACTATCTCCAGGACCCGGGCATCTTCCTCGACTTCGTCTACCGCAAGGATTTCGAGTATGCGGGCCGTGATCTCGGCTTCGCCCTCGAATTGCGCAACCTGCTGAACACCGACTACGACGAGTTCCAGGAGCTGGGGAACAAGATCCGGATCAACAACTACGAGCTGGGCTCCGGGGCCTCGGTCAGCCTGACCGCCCGCTTCTGACACGACGGACAGGGGGGGAGGCTGCGCCGCGGCCTCCCCCGTTTCCCATTGCAGAATTGCGACGGTTGCTCCGCACCCGGTGTAACCGTCACGGCAAGTTCTCCGGGCCGTCATCCGGCCGTGAAGCCCGGACACGGACGATTGGTCTACGACACCGCCGGGGCCGCCGGGGCCCGTCGGGGCCGCGATCGTGATCCGCGTCATTCGCAACTGGACGACAGGGGTGGGAGAGGTCTTGGCCGCCCGCCCGGACCGTGTCCGCATGGCCGTCGAGATCACGTTGGCCTTGTTGCTGGCGGTGCAGCTCGGACGGCTGGTCTGGATTGCGGCCGAGCCGGTCAGCATTCCATCCCCGCCGACCTTCGCCGCCCGCGTCGTGACGCCGGTGGACTACGCCGTCTTTCAACGCTTTGACGCCTTCTTCCGCACCGGCGGCCAAAGCAGCATGGCCGAGGCGACCGCCGGCGGCAGCGCGCAGTTGCGCCTGTTCGGCCTCCGCTCGGATGGGGCGGGCGGAGGCTCGGCCATCATCGGCCTGGCCGACGGGCGCCAGGTTTCGGTGGCGGTCGGCGAGAGCGTCGAGCCCGGTCTGACGTTGCAGTCGGTCGGCCCGGATCACGTCGTCCTGGCGCGCGGAGGCTCGCGCAGCCGGCTGATCTTCAGCGACCTGCCCGTCGGCGCAGCGCCGCCGCCGCCGCCGCCGCCCACGCCCCAGACCGTGACGCCGAATCCCGAGCCCGCCAGCGGTCCCGCGCCCGTCGATCCGGCCCGGCTGATGGCCGAGGCGTCGCTGCGTCCGCGGATGCAGGGGTTGAAGGTGAACGGCTTCACCGTCTCGTCGAACGGGAACGGCGCGAGCCTCGCCGCCGCCGGGCTGAAGCCGGGTGACGTCATACTGGCGGTCAATGGCCAGCCGCTCGACCGGCTTGACCGCATCGCAGCCCTTCGCGGCCAGCTTTCAGGCAGCACCAGTGCCGAGATTCGCTTCGAGCGGGACGGCACCGTTCAGAACACCACCATAAGGACAGGCCGTTGAAGCGATCCAACCGCAGCGCCATCGGCCTCGCCCTCGCCGCCATTCTCGCCGCGCAGGGGCCGCTCGCCGCCGCGCCCGCCCTGGCCCAGTCCCGCGCGGGCCAGACCCTGAATGTACAGGGCGCCGACATCCGCGCCTTCATCCAGGACGTCGCCCGGTCGACCGGACGGACCTTCATCGTCGATCCGGCGGTGAGCGGCACGGTGACCGTGACGAGCGACCGGGCGTTGTCGCGGGCGGAGCTGTTTGAGGTCTTCCTGTCGACCTTGCGAGCCAATGGACTGGTCGTGACGCCGACAGCATCCGGGGCCTATCGCATCAGCCCGGCGCAGGGCGCGGCGCAGGGACCGGCGACGGTCGGCTCCGAACGGTTCACGACCGAGGTCTTCCAGCTCCGCAACATCGACGCCGCCTCGGCCGCCGAGACCATCCGTCCGCTGGTGGGCGCGCAGGGGCAGGTGTTGGCCAACCCCGGCGCCAACAGCGTGGTGGTCGCCGACTTCGCCGACAATGTCAGCCGCATCCGGGCCCTGATCGCCCGCATCGACGTGGACCGCACCGATTTTGAGGTGATCACGCTCGAGAATTCCTCGGCGCGCGAGATCGCCGCCGTGCTCCAGTCCGTGCTCGCGCCTCCCGGCGGCCAGCCGGGGCAGGGGATGGTGTCGGTGACACCGGTGGAGAGCTCCAACTCCATCGTCCTGCGCGGCGATCCTTCGGCCGTGGCGCGGATCCGTCCGTTGGTCGAGGACCTCGATCAGCGGGCCCGGTCCGCCGATGACGTCAAGGTGGTCTTCCTGCAGCACGCCAACGCCGAGTCGCTCCTGCCCGTGCTTCAGCAGATCGTCGGCCAGCAGGTCACTCCGGCTACCGCCAACGCCACGCCGGTTGGGACGCGGCGCGCGAGCGGAGCAGAGGCCGACACCGCGCCGGTCCCGTCCACCACGACGGCCCCCTTGCCCGGCCAGCGCGCCACCATCGCCCGCTTCCCTGGTGCCAACGCCCTGGTCATCTCGGCCTCGGCCGACACCCAGCGGATGCTGGCCGAGGTGATCCGCCAGCTGGACCAGCGCCGCCAGCAGGTGCTGATCGAGGCCATCGTCGTCGAGCTGTCTGACAACGCCGTCCGCGAACTGGGCGTGCAGTGGCTGCTGGCCGGCGAGGACGGTAATCCGGTCGGCCTCACCAACTACTCAGACCGGGCCACGCCGCTGCTTCCGATCGCCGGCGGCGCGGCGGCGGGACGGCTGGACGACGCCGACCCGCTGCGCGAGCAGTTGCAATCCCTCGCCCTCAACAGCCTGCTCGGTGCCAACGGCTTCGTCGGCGGTGGCGGAGGCCGGATCGGCGACGGTCTGTTCGGCTTCATCATCAACGCCGCCAAGACCGACGACGGCTCCAACCTGCTGCAGACCCCGTCGCTGATGACCCTGGACAATGAGGAGGCGACCATTTTGGTCGGGCAGGAGGTGCCGATCACGACGGGTGAGACCTTGCTGGACGGAAACTCGAATCCATTCCGCACGACCCAGCGGCAGGACATCGGCGTCAAGCTGATCGTCCGGCCCCAGATCAACGCCGGCGGTTCGATCACCCTGTTCCTGCGCCAGGAGGTGTCCAGCATCAACGGCGTCCTGACCAATTCCGCCAGCGACCTGGTGCTGAACAAGCGTGAGCTGGAGACCACGCTGGTGGTCGACGACGGCGACATCGCCGTGGCCGGCGGCCTTCTGGACCAGAACGACCGGCTGTCGGTCGACAAGGTGCCGGGACTGGGCGATCTGCCGCTCGTCGGAGGTTTGTTCCGCTCGACCAGCCGCCAGCGCGGGCGGACCAATCTGATGGTCTTCATTCGTCCGACCATCATCCGTTCCCAGGCGGACGCCCAGGCGCTGAGCGCCGACCGTTGGGGCTATATGCGCCAGCAGCAACTCAACAACGCGCCGGGCGTCGAGCCCAGCCTCGACGAGATGTTGCGCGACTATATGCGGACGCAGCCGCCCGCCGCGCCGTCCGGCGTGATTACGGCACCGGTCGGGGAGGTGACGGTCTCGCCGCTGCCTCCGGTCGAACCGGCGGGGTGACAGGCGCATGATCACGCTCGTCAATCCCACGCTGCCCTACAGCTTCGCCAAACGACACGGCGTCATCCTGCTGGACGCAGGAGAGGTGGCGGTAATCGGCCTGCGCGAAGGCGCCGATCCCATCGCCCTGGTCGAGACCCGTCGGGCTCTCGGGCGGCCATTGCAGGTGGAGCGTCTGGACCGCGCCGAGTTCGACCGCCGGCTGTCCGAAGTCTATGCGGGCGATCATCTGAGCGCCGCCGACGGCGACGATATGAACATGCCGTCGGGCCTCGACAGCCTGATCGACGACATTCCAGCCGCCGCCGACCTGCTGGACACCGCCGACGACGCGCCGGTCATCCGCCTGATCAACGGCATCATCGCCGAGGCGGTGCGGACCGGAGCCTCCGACATCCACCTCGAACCCTTCGAAACCGCCCTGACCATCCGTATGCGGGTGGACGGCGTGCTGCGTGAGACCCTTTCGCTGAACCCCCGGATCACGCCGCTGCTCGTGTCGCGGATCAAGGTGATGGCGCGGCTGGACATCGCCGAGAAGCGGACGCCGCAGGACGGCCGCATCCCGTTGGCGCTCGGGGGCAAGACGCTGGACGTCCGGGTCTCGACCCTGCCGTCCCGGGCCGGTGAACGCGTGGTGCTGCGTATTCTCGACAAGGACCAGGCCGGGCTGAAGCTGGAGCAGCTGGGCATGACCGGCGAGACGCTGGACGCCTTCCGCGCCGCGCTGCGCGAGCCCAACGGCATCATCCTCGTTACCGGGCCGACCGGTTCGGGCAAGACCACCTCACTCTATGCCGGCCTGTCCCTGCTGAACGACGCGACGCGCAACATTCTGACCGTCGAGGACCCGGTCGAATACGCCATCGACGGCGTCGGCCAGACGCAGGTGAACCCCAAGGTCGGCATGACGTTCGCCGCCGGCCTGCGGGCCATCCTGCGTCAGGACCCGGACGTGGTCATGGTCGGCGAGATCCGTGACGTCGAGACGGCAGGCATCGCCGTTCAGGCCTCACTGACCGGGCATCTGGTGCTGTCGACGGTTCACACCAACGATGCGGCGGGTGCCATCATTCGTCTGCGCGACATGGGGATCGAGCCCTTCCTGCTGGCCTCGACGCTTCGGTTGATTGTGGCCCAGCGTCTGGTGCGGAGACTGTGCCCGGCCTGTCGCCGGTCCGAGCCGGCCGACGCGGCCACTGCGCGGCTGATCGGGGTCAGGACCGGGCAGCCCGTCTGGCGGGCCCAGGGATGCGACCGCTGCCGACAGACCGGCTATGTCGGCCGGGTCGGCCTCTATGAATCCATCACGGTCGACGACCGCATCCGCCGTCTGATCGCCACCGAGGCCGATGAGGACGCGATCAACGCCGCGGCCTTCGAGCATTCGGACACCCTGTCCCGTCGCGCCCGCGCCTTCGTGTTGAGCGGCCTGACCTCAGTCGAGGAGGCGGTTCGCGTCACACGGCGCGAGAGCGCCCAGGTCGGCGCGTCCGTCAATGAGGCGGCGGCCTGATGGCGGCGTTCGACTATGTGGCGGTCGACGCCGGAGGCCGCACGGTGACGGGTGCGCTCGCGGCTGCGGACGAGGCCGCCGTTCGCGGACTGCTGGAGCGGCGCAAGCTGATGCCGCTGGAGATCGCGCCCGCTCGCGGGGCGGCGTCGTCCGGTGGGACGGCGCGCGGCCGCAGCGCAAAGCTGAACGCCAAGACTCTCGCCCTGACCACGCGCCAGCTGTCGACGCTGGTTTCCGTGGCACCGATCGAGGAGGCGCTCAGGACCATCGCCCTGCAGGCCGACCGGCCCGCGGTGCGGCGCGTACTGGAAGGCGTCCATGCCGGTGTCATGGAGGGCCGCCGTCTGTCGGACGCCATGGCCCTGCAAGGACAGGCGTTCCCGCCGCTGTATCGTGCCATGGTCGCCGCCGGCGAGGCCTCGGGGGCGCTGGAGCCCATTCTGGAACGGCTCGCCGATGGGCTGGAGCGTGACCAGGTGGTGCGCGGCAAGGTGATCACGGCCCTGGTCTATCCCGTGGTGCTGGCCTTTGTGGCGCTCGGCGTCATCGGCGCCTTGATGACCTTCGTGGTGCCCAAGGTGGTCGACCAGTTCGACAGCATGAACCAGACGTTGCCGCTCCTGACCCGGCTGGTCATCGGCCTGTCCGACCTGATGCGGGACTGGGGCTGGCTGGCGGGCCTGCTGCTGGTGCTGACGGTGCTGGGGGCCGGGCTCGCCCTGCGTCGGCCGGGCTTGCGGCTCAGGGCCGACGCGGGGCTGTTGCGGTTGCCGCTCATCGGTCGCCTGACCCGGGATCTGCACGGGGCGAAGATGGCCCGCACCCTGTCGACCATGATTGCGGCCGGCCTGCCGGTTCTGGAGGGGCTGACGATCACCGCCCGCACCGTCCAAAACCGGGCGCTTCGCCGCGCCACCGAGACGATGGCCGACGCCGTGCGCGAGGGCGGAGGCCTGTCCGCCGCCATGCGCCGCGCCGACGTCTTCCCGCCGATCCTGCTCTACATGACTGCGTCGGGGGAGAGCAGCGGGCGGCTGGAGCCGATGCTGGAACGCGCCGCCGACTATCTGGAGCGCGAGTTCGCGACCTTCACGGCCGTGATGCTGAGCCTGCTCGAGCCGGCGATCATCGTCGTCATGGGCGGCGTGGTCGCCCTGATCGTCCTGTCGATCCTTCTGCCCATCCTTCAGATCAACACCCTGGCCATGGGGTGACGGAGTTGCATCATGATGTCTGGTCCTAAAGCTCGCCGCGCGGCGGCATACTGCATGAGGGATTTCCGCGCCCGGACCCGCGCTCAAACAGCGAGCCGCCGCACGGCGAGCGCCAGCGCCCAAAGCCGTGCCGGCTTTACGCTCGTGGAGTTGATGGTGGTCATCGTCATCATCGGCCTGCTGGCCACCGTGGTCGCCCTCAACGTCCTGCCCAGCCAGGACAGGGCCATGGTCGGCAAGGCGCGCGCCGACATCTCCGTGCTGGAGCAGGCGATCGAGACCTATCGGCTCGACAACCTGACCTTCCCCGACGAGCGGCAGGGACTGCAGGCGCTGGTCGCCGCCCCCGCTGGCCTGACCCAGCCGGAACGCTACCGCCAGGGCGGCTATGTGCGCCGTCTACCGGAGGATCCCTGGGGCAATTCGTACCAGTATCGCCGTCCGGGCTCGCACGGCGGACAGTTCGACGTCTTCTCCTTCGGAGCGGACGGTCGGGAAGGGGGCGAAGGCGATGACGCCGACCTCGGCAACTGGCAGGGCTAGTGGCGCTGCCGCACCGTGCGCGGCACGGCGCGTCGCGAGCGACAGCGCAAGAAAACACCGCGCGGGCTTCACCCTGGTCGAGCTGCTGATGACGGTCGCCATCATCGGCCTGGCCGCCGGCGCCGTGGTCCTGTCCGTGCCGGATCCGCGCCCGTCCGTCGCCGCCGACGCCGAGCGGTTCGCCGCCCGGCTGGCGCGCGCGCGCGAGGAGGCCGTGCTGGCCAACCATCCCGTGGCGGTCGAGGCCGCGGCCGGGGGCTACGCCTTCTCGATGTTCGACGGCGACCGCTGGACGCCGCTGTCGGACGGACCCTTCAAGGCCGAAACCTGGAGCGAGGGACTGTCGCTGGCTCCGGTGGGGACCACCCGCGTGGTGTTTGACCCGACGGGCGTCGCCGAGCCCGCCGCCCTGACGCTGAGCCGTGACGGGCGGGCCATCCGCGTCACCGTCGACGGCGCGGGCGAGGTGAGCCTCGATGACTGACCGTCCCGGGGCACCGCGCGAGGGCTTCACCCTGATCGAGTTGCTGGTCGCCCTGGCGGTGTTCAGCCTCGCGGCCATGGCGCTGCTCAATCTGTCCGGCGAGAACACGCGCTCCGCCGCGCGCGTCGAGACGCGGACGCTGGGGGGTCTGGTGGCCGAGAATCTGGCCGTGGAGGCCATGATCGACCCCGACATCGCCGAGGGACGCACGACGGGCGAGGTTCCGCTGGCGGGCCGCCAGTGGCGCTGGACTCGATCCGTGGAGGGGGTCGACGCCGGCCTGCTGCGCATCGACATCCGCGTCGCCAACGAAGAGGGCCAGGCGGCCGATCGCGTCCTGTTCCGGGGTCGGCCGTCATGAAGGATGCGCGCGCCGGCTTCACCCTGGTCGAGGTGCTGGTCTCCCTGCTGATCTTCGCCCTGATCGCGGCGGCGGGGTCGGCGGTGCTGAGCCTGTCGATCGACAACAAGTTCGCCATCAAGGCCGCTTCGGACCGCACCGGCGACCTGCAGCGGATGCGCAGTCTGCTGAAGGCCGATCTGGGTCAGGCCAGCGGACGACGTTCACGCGGTGCAAACGGCCGGCCCATGGCCCAGCCGATGGCCGGTGCCGCCGCGGCCGGCGATCCGGCGCTGGTCCTGACACGGGCGGGCTGGACCAATCCGGGCGAGCAGGCGCGGCCGTCGCTGCAACGGGTCGAATACCGGCTTGTCGAAGACAGGTTTGAGCGGCGCGTGTCGAATCATCTGGACGGCTCACGCCCCGGGCCGCCGCAGGTGCTCTACCGCGGGGTCAGCGACCTTGCGGTGGCCTTCATCAAGGACGGCCAGGAGGCACCCGCCTACATCACCACGTCGGAGCGTCCCTTGCCTGACGCCGTCCGCGTCCGGATGACGCTCAAGGGCTATGGTCCGGTCGATCAGTTGTTCCTCGTGGGGGGCGGGTGATGCGGCCCCGCTCCCGATCCCGGCGTGAGGGCATGGCGCTGCTCACCGTCCTGCTGCTGGTGGCCGTGATGTCCGTGGTGGCGGTGGCGGTTCTCGATGATGTCCGCTTCTCGGTGCGCCGCACCACCAACACCGAGACCCAGGCCCAGGCCCAGTGGTATGCGTCCGGTGCCGAAGCCCTCGCGCGGCGTCAGATCGGCACCTTGCTGGCTGCAAGCCCGGCGCGCACCCCACTCGAGCCGGTCTGGAACGGTCGCCGCTTCGACTTCCCGATCGACGGCGGCGTCATCAGCGCCGTGATCACTGACGGTCAGGCCTGTTTCAATCTGAACAGTCTGGTCGAGGGGGTCGGCGAGGACCTGCTGCCGCGCCCGCTCGGCGCCGCCCAGTTCATCGCGCTGGGCCGGGCGGTCGGGGCCCCGGACAGCCGGATGCGCGCCGTCGCCGACGCCCTCACCGACTGGCTGGACGCGGACGGAACGCCGTCGCCTATGGGGGCCGAAGACGGGGCCTACGCGGGCCTCTCTACGCCCTACCGCACCGGCGGCGTCCTGCTGGCGGAGGCCAGCGAGCTACGTGCAGTGAAGGGCGTCGACGCCGACCTCTATCGCCGCCTGCGTCCGTGGGTCTGCGCCCTGCCGACCAGCCGGCTGTCCCCGTTCAACGTCAACACCCTGACGGCGGATCAGGCCCCGCTGCTGATCATCTTGACGGGCGACGCCCTCACCCCTCAAAGCGCCCGCGCCCTGATCGCCCGTCGCCCGAAACTCGGCTGGACCGACACTGCCGCCTTCTGGGCCCAGCCCGCGCTTGCCGGCCTGGAGGTTCCCGCCGAGGCCCGCGATCAGGTCACGGTCCTGACCCGCTACTTCGACCTCCGTGTCGAGGTCGAATACGGTGGTTCCCGCGCCGTCCGCACCGCTCTGCTGCACGCTCAACCCGACGGCTCCGTGCGGACCGTCATCCAGCGCTGGACTTCCGAAGAATGAAACCGATTCGCCTTGTCCTGATCCCGGCACTGACCAGCCAGCCCGCGCCCTACATGGTCGTCGCGGCGGACGGCGGGGTGCTGGCGCGCGGCGTCCTGACCCCGGACGTGACGGAGCTCCCGGAGCCGATGCGGACCGTCGCGGTCTGTCCGGGCTCCGGCGTCACCATCCACTGGCTGGATCTTCCCGCCGGCAGCGCAGCCCAGGTCCGGGCGGCGGCGGCCTGGCGGCTGCGCGATGATCTGGCGGCCGCGCCCGACCGTCTCGTTACGATCGTGGGGCCGCCGGCCGGGCCGGGCGAGGGGCGGCTGACCGCCGTGGTTGGCCGCAATCTGCTTGAGGCCTGGATCGACTACCTGGACGCGTTGGGGGTGCGAGCCGATGTGCTGCTCCCCGACATGATGACCGTTCCGGAGCCCGATGGAGACGGTGTGCTGCACGCGGTGACGTTCGGCGAGAGCGTGGCGCTGCGCGGCCGTCGCTTCGCCGCCAGCGTTCAGCCGGACATCGTCGACCTGATCGCGGGCGAGCGGCAGGTGGTGGTGTTCGACGACGCACGAGCGGTGGAACAGGCCCTGTCCATGGCCGCCCGGTCGCCGGCCCTCAACCTGCTCGATGGCGGCGATCGTGAGCGCGGCGCGGCCCGGATCGGGTGGCGCAGGGCGGCGGGGCTGGCGGCCGCGGTCGTGCTGTCGCCGCTGCTGCTGTCAGCCGCCGGTGCCGTCCGCGACGATATGGCCGCCCGCCGTCTCGAAGCGGAGACGCTTTCGGTCATCGCCAGGGCCGCGCCGGATCTGGCTGGCAGCCCGGACCCTGTCGCCGCGGTCCGCCGCCGCGCTGCCGCCGCTCCACCGCCGGGAGGAACAGCGGCAGCGGCTGCCGCCCTGTTCGGTGCCGTGGAGGCGGTCGAAGGCGCCGAGCTCGACACCCTGGTCGTCAGTCCGGAGGAAGGCCTGAAGGCCACGGTCAGTCACCAGGCCTACTCCGACATGGAGACCGTGACCCGGCGCATGGCCGACGCCGGTCTGACCGTCGTCCCGACCGCGACCCTCGACGACAACGGCCGGGTCGTCAGCGACATCACTATCGGAGCCCGGCCATGACCCTGGTCCCCGGACGTCTCCTGCAATGGTGGGACCAGCGGTCAAGCCGCGAGAAGCGGATGCTGGCGTTGATGATCGCCCTGGCCGGCGGTCTTGTGGTCTGGGCTGCGGTGATCCGTCCCGTCTCGATCTGGCGGGAGGAAGCGGCCAGCCGAAGGGAAAGGGCCGCCGCTGAGCTCGTCGAGGTCGCCACTGCGGTGCGGGTGCTGCCGCAGCCTTCTTCTCCGGCAGATGGCCGATTGGCGGACGCCGGGGGCATCGAGCCGATCCTGCGTCGTACTGCCGAGGCCGCCGGCCTGCAGATCACCACGGGCATGGCCTCCTCCGGCCATCTCGGCTTCCGCGTCTCCCGGGCCGCCAGCCCCGCGGTCTTCGGATGGCTGGCGATGCTGAAGACCGACCACGGCCTTGACCCTTTCAGCCTCTCTGTCGTTGAAAACACCGATGCGACGCTGGAGGTGGAGGGCGCCTTCTGAGGTCCTGTACACCGGCGTTCGTGAACCGGATGCGGTCTGGGGGATTGCACCTTGGACCTCCGGTGACGGCACCCGCTCATGACCCCGCATTCTTTCAATCTACGACTGACCGAGGCGCTGAAACGTCGCGCGGCGGGCGTTCGTGGCGGACACGTCGTGGCGCTGACGGTGGTCGGCGTGGTGGCGCTCGGGCTGGCCGGGCTGAGGTCGTTCGATCTTCCCGGCCCCCGACCCATCGTTGATGGCGAGCGGATGACGATCGAGGTGGTCCCCCCGGTAGAGCCCGAGGTCACGGCTGGATCGGTGATGGAGGTTGGTGAGCTGATGAACGGCTTCACCGGACCGCCGCCCCGGCCACCCGAACCGACGCCGGTCGGTTGGTCCGCGGACGATGAGTGGAACGAGGCCGATGACGCGCCACCGCCACCGCCGCCTCCGGTGCGCCGGGCTAGCACGGAAGCAGACGTCCGCCGACCGGTCGAGCCGCCGCCGCCCGCCCGGATCCGGGAAAGCCGCTGGTTCGGGTTCGACGCGCCGCGTCGGGATTTCGAGGGGGAACGCGCCGCGCGCCGCGCCCGCAGGGAGGCGAGGGAGCGGCGGGCGTGGGAAGAGCGGGAGGAGGCGCGCTGGCGCGAACGCGATCTCCGCCGTGATGACCGGGATCGAGAGCGGTGGGTGGAGGATCCGCCACCGGAGCCGTACGCGTACCGGTGGTGATGACGCTGTGCTGACAATCCGGGAATCTATAGTCGGGTTGAGCAAAACAAATCCCGCCTGATCAACGGCTTAGAAAATTCTCACCCCGATCTTCCCGCCACAGGGCCGGCCCCTCACACAATGCGCCTGTTCCGTCGCATGGGGAGGCGCAAAGGCCTTGCGTCCTTTGGCGGCGGGATGTGGAGAAGCGGGGACCCGGTTCCCGGCGGTCAGATCAAGATCGCCAACGCCCGGGGTCTTGGCCAGGAGGTCTGGATGTCAGGGGCGAGGGGGATACTCGCCCGGTCCGGGGACCGTGTCGCAAGCACGGCCCGCCCGCCGGAGGCGCTGCGGTAAGGCGTTAAGAGCGCCGCCCGACGCAAGCTCCCGGAAACTCTCCGCGCGGAGCGTCTGTCTGCGTCGAAACGGTAATCACAAAGAACTCCGGGCGTGGCCCGGCGCTCCGCACGCCTTC
>JBBQOK010000018.1:0-23018 GCA_038330765.1 Caulobacterales bacterium | reverse complement strand
GTCATTGACCTTGCCAGGTTTGACGCTGCCATCGACGAAGATCTGGCCACCGGCGCCGGCGATCGGGCCTGACTTGCCGTCGAGCTTGGCGAAGTCCAGCGGGCCGTTGAAGATCAGATAGGCGAACCGGGTCTGCATCTGCGCCGAGTTGGCCGGCTGCATCAGACGCGTCAGCTCACCGGCCGGCATGGCCGCGAAGGCGGCGTCGGTCGGGGCGAACAGGGTGATGCGCGGGCGCGTCGCCAGCGTCTCGGTCAGTTGGGCCTGCTCGAGCGCGGCCAGCAGGGTCGAATACTGGCCCCGGGTCTTCAGGACCTCGATGACGTTGTCGCTGGCGTTCGGGGCGACGACCACAGGGGCGACAGGGGCGGTCGGCGGGGTTTGCGCCATGGCGGGCGCGGCGGTCAGGGCCGCAACGGCGGCGGCGGTGAGAAGAGTGGTACGAAGCATGAAGTATCCCTTTCCTTCGTGGCGGGTACGCCGCCTACTTTGGCAGGCGGTCGTGTTGTCGAAAACCGTCACGGTGAAGTCGTGACGCCGTTCCGAGGTTCCATATTGGACGTCAGTTGCGGCCAAACATCACGGCCTTGAGGGTCATCTCAAGGCAATGCGGGGGCGACCGGCACAATACCGACGATATGCGGCCATAAAGCTTGGCCTTGGGTCTTCTAACCCAGATTCGTCGACGCAATCCACCAGTCGGGATGCCGCTTCTCCAGATTCCGGCCCGCGGAGGCGGCCGCGACCGGGCTGTCGAACAGGGCGAAGAGAGTGGCGCCGGAGCCTGACATGCGGACCAGACGGACGCCCGGCAGGGCCGCCGCCGCGCCCATGGCCTCGTCGATGGCGGGTGCCAGCCCGATGGCCGCCGACTGGAGATCATTGCGCTGCGAGCCCAGCCAGCCCACGACCGCCGGGAGGTCCCAATGCGGGGGCGGGGGCGGCCGGTCAGCCGTGAGAACCGGCCCGGCGTCATAGGCGCGATAGACCGCTCCGGTCGGCGACGGGACGCCCGGATTGATCAGCAGGGCCGGCAGGACGGGCAGGCGCGGCTCGAACGTCAGGTCATCCCCCCTGCCCTCTGCCCAGGCCGGTCGCGCGTGCAGGCACATGGGGCCGTCGGCACCGATCGTCCTGGCGACGCGGGCCAGCGCCGCGTCGTCGAAGGCAAGGTCGAGGACGTCCCGCGCCAGCTTCAGCACCGCACCCGCGTCGGACGATCCGCCGCCGAGGCCGGCCGCGATGGGCAGGCGTTTGTCGAGGGTCACGGCCAGAGGCGGATCGCCGATGTCCGCCGCCTCGCCCAGGGCGCGCAGAGCCTTGAGGATCAGGTTGTCGCCCTGCCCGTCCAGCGCGCCGGCGAAGCGACCTTCCACCTTCAAGGACAGGCGGTCGGACCGCTGGACCGTGACCCGGTCACCGACATCGGCGAAGGCGACCAGACTGGCCAGCGGATGGTAGCCGTCGGCATCGACCGGGCCGACGTGGATGAACAGATTGACCTTGGCCGGGGCGAGGGCCGAGCGCGGAACCATGTCTCAGGGCTGGCTGCCGGCGACCGGCGGCGTCGGCAGGCCGGAGACCAGCTTCTGCTCGATTTCCGCGCGGCGCTCGGGCTCCGGCTCCAGCGTCAGGACGCGGCTCCATTGCCAGCCGGCCTCGCGGCGACGGCCGGCCTGCCAGTAGGCGTCGCCGAGATGGTCATTGATCTCGGCGTTGGCGGGCTGTTTGGCCGAGGCCTGTTCGAGGGTTTCGACGGCGGTATCATATTGGCCCCGCCGGTACTGGGCCCAGCCGAGGGAGTCCTGGATGCTGGCGTTGCGGGGGTCGGCGGCGAAGGCGCGGGCGATCAGTTCGGCGCCCTGATCGATGCGCCGGCCGCTGTCGACCCAAAGATAACCGAGCATGTTCAGGAAGATCGGATTGTCCGGTGCCATCTGCAGGGCGGTCCAGAGCTCGGCCTCGGCCTCCTCGATCCGGCCGAGTTTCTCAAGGATACGCCCCCGGTCGAAGCGCACATCGGCGGACTGGTCGGCGGTGTTCACGGTCGGTCGATTGAGAACCGCCAGCGCCTCCTCGTACCGCTCCAGGGCGAAATACTGGTTGGCCAGAATCCGGGAGATCACGGGCTGATCCGGTGCCGATGTGTCGGCGCGGCGGTAGGCTTCGAGGGCTTCCCCCTGACGCTCCTCGCGCTGCAGCGTGGCACCGATGCCGAGCTGGGCGGAGGCGTAGATGATCGGATTGACCTGACTGACCCGGGCGAAGGCGGCGCGGGCCGGACCGGGCTGTTGGGCGTCGGCGAGGCTCTGGCCCAGGCGGAGGGTGATGGTGTCGGCCGGGTTCAGGGCCTCGGCGAGCCGCAGATAGATGGCGGACAGTTCGTGCACATCGACCTGGGTGGTCTCGAGGGCCGCGAAATCCAGGGCGTCGGCGGCGATCTGACGGAACGAGGGTGCAGCGGGCGCGCGACCGCCGGAGCGGATGCGGCGGCCCGCCTGCAAGGCGCGGGGATCCGGCGAACTGCCGTTCAGCGCAGCGGCATAGACCGCCAGGGCCTCGTCACGGCGGCCCTGACGTTCGAGGAAGGCGCCGTAGTGAACCCGGAACAGCCGGGCACCGTCGGGGGTGGCGAGAAGCGTCCTGTATTCAGCCTCGGCCTCGGCGAAGCGGCGGCGGCTCTCCAGCAGTTGGGCCCGCTGGTCACGCAGGACGATGCTGGCGGTGGCACCGGGCTCGGCCTCGACCAGGGCCAACGCCGTGTCCCAGTCACCACCGGCGGCGGCGACCGACGGCAGCAGATAGGCGGCCACCGAAACATAGGGGTCCGGGAAGGGCTCGCCCCGCATGAGGACGAGGGCCGCCCGGCCATTGTTGTCGCGCAGGCTCTGGACCACCGAGAACAGACGCCCCGCCCCGGCGAACAACGGGGTGTCAGCGACGTCCGGCGTCAGGCGGACAATGGCCTCGATGTCACCGGAGAACAGGCCGGCGAGGAAGGTCTCACCGGCAAGCTGGGGCTGTTCGGGCGTCAGGGCCTGGCTCCGGGCCAGCAGACTGGCCCCGGCGGCGCGGTCGCCCCGGTTGGTGGCGACCCGGCCCGAGAGATAGAGGCCATAGGCGGACTGGCCGTCGGCGGCGAAGGGCGCGGGGGCCCAGACTTCCGGAATGGCCGGGGTTTCTTCGACCGCCACGGGGACGGGCGCGGGCCCTGCATCGGGCTCGACGATGATCGCGGGCGCGCCGTCGGGTGCCGGCTCGGCGGACAGCGGAGGCGGCTCAACCATCGGCGCATTCTGGGCCGCGGCGGGTGATGCGAGGGCCAGCAGGGCGCAGCCGGAGAGGAGCAGGCGAAGGAACGAGAGGCGCATGACCGGACCCTTCCCGGATTATGCGGCGGCGGCAAGGCCTCTCGCTTTCGAGGGTGTCACATATTCGGGTAGTTGGGCCCGCCGCCGCCCTCGGGCGTGGTCCAGACGATGTTCTGCGACGGATCCTTGATGTCGCAGGTTTTGCAGTGGACGCAGTTCTGGGCGTTGATGACGAAGCGCGGATCGGTCCTGGCCGCCTCGTCGCCGTACACCACCTCATAGACCCCCGCCGGGCAGTAGAGGCGCGCCGGCTCACCGTATTCCGGCAGGTTGACGCGGATCGGGATCGACGGGTCGAGCAGCTTCAGATGGCCCGGCTGGTCCTCGCCGTGGTTGGTGTTGGAGACGAAGACCGAGGACAGCTTGTCGAACGACAGCTTCCCGTCCGGCTTCGGATAGACGATCGGCTTGTGCTTCGAGGCCTTTTCGGTCGAGGCGGCGTCGGTTTTGTGGTGCTTCATCGTACCGAAGAGTGAGAAGCCGCCGGTCAGGGTCTGGAACCACATGTCAAACAGACCGAGCGCGCCGCCGAGGCTGGTGCCGAAACGGGTCAACAGGGGCTTGGCGTTCCGAACCTGACGGAGCTCGCGATAGACCCAGCTGTTCTCATAGGCGGCCTGGTATTCGACCAACGAGTCGCCCGAGCGCCCGGCCATGACAGCGTCATAGGCAGCGTCGGCCGCCAGCATGCCGGTCTTCATGGCATTGTGGCTGCCCTTGATGCGCGGCACGTTCACGAAGCCGGCCGAGCAGCCGATCAGGGCACCGCCCGGGAACGACAGCTTCGGCACCGACTGGAAGCCGCCCTCGGTGATGGCGCGGGCACCGTAGGAGATGCGGGTGCCGCCCTCGAGATGCTCGGCCACCGAGGGGTGGTGTTTGAAGCGCTGGAACTCGTCGAACGGCGACAGGAAGGGGTTCTTGTAGTTCAGGTGGACGACGTAGCCGATGGCCACGTAGCGGTCGCCGAAATGGTACATGAAGCTGCCGCCGCCGGTGAACTCGTCCAGCGGCCAGCCGGTGGTGTGCTGGGCCAGACCGGGCTGGTGCCTGTCGGCGGGGACCTGCCACAGCTCCTTGATGCCGATGCCGAATTTCTGCGGTTCGGCCGTGTCGCACAGATTATGGCGGGCCATGATGGTCTTGGCCAGCGAACCGCGCACGCCCTCGGCGATGAAGACGTATTTGCCGTGCAGTTCGATGCCGGGCTGGAAGTCGTCGGTGGGCTTGCCGTGGCGGTCGATGCCGAAGACACCGGCGACGACGCCCTTCACGCGGCCGGTCGGCTCATCCCAGACCACATGGCTGGCGGCCATGCCGGGATAGACCTCGACGCCCATCGCCTCGGCCTGTTCGGCCAGCCAGCGGCACAGGTTGCCGAGGGAGGCGATGTAGCAGCCGTCGTTGTGCATCAGCGGCGGCAGGGCGAACATCGGCAGGGAGACTTCGCCCTGGGGCCCCAGCACGAGGAAGCGATCCTTCGTAACGGGCGTCTCAAGCGGCGCGCCGCGTTCCTTCCAGTCGGGGAAGAGTTCGGTCAGGGCACGCGGGTCGATGACGGCCCCCGACAGGATGTGGCCACCGATCTCGGCCGACTTTTCGAGCACGGCGACCGAGATCTCCTTGCCGTCCTTCTGCGCCCGCTGTTTGAGGCGGATGGCGGCGGAGAGGCCGGCCGGGCCGCCGCCGACGATGACGACGTCGTATTCCATGACCTCGCGCTCGACGCCGGCCAGGGCTTCGGCCAGCGGCAGTTTGTCGATCACGGCTTCCTGCCAGGTGTTCTTCGCGCCGCCTTCGATAGCGTCTTCAGCCATGGCTATGTCCTCGTCTTCCGCGGGGTCTTGTGGGTCATGCCTTATCGGAAGGTGACGCCGGGGCGGTCAAGGACTATCCCTGTGCCGACCGCCCATGACCTTGCACAGCCCCGACACCGCCGCGACCGAAAGCCTGCTCGCCTTCTGGCGCGACGCAGGCGTGGACGCCTGTTTCGGGGACGCGCCGGTCGACCGGACGCACGTCGAGCCGCCCCCGGCGGTGAAGGCCGTGGCCCGGGCGACCGCCGCGGTCACGCCGGTAGCGGACACGTCGGGGGCCCTGTCCGAAGCGCGACGGCTGGCGGCGGGTGCCGACACGCTGGAGGCGCTGGGCGCGGCCATCTCGACGTTCGAGGGCTGTCCCCTGCGCGCGACGGGCGCGACGCAGGCGGTGTTCTCGCGCGGAAATCCCGAGGCACCGGTGCTGGTCATCGGCGAGGGCCCGGGCACCGAGGAGGACGCAAGCGGTCAGCCCTTCGTCGGCAAGGCGGGCCAGCTGCTGGACCGGATGCTGGCCGAGGCGGGGCTGGAGGGGCGGGTGTTCATCACCAACACCGTCTTCTGGCGGACTCCGGGCAACCGGACGCCCTCGCCGGCTGAACAGGCGGTGTGCGCGCCCTTCATCGAACGGACCTTCGCCCTGCTGAAGCCCAGGGCGGTGCTGCTTCTGGGCGCGGCGGCGTCGCGCTCGGTGCTGGCGACGGACGAGGGCATCATGAGGCTGCGCGGCCAGTGGCGAGAGTGGCGGCTGGCGGAGGGCGGCGTCTCGGCGCCGGCCCTGCCGACGCTGCATCCGGCCTTCCTGCTGCGCCAGCCGATGGCCAAGCGGCAGGTTTGGGCGGACCTGCTGTCGCTGGCGGCGAAGCTGGACGACCAAGGCTGAGCGTTAACCCCCTCGACGCAAAACCGCCCCAAAAAGGCGTGAAAACTTGACATGGGTCGGGGCGGTGGCGCCTTTCTGGCCTGACGACCGAACGAACAGCGCCGGATGGATCGAGTCGATACGATCCGGACCACGCTCTCAGGGGGGCCGCCTTAGTGCCGATTTCTTTCCGCCGTGCGTTTCTGGCGCCGACGACCGCCATGGCGTTCGTGTTTGCCCTGGGCGCCGCCCTGCCCGCGCACGCTGAAGAAGACGACGGACGCCGCGCCGTGTCGGCGCTGAGCCCCGCTGACCGGCTGAGCTACACCACCGCCTTTGACGCCCTGCGCCGCGGGGATCTGGACGCCGCCCGCGCCTCGGCCCGCCAGGCCAATGACCGTGTTCTTCTGGGACAGGTCGAGTTCGAACGGCTGTTCCACGCCGATTATTCGGCCACCTATGAAGAGCTGGCCGCGTGGCTGGAGGAGTATTCCGACCTGCCCTGCGCGCCGCGTGCCTACAGTCTGGCCCTGCGCCGTCGTGCCGACGGCGCTCCGGAGCCCCGGCGGCCTTCGAGCGTCAGTGGACGGACCTGGTCCAGTGTGGTCGCGGCCGGGGGCGGAGCCGCCGCCGACGACCCGACCAAGGCCGCCCGCATCGCCCTGAACCACGACGACCTGACGGGCGCGGTGACGCTGGGCGAGCAGATCGGCGACTGGTGGGTGGTGGGCCTGGCCCAGTACCGGCTGGGCGAGTTCGGCAAGTCGGCCGGAGCGTTCGAACGCGTGCTGGGCGATCCGACCGAAGACGGTTGGGTCCGTTCCGGCGCTGCCTTCTGGGCCGCCCGGGCCTCGGGCCGCTCGGGCCAGCAGGACCGGGTGCAGCCACTGTTGCGCCAGGCCGGAGCTTGGCCGGCGACCTTCTACGGCCAGATCGCCTTGCGTCAGCTGGGCGAGGAGCCAACGATCGAGAACCGCGGCCCCACGCCCTACGAGCCCACAGGCGGCCTACAGCGAGCACTGTATCAGGCCGACGAGCCGATCGGGGTCGGCCAGGACGAGCTGGACGCCTTCATCCGCTCGGACGACCGGGCCCGCCGGACGGTGGCCTATTATGAGGTCGGACGCCGCACCGACGCCCGCGACGAACTGCGCACCGGCGTGCGTTCGGCCCTGACAGACCGTGGCCGCCAGCTGTGGGCGGCTCTGGGTCGGGCGCTGGGACCGCGCGTGACGGGTGTCAGCGACGACGCCCGCCGCATCGACGCCGACCGCTATCCGCAGCCGGTGATCGAGCCGGAGGGTGGCTTCACCATCGAGCGCTCGCTGGTCTATGCCATCGCCCGCAAGGAGACCGACTTCAACGCCCGTGCCCGCTCGCCGGTCGGGGCCTATGGCCTGATGCAGGTGATGCCGACCACGGCCGCCGAACTGGCCAATGACCGGGTCTATGTCAGCGAGCCGGACCGGCTGTATCAGCCCGAGGTCAATGCGCGGCTGGGCCAGGCCTATGTCAACAAGGTGCTGGCCATGCCAGCCATCAACGGCGACCTGCTGAGGGTCGCGGCCTCCTATAACGCCGGGCCGGGGCCAATGGTCGCGGCGGTGCGCAAGCTGGGCCACGATGCCGATCCGCTGCTGCTGATCGAGACGATCGACGTTCCGCAGGCGCGGGACTATGTCGAAAAGGTCGTGGCGGCCTACTGGATCTACCAGCGCCTGAACGGGCGGCCGTTGAACACGCTGGATGCGGTAGCTTCAGGCGCAACCCTGGTGCCGCTGTCGCTGGACTATGTCCCGCCCGCGCCGGCGCAGGCCCTGGAAGTGGCTTCGGTCCCGGTGATGGGCGGTTCGCGCTAGGCCAGAATCAAGGTGGAGCGAAATCCGGCCTTGAGGGACGACGCCCATCAGGACCGATTTCGATCTAGAGCCCCGCGAGCAGCAGGGCCGGCAGGCAGCAGGCCACGACGATCAGCAACCCATAGACCATGAGGCTGGGGCGGCGGGCCTGGGGCTGTTCGGCGGGCATTGACATGACGGACCCTGAACGCTTCTGCGCTTTTCAGGCTCCATGGATACCAGCGTTGTCTTAAGGTGGTGTTGGGGGGCGCGGTTAACGCAAGGCTTCCGCCGACCACTCGAGGAAGTCGGGCTGGGCCAAAAGGGTGTCGCGGTAGGCCGCCGCCGTGCCGTCGTCGCCATGAGCGGCCAGATCGATCTGGAAATGCCGGAATCGTGTGGCCACGGGGGTGAAGAAGGCGTCCGGCACCGACCATTGGCCGAACAGATAGTCGCCGCCCACGCCAAACCGGGTCCGCATATCCTTCCACAGCGAGACGATGCGGCGGACGTCGCGCGCCACGGCTTCGCCTGTGGGAGCCGGCGACCGGTCGGGGCCCACCATGGTGTGGTCGGGCCCCATTCCGCACTCGTTCCTCAGGCCCATGAAGCCGCCGTGCATCTCGCAGGCGGCCGATCGGGCCAGCCAGCGGGCGTGGGGATCGGCGGGCCACAGCTTCGCCTCGGGATAGCGTTCGGCGCACCAGACCGAGATGGCCATGGAGTCCCAGATCGTCTCGCCCTCGACCTTGAGCAGCGGCACCAGACGAGACGGCGAGATGCGGGCCAGCTCGGCCTGACCCTCGGGGGCATAGATGTCGATCTCGGTCACCGTGAAGTCGGCCCTGCACCGCTTCAGCACCAGCCACGGACGCAGGGACCAGGTCGAATAGAGACGGGGTCCGATGATCAGTTCCATGGTGAGTCTCCGATGGGCGTTCGCCCACGCTTAGGGCCGTTGCAGCGTTCGCGCCAAGTGAGTCTGGATGCCGCCGTCTCAAGCGGCGCTTGACTCACGCTCCCCGTCGCCTGACACCCCGCGCCCATGATCACGCGCTATTCACGCCCCGACGCCGTTGCCATCTGGTCCCAAGAGACCAAATACCGGATCTGGTTCGAGATCGAGGCCCATGCCGCCACGCGGATGGCCGAGCTGGGCACCATCCCGGCCAGTGCCGCCGAGGCGATCTGGGCCAAGGGCAAGGATGTGGTGTTCGACGCCGACCGCATCGACGAGATCGAGCGCACCACCAAACACGACGTCATCGCCTTCCTGACCCATGTGTCCGAGATCGTCGGCGAGGAGGCGCGGTTCCTGCACCAGGGCATGACCTCGTCGGACGTGCTGGACACCTGTTTCTCGGTGCAACTGGCACGGGCCTCGGATCTGCTGGTCGAAGGGGTTGACCGGGTACTGGCGGCGCTGAAGACCCGGGCGCTCGAGCACAAATACACCCCGTGCGTCGGCCGGAGCCACGGCATCCACGCCGAGCCGGTGACCTTCGGCCTCAAGCTGGCCGGCTATCATGCCGAGTTCCAGCGGGCGAAGCGCCGCCTGCTGACGGCGAAGGAAGAGATCGCCACCTGCGCCATCTCGGGCGCGGTCGGCACCTTCGCCAATGTCGATCCGGCGGTCGAAGCCGATGTGGCCGAAAAGATGGGCCTGCAGGTCGAGCCCGTCTCGACCCAGGTGATCCCTCGCGACCGCCACGCCGCCTTCTTCGCGGCGCTGGGCGTCGTCGCCTCGTCGATCGAGCGTCTGGCGACGGAAATCCGCCACCTGCAGCGCACCGAAGTGCTGGAGGCCGAGGAATTCTTCGACAAGGGCCAGAAGGGCTCGTCGGCCATGCCGCACAAGCGCAACCCGATCCTGACCGAGAACCTGACCGGCCTGGCGCGGCTGGTGCGGTCGGCGGTGGTGCCGGCGATGGAGAACGTGGCGCTCTGGCACGAGCGCGACATCAGCCATTCCTCGGTCGAGCGCGGCATCGGGCCGGACGCAACCATCCACCTCGACTTCGCCCTGCACCGGCTGGCCAATGTGGTCGAGCGGCTGAACGTCTATCCGGCCAATATGGAAAAGAATCTGAACCTGCTGGGCGGGCTGGTTCACTCGCAGCGGGTCATGCTGGCCCTGACGCAGGCGGGGGTGTCGCGCGAGGACGCCTATGCCGCGGTGCAGGAGAACGCGATGAAGGTCTGGCGCGGCGAGGGCCGGTTCCTCGACTTCCTGAAGGCGGACGCGCGGGTGACCCTGCCGGAGGCGCAGCTCGAGGCCCTGTTCGACATCGGCTATCACACCAAACACGTGGACACGGTGTTCGCGCGGGTGTTCGAGGCGGCGTGAACCGCAAGGCCGGGTTCGATCCGGTGGTCGATGCGGGCACCCGCCTGCTCATTCTCGGCAGTCTGCCGGGCGACGCCTCGCTGAAGGCCGGGCAGTACTACGGCCATCCGCAAAACGCCTTCTGGCGGTTGATCGGCACCGTGATCGGGCGCGATCTGGCCGCCCTGCCCTATGACCACCGCCTGATTGCCCTGAAGGCGGCAGGCGTGGGCCTGTGGGACGTGATCGCCAGCGCGGACAGGCCCGGCAGTCTGGATGCAGCGATCCGGGCGACGGAAGCGGCGGACCTGCTCGGACTGGCGGCGACCCTGCCAAAGCTGGAAGCCGTGGCCTTCAACGGCGGCAAGGCCGCGAAGCTGGGTCGGGCGATCCTGAACAATCTGCCGGGCGAGGTGAGGCTGATCGACCTGCCCTCCTCCAGCCCGGCCCATGCGAGGCCGTTCGCGGAGAAAGTGGCCGCATGGGCTGTTCTCAAGCCCCACAGCCGCCTGCCTGAAGCTGAGCGGGGCGGCTGACCGGGGCTGCGCTCACGTGTCGCGCCGGAAAACGTGAACGCCGGTGCATCCTTTTCGGCGTTCAACAGTAACTGCCTGTGACGCCGCCGGAAGTGCGGCCCGTTTTCAGGAGACGTCCCATGAAGCTCACCCGTTACGCCGCCCTCGCCGCCGCCTCGGCCGCAGCCCTCACCCTCGCGGCCTGCAACAACGCCGAAGAAGCCCCGGCCACCGAAGCCGCAGCCACCGAAACCGCCGTGATGAGCGATCCGATGGTCGGCGGCGCGGCCATGAGCCCGAACGAGACCATCGTCGCCAACGCCGCGAAAGCGTCGAACCTGACCACCCTGGTGTCCGCCGTTCAGACCGCCGGTCTGGCCGAGACCCTGTCGAGCACCGGCCCGTTCACGGTCTTCGCCCCCGACAACGCCGCCTTCGAGAAAATCCCGGCCGCCACGCGCGACAGCCTGATGGCCCCGGCCGGCAAGGCGGACCTGACCAAGATCCTGACCTATCACGTCGTCCCCGGTCGTCTGACCGCCGCCGACCTGACCAGCCAGATCCAGGCCGGCGGCGGCAAGGCTGAGCTGACGACGGTTCAGGGCGGCACACTGACCGCCAGCGCCGGCCCCAACGGCTCGGTGATCCTGACGGATGCCGCGGGCGGCACCTCGACCGTCACCCAGGCGGACGTGATGCAGTCGAACGGCGTGGTCCACGTCATCGATACGGTGGTCATGCCGGGCTAGGGCCTGATCGGTTGAGGAGGAATCGCTTCGCGATTTCTCCGATGCCGTAAATCAGGCTCCAGCGTTGCTCTGGAGCGAAATCCGGGTCTGGACGCGATCGCGCCCAAACCGATTCCGGTCCAGGACGCCCGCACGAAACCCGGCGCCGTTCCTTCCCTCCTCCCGGCGCTGGAGGCGGATCGCCTCCCCAATCGATCCGCCCAGAGAGGCCGCAGCCGAAAGGTTGCGGCCTTTTCCGTAGCCGGGGGTCTGTTACTCGCCGCTGCGGATCTGGTCGCGGGCGACCGAGGCCAGTTCGTCCATCTTGCGGCGGATCTCGCCTTCCGAGACGGTCAGGCCGGCACCCCCGAAGTCCTGGGCGATCTTGCGGAACACGTCTTCCTCGCCGGGCTGCTCGAAATCAGCCCGGACGACGGCACCCGCATACTGGTCGGCGCTGTCGGCGGAGAGGCCCATCTTGTCGGCGGCCCACAGCCCCAGCAGCCTGTTGCGCCGGGCCATCGCCTTGAATTCCTGTGCCTGATCGAGGGCGAACTTGGACTCGAAGCCCTTTTCTCGATCGTCAAAGGTCGTCATGGGCGTCTGCAGGCTCCGGCTGGCGGCGCAAAACGTGGCCGCGGTCGAGGTGGTCTATAGCTCCCCGGGGGTCGAACGCAACGGAAACCAGAGGGGTTCACCATGCCCCGCAGTTTGTGTCGCAGCCCGGGTTCCGGTAAGGAAAGGCCGACAAATTCCCCCGCCCGCCCGATTCCGGATCGCGCCGCCCAGACCACCGTGCTGGCCGCGCGATTTTCGTTTCTGGCGGGACCCGCCCGGACCCATGATGATGAACGTCAAGCGCAAGAAGCTCTACGAGGGCAAGGCCAAGATCCTCTACGAGGGACCCGAGCCGGGCACCCTGATCCAGTATTTCAAAGACGACGCCACCGCCTTCAACGGCGAGAAGAAGGCCCAGCTCGAGGGCAAGGGCGTCATCAACAACCGCATCAGCGAATTCATCATGGCGCGCCTCAACGGCATCGGCGTGACCAACCACTTCATCAAGCGGCTGAATCTGCGCGAACAACTGATCCGCGAGGTCGAGATCATCCCGCTGGAGGTGGTCTGCCGCAACATCGTCGCCGGCTCGATGAGCCAGCGCCTCGGCATTGACGAGGGCACGCCCCTGCCCCGCTCGATCATCGAATTCTATCTCAAGAAGGACGAGCTCAACGACCCGATGGTCACTGAGGAGCACATCACCGCCTTCAACTGGGCCACGACCCAGGAGCTGGACGACATCCTGGCCATGACCGTGCGGGTCAACGACTATCTGTCGGGGATGTTCGGTGCCGTCGGCATCACCCTGGTGGACTTCAAGATCGAGTTCGGCCGGGTGTGGGAAAATGATTTCAGCCGGGTCATCCTGGCCGACGAGATCAGCCCCGACAGCTGCCGCCTGTGGGATACCAACACGGGCGAGAAGCTGGACAAGGATCGCTTCCGGCGCGATCTGGGCAATGTCATCGAAAGCTATACCGAGGTCGCCCGCCGCCTCGGCATCATGAAGGATATGCCAACCGTGATTCAGGGTGGATTGCACTAGAATGGCCAGGATCAAGGTTCATGTGTTCCTGAAGCCCGGCGTTCTGGACGTTCAGGGCAAGGCCGTCGAAGGCGCCCTGCATGGTCTGGGCTGGTCCGGCGTGGCCAACGCCCGCGTCGGCAAGCTGATCGAGTTCGATCTGGACGGTGCCGCTGACCCGGCCGCCGAGGCGAAGAAGATGTGCGAGCAGTTGCTGGCCAACACCGTGATCGAAAGCTACCGCATCGAGGTCGCGTGAAGCGGCTGATCCAATTCTCCGTCGCGGCTTTCGTTCTGGTCTGCGTGCTGATCTTCGCCGCAGCGCTTGCGGGCGGGCTGTCGGATGACCGCGCCTTCACCCAGGCGGCCAAGGACGCGGCGCACTGAAGGTCTCCATGGTGGAGCGCCTGAAATCCTGGGCGCGCGCTCTGAAGCGTGACGTCGTCGCGCTCTGGATCGCGGCCCGCGATCCGCGGACGCCGCTTGCGGCCAAGATTATCGCCGGGGCGGTGGCGGCCTATGCGCTGTCGCCGATCGACCTGATCCCCGACTTCATTCCCGTGCTGGGTTATCTTGACGATCTGCTGATCGTGCCCTTGGGCATCTGGGTCTCGGTCAGACTGATCCCCGCGCCGCTGCTGGCCGAGTTCCGCACGGCCGCATCAGACCGGTCAAGACCGACCTCGCGGGCGGGGGCGGCGGCCGTCATCAGTCTGTGGCTGGTTTCCGCCGTCCTCGTCGGTGCATGGCTCTGGCGACGCGCGCCGGGATGGTAGCGACGAACCGGCGCGTGTTGCGTTAAAGTCGTCAAGCATCAGCGGAGCGCCGGAATGACCTTCACCCTCACCTCGACCGGTTTCGCCGACGGCGGCGTTCTGCCGGACGCCCAGGTCCAGGCCAGGGGCAATCGCTCGCCGCAACTCAGCTGGTCCGGCGCGCCTGAAGGCACCAGAAGTTTCGCAATCACCTGTTTCGATCCGGATGCGCCGACGGGTTCGGGCTTCTGGCACTGGACGGTCGCCAACGTTCCCGCCGATGTGACGGAACTGGCCGAGGGCGCGTCGTCGGCCGGCCTGCCCAAGGGCGCGGTCGAGGGCCGCACCGACTTCGGCGAGCCCGGCTTCGGCGGGGCCGCGCCGCCTCCGGGACATGGCCCGCACCGCTATGTCTTCACCGTCTTCGCGGTCGATGTGGACAGCCTGCCCGTCAAGCCAGACGACTCGGGTGCGAAATACGGCTTCAACCTGCATTTCCACACCTTGGCCAAGGCCTCGATCACCGCGACCTACGAGAACCACGGCGAGGGCTGAGGGCGAGCGTTTGCCCGGAAGCGGATATCGGCGTTACATCCCTCCAGCACAGGAGTGATGCGATGTTCGACCGACGATCCGTCCTGCTTTCGAGTCCAGCCCTTGCACTCGCCGCATCGCCCGCGCCGGCCCGGGCCGGCGACGACCCCGACGCCAACAAGGCGCTGGTCCGGCGGTTCTTTGAAGAGGTCTGGAGCACTGGCGACCTGTCGCGGCGCGACGCCTATCTGGCCGCCGGATACCGGGGTCATATGGCGGGGTCCGCGGAGCCCATCGACCGTGACGGCTGGACCGCATGGTTCCAGGGTTTCCGCACCGCCTTCCCTGACGCCCGTTTCAGCGTCGAGGACATGATCGGCGAAGGGGATCGGGTCGCCGCCAGGCTGACGATGCGCGGCACCCACCTTGGGCCGCTGAACGGAGTTCCAGCGACGGGGCGGCCGGTGGTCGTCAGCGGCATGAGCATCGAACGCATCGCGGACGGCCGGATCGTCGAGGGCTGGAATGAGAACGACGCCCTCGGCATGCTTGGTCAGCTCGGCATGCTTCCACCTCCGCCCCCGCCGGCGTGACCGTGACCTCGGCACCCTGACAACCGGTTCGAACCCTGCTAAACGCCCGCGCCATGAGCGCAGCCGTCATCGTCTTCCCCGGGTCCAACTGTGATCGCGACTGCAAAGTCGCCGTCGAACGCTCCACGGGCGAACAGGTCGAGATGGTCTGGCACCAGGAGACGGAACTGCCGTCGGGCCTGGACCTGATCGTCCTGCCGGGCGGCTTCTCCTACGGCGACTATCTGCGCTGCGGGGCCATGGCGGCGCAGTCGCCGGTCATGCAGGCGGTGAAGAAGGCCGCCGACGACGGCGTGGCCGTTCTGGGCATCTGCAACGGCTTCCAGATCCTGTGCGAGGCCGGGATGCTGCCGGGCGCGCTGTTGAGAAATGCCGGCCTCAAATACGTCTGCAAGCCGATCAGCCTGACCGTCGCCAACGGCCAGACGCGTTTCACCGCCGGCTACCAAGGCCAGCGCGAAGTGATCATGACCCAGGGCAATGGCGACGGAAACTATTTCGCCGACGCCGAGACGCTGGCCAGGCTGGAGGGCGAGGGCCAGGTGGTGTTCCGCTATGTCGACAACCCCAACGGCTCGGTCGGGGACATCGCCGGCCTTCAGAATGGGCGCGGAAACGTGCTGGGTATGATGCCGCATCCGGACCGGGCGTTCGAGGAAGAGCTGGGTTCAGCCGATGGCGCGACCCTGTTCCGGAGCATCTTCGCCGCGGCTTGAACCCGGCAAGGTGTGGACGGGATACAACCGTTCCACAGGTCCCGCGGAATCTCTTGTCGATTGTGTCAGTCCGGCGATTGACAACCTGAAGCGTTGCCGGTTTCTTGGCCGCCTTATCGGGGGTCTCCAGTAATGCTACGCAAAATTCTCGGGATCGTTGCGATCCTCTCTCTGGGCGCGTGCGCGTCGCCCTATATCGCGACGCCCTATGAGCGTTCGGTCGCCAACGTCAGCAGCATCGCCGTGGTCGATGACGCGCTGGAGCCGAAGGCGATGGCCTATGAGGTCGCATCGACAGGCGCGAACTTCGGCCTGATCGGTGCGCTGGTCGACGCCGGCATCCAGGAAAGCCGCAAGGACGCCGTCAACAAGGCTCTGGAAGGCGTCCAGTTCAACGCCGAGGATCTGATGGAGGCCCGGCTGGCCTCGGCGATCCGCGGCAACGGCTACAGCGTCAGCCAGTTGAGCGGTCCCCGCGCCAAGCGCGACTTCGTGGTGACCTATCCGACGGCCGAGGGCGGCGTCGACGCCTATCTGGATCTGGTGGTGATGAACTACGGCTACATGTCTTCGGGCGCGGGCCAGCCGTTCCGCCCGACCGTCTACGCCAAGGTTCGCCTGATGCGAGCGTCGGACAACACGATGCTGATGGAGAACATGATCCTCTACAATCCGATCGCGCCGAGCGAAGGGGTGATCACGCTGAGCCCGAACCCGGAATACGCCTTCCGTCACCGTGAGGGCCTGCTCGAAGACCCGGTGCGTCTGGCCGCGGGTCTGGAAGATGCGCTGAACCAGGTGGCCGACACGGCCGCCCAGCTGCTGCGCTAGGACCGGCCATGACCCTGTTCCGTTCGCTGCCCGTCGTTCTGGCGGGGGCCGCCACACTGGCCGCCTGCGTCACCACGACGTCGATCCCGATCCCGTCGGCCACGCTGGAATACAGCCGCGCCGACTGCGCCACCGCCCCCGACCTGTCGACGGCGATCGGCCTGACGCCGGACAAGGAGCGAGCGGTCTTCAGCGTCACCGCGCCGGTCTCGGCCACCACGCCCTGCCTTGCGCAGGACGGGGTCGCCACCCCCTATGTCGCCTTCACCCTGCCGACCGACCACGCCGACAAGACGGTGATCGTCGGGACGGTGCTGGAGCCGCTGCGCATCATGTCGCCGACGGTGGTGATCCTGGACCGCAACGGCGACGTGAGCCGCACCTTCGGACCCGAGGACTACATGTACCGGGGGGCGGTCTATTCGGTGCAGTTCCGGCCGCGCGAGACCGAGAGCCACGTCCTCGTCACGGCCGATCCGTCGCGCGTGGGCAAGCGCTACGACTCGATCAACGTCGGCGTCGTCACCACCACCGTCTATACCGGCTACGGCGCATCGAACTGGAGCTCGGGCGTCGAGTCCACGCAGTCCCGGACCTTCTCTTACGAAGGCACGGTGCAGGTCCAGATCGCCGACAACGACACCAAGGAAGAAGGCCAGTAGGCCTTCCAACGCTGACGACTGGAGCCCGGGCATTGACCTGCCCGGGCTTTCGGCTGACTGCGGTATCGAGGAGAGCCGCCCGATGTTCATGAGCGAACGCCAGAAGATGATTTCGGGACTGCCGTACGATCCCGGCGACCCAGAGCTTCAGGCCGACCAGACGTCCGCCAAACATTGGATGGCGCGCTACAACGCGGCCATGGCCGCCAAGCCGACGGACCGGCGCGACCTGTTGCGGCAGAGGCTGGGCGAGGTCGGCGAGGGGGCGGTGATCCGGCCGCCGTTTCACTGCGACTACGGCTACAATATCCGGCTGGGCGCGGGCGTGTTCCTGAACTTCAACTGCGTCGTCCTGGATGTCTGCGAAGTCGAGATCGGCGATTTAACCCAGATCGGGCCGGGCGTGCAGATCCTGACCGCCGATCATCCGCGCGACCCCATCGAGCGGGCGCGGGGGGTGGAGTTCGGCCGGCCCATCGTGATCGGCCGCAACGTCTGGATAGGGGGCGGTGCGATGATCCTTCCGGGCGTGACGATCGGCGACGACGCCATCATCGGCGCCGGCTCGGTCGTCACCAATGATGTGCCCGCCGGGGCTACCGCCATCGGCAACCCGGCCCGGATCAAGGCCTGACGCAGATCAGGCGGCGCTATCCTTGCCCTGAACGCCAATACTCTGGTCGAGAGCTTCGCTGTCGTCGGCGTTGAGGTCGCCGCCCTCCTCCGTCCCGGGCTCGACATCAGGCGTGCGGACACCGCCCGGATCGCCCTGGGCCTTCAGTTCGCGCTCGCCGAGGCCGAGGCCCTGGTCGCGGGCGCGGTCGGCCTTGACGGTGTCGGTTTCGAAATGCGGGGTCTCGTCGGGGCGTTGAGTCTTGTCTGCCATCGGCTGTCTCCTGGTGTAGAAGGACAACCCGGCGCCGACGTTGCGGTTCCGGGGCCAATGAACCATCGCGGCGGCGGGGCGTAATGTCAGGCGTTGCCATACCAAAGGGAAGCCGAATGTCCTCGATCGTCCGCCCCACACCCTCACAGACCACCCGCCGCCTGATCGTTCTGGCGACCGCGATCTTCGCCGTGGTCATCGGCCAGGCGCAGATCCTGATGGGGTGGGGCCAGAGCCCCGCCGAGTTCTCGGCTGACAGCGACGCGACGCTGAGGGTGGCCGGCTACGCCTTTTCGATCTGGGGCGTGATCTATCTCGGCCTGCTGATCTACGCCGTGCGACAGGTGCTGCCGCAGACCGGCGAGAGCCCGCTGATTCACCGCTTCGGTTGGCCTTCGGTGATGGCTTTTCTCGGCATCGGCTGGTGGGTCATCGCGGCGGCGTTCGACTGGGAGGCGGCGACGGTGGTGCTGATCTTCGGCGCGCTGGCCGTGCTGCTGGTCCCGCTGATCCAGAACGCCGGCACCATTCGCGCCCTGCCCCGGACCGACCGGGATCGATGGATGACGGTGTGGCCGCTGGCCCTGCTGGCGGGCTGGCTGACCGTCGCGGCACCGCTGAACCTGATCACCGTCGTCACCGGCAACGGCGACCTGCCGGCGATGCTGAGCCCGACCGTCTGGGCCATGCTGGCCATCGGCGTGGTCACGGTGGGCGCGCTGGGCGTCACGCAAAGAATCCGGATGCTGGGCTACGCCCTGCCCGTGGCCTGGGGCCTGCTGGGTGCCTTCGTGGCCGAGCAGGAACGGAACGCGCCGCTGGCCTATGTGGCGCTGGCCGCCGGGGTCGCCGTTCTGATCGGGGCCGTGATTCTGACGTTCCGGCTTCGGCCCGGCGTCGAACGGTCGTCGGAAGCCTAATCCGGCTCGGTGCCGTCGTCGTTCGCGGCCTCTTTCGCAGCACGTTCGGCCGCGGCGCTGGCACCGACGTCGTCGGCTGCGATCTCGGGCGCGTTCGGGTCTTCGGGCGTCGCGGCGGGGTCTACAGGCTGGTCAGGCATGGCGGGCCTCCATTGGCTGGGTCTGATTCAATGGCGGGCCGGCGACGATGTTCCGCTTGAACGGCTGACAGGCACCCCTTCTGCGGCTAGAAGGCGCGGCCATGAGCGCACCTGAAAAGACCATGGCCGAACTGGCCGCCGAATACGGCCTGGCCC
The DNA here is from genome assembly GCA_038330765.1 of Caulobacterales bacterium. Taxonomy (GTDB): domain Bacteria; phylum Pseudomonadota; class Alphaproteobacteria; order Caulobacterales; family Caulobacteraceae; genus Brevundimonas. The sequence goes on along the minus strand of JBBQOK010000018.1, from coordinate 3,783 downwards.
CGAACGAATATCAGGTCGTCCTCGACCGGCTGGGGCGTGAGCCCAACAACGTCGAACTGGGCGTGTTCTCGGTGATGTGGTCCGAGCACTGCTCGTACAAGTCGTCGAAGATCCACCTCGGCAAATTCCCGACCAAGGGACCGCGCGTCATCTGCGGTCCGGGCGAGAACGCCGGGGTTATCGACATCGACGACGGCGACGCCTGCATCTTCAAGATGGAGAGCCACAACCACCCCAGCTTCATCGAGCCGTATCAGGGCGCGGCCACGGGCGTGGGCGGCATCATGCGCGACGTCTTCACCATGGGCGCGCGACCCGTGGCGCTGCTGAACGCCCTGCGCTTCGGCGACCCGTCGCACGAAAAGACCAAGCGGCTGGTCAAGGGCGTGGTGTCGGGCATCGGCGGCTATGGCAACTGCGTCGGCGTCCCGACGGTGGGCGGCGAGACCAATTTCCACGCGGGCTATAACGGCAACATCCTGGTCAACGCCATGTGCGTGGGTGTGGCGAAGGCCGACAGCATCTTCTATTCTGCCGCCCCGTCTGCGGGCCTGTCGGTGGTCTATTTTGGATCCAAGACGGGTCGCGACGGCATCCACGGCGCGACCATGGCCTCGGCCGAGTTCGACGAGGATTCCGACGAGAAGCGCCCGACGGTTCAGGTCGGCGATCCCTTTGCCGAGAAACTGCTGATCGAAGCGACGCTGGAGCTGATGGCCTCGGGCGCGGTAGCGGCGATCCAGGACATGGGCGCGGCCGGCCTGACCAGTTCCTCCGTGGAAATGGCCGGCAAGGGCGGCGTCGGCGTCGAGCTGAACATGGACATGGTGCCCCAGCGCGAGGAGGGCATGACAGCCTATGAGATGATGCTGTCGGAGAGCCAGGAGCGGATGTTGGCCGTCCTGAAGCCGGGCCGCGAGGAAGATGGCCGCCGCATCTTTAAGAAATGGGGCCTCGACGCCGCCGTCATCGGCGTGACCACCGACACCGGCCGGCTGGTGCTGAAGCATCATGGCGAGACGGTCTGCGACGTGCCGCTGGCCCCGCTGTTTGACGACGCGCCGATGTACGACCGGCCATGGGTCCAGCCGCAGTTGCAGCCGCGCCTCGACCCGAAGGCGGTTCCCGCCCCCGAGATCTGGGTCGATGCGGTGATCAAGGTCCTGACCTGCCCCGACATGGCCTCGAAACGCTGGCTTTGGGAGCAGTATGACCGCCACGTGATGGCCGACACGCTGCAGGATTCCGCCACCGGCGCGGACGCCGGGGTGGTGCGGGTGCACGGCACCGACAAGGGGCTGGCGATGACCTCGGACGTGACGCCGCGCTATGTGCAGGCCGATCCTTACGAGGGCGGCAAACAGGCGGTGGCCGAGGCCTGGCGCAATCTGACGGCCGTGGGTGCCCGCCCGATCGCCATTACCGACAACCTCAATTTCGGCAATCCTCAGCGGCCCGAGATCATGGGCCAGATCGTCCGCGCCATCGACGGCATGGCCGAGGCCTGCCGCGTGCTGGACTTCCCGGTCGTGAGCGGCAACGTCTCGCTCTATAACGAGACCAACGGCGTGGCCATTCCCCCGACCCCGGCGGTCGGCGGCGTCGGCCTGCTGCCCAACTATGACGTGGTCACCGGCTTTGGCGGCATGACTGAAGGCGACGTGCTGGTGCTGATCGGCGAGACGGTCGGCGAACTGGGCTCGTCGCTCTATCTGCGCGAAGTGCTGGGCCGCGAGGACGGCGCGCCGCCACCGGTCGATCTGGCGCTGGAGCGCAAGACGGGCGACTTCGTGCGCGGCCAGATCGAGGCCGGTGCCCTGACCGTGGTGCACGATCTGTCGGACGGCGGCTTGATCGGCGCGGCGGCGGACATCGCCCTAGCCTCGGACGTCGGGGTCGAGTTGGACGCCACCTCGGCGACCCACGCCCACATTCTGCTCTTCGGGGAGGATCAGGCCCGTTATCTGGTCGCCGTGCCGGCCGCTGCGGAGATCATCGCGGCGGCGCAGGCCGCGGGCGTGCACGCGAGCGTCGTAGGCCGGGCCAAGGGCACCGACTTCGCCTCGGGCGGGCCGGACGGCGACCTGTTCCGCCTGCCGCTGGCGCACCTGCGCGAAATGCACGAGGCGTGGATGCCCAACTGGATCGAAGGAAACGCCTGATGCGCCTCGCCCTGATCGCCTTGCCGGTCCTCGTCCTGGCCCTGACCGCTTGCGAAGGCGGCGGGGACCCGGTGCAACAGGCGATGCGCGACGCCTCGGCCGAGCGGCAGGCGGCGCTGGTCAAGGACGGCGAGACGTCCGGGGCTAGCCGCGCCGCTGCGGGTCACATGGCGGGCGTGACGCCCGGCGATCAGGCCTTCACCGCTTCTGAAACGGCCATGCATGAGAAGATGATGGCGGCCTCCGGCGGGACGGTCGACGAGGCCTATGTCGCCAAGATGATCGAGCATCATCGCGGAGCCCTGGCCATGGCCGAGGTGGCGTTAAGAGAGTCGCGCGACCCTGAAGTCCGACGCATGGCCCAGGCCGTGATCGACACCCAGACCCGCGAGATCGCCGAAATGCAGGCGTGGAAGCCCGCCGCTCCGACGCCCTGACCGGCGCTACATCCGCGACAAATCCGACGACAAACGCGACATCCTCGACATAGGAGTCAGGCGGGAGGCGGCGTCCAGGTTCAGAGCTGCGGAATCGTCTGGCTCAGCCGTCCGCCCACTCGTATCGGCTCGACGCGGGTGGCAAGCCCGGTCTTGTCGTCGGTCTCGACGTAGACGCCGCAGATCGTCGCCGGGCCGTGGGCCGGGGTATAGCGGCCGCCGGACAGACGGGTGGTGAAGCGCCGCAGGGGCTCTTCCTTCTCGTTGCCGATGACCGAGTCATAGTCGCAGCAGCCGCCAGCGTCGGTCTGATAGGCCGTACCGCCCGGAAGGATCTGGCAGTCGGCGGTGGGCACATGGGTGTGGGTGCCGACGACCAGCGACGCGCGGCCGTCGCAAAAATGGCCCATGGCCATCTTCTCGCTGGTGGCCTCGCAATGCATGTCGACGATGATGGCGTCGGCGGCCATGCCCATCGGACACGCAGCCAACTCCTTCTCGACCGCGCTGAACGGGCAGTCCATCGGGTCCATGTGGATCCGGCCCAGCACGTTCATGACCAGAACGGTCTTGCCGCTGTGGGTTTCGAACAAGTTGGCCCCGGCCCCGGGGGCGTCCATCAGGCGCGGATAGTTGGCCGGGCGGATCAACCGCGGCTCGCGCACGATATAGGTCAGGGCCTCGCGCTGGTCCCAGCTGTGGTTGCCGAGAGTCAGACAATCGGCCCCGGCCATGAACAGCTCGCGCGCGGTGTTCTCGGTGATGCCGAAGCCACCGGCGGCGTTCTCGGCATTGACCACCACGAAATCGAGTTTCAGGTCGCGTTTCAGGCCGGGCAGGTGATCACTCAGGCCGTCACGGCCAGACTTGCCGACGACATCACCGAAAAAAGCCAGTCTCATGCGAAGGGTCTATAGCCCGTCTCGGTCAGAACGCCATGCAGCCGGATGTCATGGGCCTCGACGGGCAGGTCGTCGACCTCCTGGCCCGCATAGGCGAAGCCGACGCGAACGACATCCGGCCGGGCCGCAAAGGTCCGGTCATAATAGCCGCCGCCCTGCCCCAGCCGCCCGCCGCCCGCATCGAAGGCCAGCAGGGGCGTCACGATCAGGTCGGGTTCGACGATCTCTGCCAGCGGGAAGGGTGCGGGCACACCGGCCTCGTCCAGTTCCAGCGGCTCGCCG
>JBBQOK010000017.1:0-23399 GCA_038330765.1 Caulobacterales bacterium | reverse complement strand
TCTTGGTCCCCTTGCGCTTTTGCAAACTGAAGATCTGCTGATCCTGGGCCGTCCCTCTGCGGCTGGGTGGGGCGTGTTCGCGCTTTCTCTTTCGGCCCCAATTGTTGCGGTGGTCGCGCTGATAACTGCAATCAGGCCGCGAGCGGGTGCCAATCGGGTCTCCCGATTTTTTGCCTACTTCAGTGCCGGTTCAGCAAGCGTCGCCTGCCTTTACCTCGCAGCTCACGGCTGGATCGGCTTGAGGATATGGAATGCGTAGTCGCGTTGAGACCGTCTCGCACCCAAACCGTTGGTGCCGTTTTGCGGAATGGCTCGTGGGCGCGCTCCGCTTTTCAAAGCGAACATTCACCCACGACGAGAGCGCGAACCCGCGCAGGAAACGGCTTGGGCTGGATGGCGGACCCACAGCCCCTTGATAGTGATCCTGACGACAGGACGTCTGCTTGCCACGCCGGGTCGGTCCGGTCGGTGGAGGCGATGAAGATCACAGCAGCCGCGCGGTCTGGCGGTCAAGTGATTTGACATCACCACTTTAAAGGATGATTTTTGCCCCGGTTCAACCATGAGGATCGTGACCATGCGTATCGCCGGATCCCTCGTCTGCTTCGTTCTCGTCGCCGGTTTCGCGCCGGCGCCCGTGGCAGCCCCGTCGGGTGCTGACAATGAGCCGCGCCGCTGCTTCGCCTCGAGCGACATCCGGCTGATCAAATTCCAGCCCGGATCGGGTGCCTTTGTCCGGACCCGGTCGGGACAGACGCTGGAACTGACGGGATCGGGCCCGTGCCTCGACGTGAACGACGATCCGCGCGTCGGCCTGCGGCCGCTCGGCCTCGACGGCGGGGATTTCTGCGTCGGCGATTCCGTCCGCCTCGACATCAGCAGCCGCGCCTCGATCCAGCGGACCTGCAACGTTCGCGTCGCGCGCGTCGTGCCCGAGAGCGAGGTCGCCCGGATTCCCGGCCGCCGATCCTGAGCGTCTGATCTGAAGGCCCGGCCCGGCATCAGCGTGGGACCATTCGCGCCAGGCCCCACGGCCGGGTGCCGGAACCGCCGCCGTTCGGGCTCGTTGGCGATGGATGGCCGCCGACCTGCCCGACACCGATCCCGCAGACCAGGACCCTCGTGAGCGGGACCTGGAACGCCGCAGCGAGGGACCGGCCGTGAGCCCGTGGATGTTCGTCGGCCTGATCCTGATGCTGGCCGGGCTCGTCTATGTCGTGTCGGCCCTGCTGTGACCCGAACCCCAAGGAACCCGACCATGACCCGACTTTCCATTGCCGCCCTCGGCCTGCTGGGCCTCGGAGCCGCCGCCTGCTCCCAGCCCGAGGAGGTGGCGCAGGTGCCGTCACCGGGGGCCGATCCGATCGCGGTCGAGGGCGAGGCCGCGGACGTCGCGACGGGCGTCGTGGCCATGGCCTTTGGCATGACCCGCCAACAGCTGGAGGACGCCGATCTGATGTCGCTGAACAACACCGACCTTGGCGATGTCGAGACCCTGGTCGTGGACGGTAACGGGACCCTGACCCATGTGGTGATCAAGCTGGAAGGACCCGGCGATCTGAGGAAGCTCGTGCCGCTGGCCAATCTGGGCGTGGGCGACCAGACCGACGGCAGTTCGAAGGACCTGACCACAGACCTGTCGGCGGAGGCGCTGACGAGGCTGCCGGACTGGACCCCCCCGGCATGATAACCGCGTCTGGCGCTTGACCGCCTTCGCAGGTGCGGTCATTGCGCGGGGATGAACATCCTGCTGGTGGGATCAGGCGGACGCGAACACGCCCTGGCGTGGAAGATCGCCCAGTCGCCGCTCGTGCGGCGGCTGGTCATCGCGCCCGGCAACCCGGGCATGGACAAGCTGGGCCAACGGGTCGCGCTGAAGGTCACCGACGCCGACGGGCTGTGCGCGCTCGCCCGCGAGATGAAGGCCGATCTGGTCGTCGTCGGGCCGGAGACGGCGCTGGAGGCTGGACTGGCTGACCGGCTGGCCGTGGCCGGCATCCCCTGCTTCGGGCCAACGAAGAAGGCGGCACAGCTGGAGACGTCCAAGGCCTTCTCCAAGGCCTTCATGGAGCGCCATGAGATCCCCACTGCTGGATACGGCGTCTATGAGCGGCTGCATGAGGCACGGCAGGCGCTGTCGGTGTTCAAGCCGCCCTATGTGATCAAGGCCGACGGATTGGCGGCGGGCAAGGGCGTGGCCATCAGCCCCAACAAGCGCGAAGCCGAGGGCGAGATCGAGCGGATGCTGGGCGGGCGGTTCGGCACGGCCGGGGCCCGCGTGGTCATCGAGGAGTTCATGGACGGCGAGGAAGGCTCGCTGTTCGCGGTCTGCGACGGCCAGCGCGCCGTGCTGCTGGGCGGGGCGCAGGACCACAAGCGGGCCTATGACGGCGACCTGGGCCCCAACACGGGCGGCATGGGCAGCTATTCGCCCGCCCCGGTGTTCACGCCCGAGCTCGTCGAGGCGGCGGAGAGGTTGATCGTCCAGCCCGTGATCGCCGGCATGGCGCGCGAGGGGATGCCCTATCGCGGGGTGCTCTACGCCGGGCTGATGGCCACCGACGACGGGCCCAAGGTGGTCGAGTTCAACGCCCGTTTCGGCGATCCGGAATGCCAGGTGCTGATGATGCGGCTGGACGGGGACATCGTGCCCCTGCTGCTGGCCTGCGCGCGCGGCGACGTGACCCGCGTGTCGATGCCGGAGTTCCGGCCCGAGACGGTGATCTGCGTGGTGCTGGCCGCCAGCGGCTATCCCGACAGTCCGCTGGAAGGGTCGATCATCCGGGGCGCCGAACAGAGCTTCGGACCGCATGTGCAGGTGTTCCACGCCGGCACCCGCCGTCAGACCGACGGTCAGCTGGTCGCGGCGGGCGGACGGGTGCTGAACATCTGCGCCCGCGGCAAGGACATCGCCGAGGCGCGCCAGCGGGCCTATGCGGTGGTCAAGCGGATCGACTGGCCGGGCGGCTTTCACCGCACGGACATCGGCTGGCGGGCGATGGAGCGGGATGCCGGTGCCTGACCCGCTGGCTCAGCCCGGTGTGTAGTAGGTCGGCGAGCCCGGCCCGACCGGCAGGCCGAAGCCGAACACCCACAGAAAGAACAGTGCGGTCCAGGCGATGGTGAAGAAGATCGAATAGGGCAGCATCATCGCGATCATGGTGCCGATGCCGACATTCTTGTCGTAGCGGGTAGCCCAGGCGAGGATCAGGCCGAAATAGCTCATCATCGGGGTGATGATATTGGTCGTGGAATCGCCGATCCGGTAGGCGGTCTGGATCACCTCCGGCGAATAGCCGATCAACATCAGCATCGGTACGAAGATCGGCGCGGTCAGGGCCCACTGGGCCGAGGCCGACCCGATCATCAGGTTCACCAGGGCGCAGATGCCGATGAAGAGGACGAAGACGGCCGGGCCTGTCAGGCCGGTATCCTGCAGGAAGACCGCCCCCTTGACCGCCGTGATCGCGCCCAGATTGGACCAGTTGAAGAAGGCCACGAACTGGGCGGCGAAGAAGACGATGACCAGATAGAGGCCCATCGTCGACAGTCCCGCGGCCATGCCGTCGATGACGTCGCGGTCGTTCTTCACCGTGCCAACCACTTTGCCGTAGGCGAAGCCCACGGCCAGGAAGAACAGCAGGATCCACACCGCGAAGCCGGTGAAGAACGGCGACCTCAGCTGGTCACCGGTGTCGGGATCGCGAAGCACGCCCCATTCGGGCAGCAGGGTCAGGGCCATCAGGCCGAGCACACCGAGAAGGGCCAGTCCCGCGACCCACAGCCCCTTGCGCTCCTTGCCGGAGAGGGGCGCGGCCCCGTCTTCGTTGAGAACGGCGGGATCGGCGCGCGAGGCGTCATAGCGTCCCAGCTTGGGCTCGACGATGAACAGGCTGACCAGCGAGCCGATGACCGTCACCAGGATGGTCGACACGGCCATGAAATAATAGCTGGCGGTCGCCGTCACCTGATAGGCCGGATCGATCAGCTGGGCGGCCTCCTCGGTGATGCCCGCCAACAGCGGATCGATCGTGCCGATCAGAAGGTTGGCGGAATAGCCGCCCGAAACGCCGGCGAAGGCCGCCGCCATGCCCGCCAGAGGATGCCGGCCCAGCGAATAGTAGACGGCCCCGGCCAGCGGGATGAGGACGACATAGCCGACCTCGGCGGCGGTGTTGGAGATCACACCGGCGAAGACGATGGCCACGGTGACGATCCGCGGCGAGGCGCTGAGCACCAGGGCCCTGACGGCGGCGGACAGCAGGCCCGAGCGCTCGGCCACGCCGATGCCGAGCATGGAGACCAGCACCACGCCGAGCGGCGCGAAACTGGTGAAATTGCCGACCAGGCCGGTGAAGATGCGCCGGACGCCGTCGCCGTTCAGCAGGCTGACGGCCTCGATCATTCCGTTGTCGGATCGCGCGGCGGAGCCCAGCGGACGCGGATCCTCGACGGCCACACCCATCCAGGCGAACAGACCCGACAGCAGCACGATGCCGACCGCCAGCAGCGCGAACAGGGTCACCGGATGGGGCAGCAGATTGCCCAGCCATTCGACGCCATCGAGGAAGCGGGTGAAGAGGTTGCGCTTTTCAGGCGGCGGCGGGGGGCCGTCAGGGCCGGTCCGAACAGTGTCGGTCATGAAGGTCCCTGTGGGCGGCAGTTGTCGGCCAAGGATTCAATGCCGGTCGGCAGGCCCGTTCGTCGACACCCTTTCTGGATTACCGCCAATTTATCGAAGATCAACGCGCCTTCAGCCTGTTGCGCGATTCGTCACACCCCCCGAAGGAATGTCGTTTCGGACGAAATTCCCGCCCCGGAGATCACGACATCCCGGCCCACGCCCTGTATCGGACATCGGAAACCGACCGGCGCATGAGCCCGGGCGACAGACTGGAAGGCCCGCCACCGTGTCCGCTGCCCTGCCGAGTGAAGTGCCGGACCACTATCCACATCCGTCAGAGCGGCTGGCCGATCTGATCGTGCATCTGACCGGACTGGCGCTGGCGCTGGTCGGGGGCGGGATGCTGCTGGGGCTGGCGATCGGTTTCGGCGATGCCGGAAGCCTGACGGCCGCCGCCATCTATGCGTTCGGGCTGCTGACCATGCTGGGGCTGTCGACGGCGTATAATTTCGCAGCGACGCGATTCCAGCCCCTGCTGCGGCGGTTCGACCACGCGGGCATCTTCGTCATGATCGCCGGCTCATACACGCCATTCACGACCCAGCATCTGACCGGGGCCTGGGCCTGGGGCATGACCGCCGCGGTCTGGAGCACGGCGATCATCGCCGCCCTGGCCAAGCTGTTGCTGCCCGGACTCGGCAAGGGCTTCTGGATCGCGATCTATCTGGCCCTCGGTTGGCTGATGGTGATCGCCATCCAACCCTTCATGCAGAGCCTTGGCCTCGCCCCGCTGATCCTGCTGGCGGTCGGGGGTCTGCTCTATTCGGTCGGGGTGATCTTTTACGCCAACAGGAATATGCGCTTCCGGCGCGCGATCTGGCACGGCCATGTGGTGGTGGCGGCGGCGGTGCACTGGGTGGCCGTGCTGCTGGCCGTGCTGAAATAGGCCGGAACCCTAGGCCCAGGCGAACAGCAGGCGGCCTTCGCCCATCCGCTCGCGCAGCGCCGGCAGATCGTGGTGGGCGACCGAGAAGCAGCCGTAGCTGCGGCCCAGCTTGCCTTCGCGGGCGAGGAAGGCCGGGTCGGCGTAGTCGGCACCGTGGACGATGATGGCTCGCTCGCGGGCGCGATCGTTGGAATACTCCAGTCCGTCCAGCAGGACGTTCGGGCCCTGCTGGGCACCGTAGCCCGCGCCGGCGGTGGCGTAGGCACCGACCGAGGACATGTAGCTTTCGGGGGTGTTCGAGAACCGCTCGGCGAAGCCGGTGTGGGCCGGGTCGGAGCCACGGCCGTGGCTGGTGCGCATCAGGGTGACGGCACCGCCGTGCAGATCGACCTCGTACAGCCGCTCGTCGCCTGAGTATTTCTTGAAGTCGACCAGATACATCCGGTCGCGCCGGGTAATCCGCTTGTCGTGGATGTCGAGCGCGGCCAGGGCCCGTTCCATCAGCTCCTTGCGCACCGAACCGCGTGGGTCGAGCGGACGGGTCGAGTTCAGCTGCGAGGTAATGATATCCGGCGCGCGATCGACCTGGATCGGGGGCACGGCCAGGACTTGCGCCTGGGCCAGGCCGGCGACCGGCCGAACGCCCGCAGTGGCGCAACCCGACATCAGGGCCGCGCCGCCCAGAATGAATCCTCGTCTAGCAAGCCGCATGCGACGCCCCTCGCGCGGTTTCAGGAAGTCACGGGTTGTTTCAAATCATGACGCCCGTAGCAACCTGAGCCTTGGCGGAAACGGACATCGGTCTAAGGTGCAAGAGCTGTTCCGGAGGGTTTCGTGAAGTCGATCACATCGCTGCTGGGTGCCGCCGCCCTGTTCCTTGCCTCTGGCGTCGCCGCGCAAACGCCCGATGTCGCTCCGGTTTCCCCGCCTGAGGGAACCACGTTCGTGCAGGTGGGGCGGCTTCTGGCTGACCCGCAAACCGGCGTTGTGCAGCGCGATAAAACTCTCGTGATCAGAGGGAACCAGATCGTCGAAGTGCGCGACGGCTTTGTCGGAGAGGGTCAGGTCGTCGATCTGAGGGGGTCATTCGTGCTTCCCGGACTGATCGACAGCCATGTGCACCTGACCAGCCAGCAGAACCCGAACGGGCGTCTGGAGGCCGTGACCCTGTCCAGCGCGGACCGCGGCTTCGTCGGCGCGCGCCATGCGCGGCGCACCCTGATGGCGGGCTTTACCACCGTGGCCGATCTGGGCGGGTCGAACGAGGCGGTCTTCGCCCTGCGCGACGCCATCCGGCGCGGCGACGTGCCGGGGCCGAGGGTCATCGCCTCGGGATCGTCCGTCTCGATCCACGGAGGCCACGGCGACGCCAACGGCTATCGCGAGGACGTCATGCACCTGCTGTCGTCCGAGAGCATCTGTTCGGGCGTCGAGGACTGTATGCGGGCGGTGCGGACCCAGGTGCGGGCCGGGGCCGACATCATCAAGATCACGGCCACCGGCGGGGTGCTGTCCAATACGGCGGCCGGGCTGGGCCAGCAGTTCTCGGACGAGGAGCTGGCGGCCATCGTCGCGGCGGGCCACCGGATGGGGCGCCAGGTCACCGCCCACGCCCACGGCGGCGACGGCATCAACAGCTTCCTGCGCGCGGGCGGGGATTCGATCGAACACGGCACCTATCTGGACGATGAGTCCATTCGCCTGTTCAGACGCGAGGGCGTCTATCTGGTGCCGACCCTGCTGGCCGGGGATTTCGTGGCGCGGGTCGCGTCCGGACCGGACAATTTCCTCACCCCCGCCCAGACCGCCAAGGCGCTGGAGGCCGGGCCGAAGATGCTGGACATGGCGCGGCGCGCGCATGATGGCGGGGTGCGGATCGCGTTTGGCACCGACAGCGGCGTGTCGGCCCATGGCGACAATGCCCGGGAGTTCGCCCTGCTGGTCCAGGCCGGACTGACCCCACTCGAGGCCATTCAGACGGCGACCGTAGGGGCCGCAGCCCATCTGCGAATTTCGCAGGAGGCTGGCCGGATCGCGGCCGGAATGCCGGCGGACCTGATCGCGGTTCAGGGCGACCCTCTGACCGATGTCACCGAGCTGGAGCGGGTGCGGTTCGTGATGCGCGGCGGGATCGTCTACCGGGCCGACTGAACAGCCCGCAGCAGCAGTGACTGGAAGCCGCCCTCGTCGTCGAAGCTCGCCTTCACCGGCCATGAGACGACCCGCGCGCGCCACTCGGGCGGCAGGCGGAACCAGTCCTTTTCGGTGGTGACCAGCCGGGCGTGGGCGCGGGTGGCGTGGTCGGCGAGGAAGCGCAGGTCGGCGTCGCGGAAGGTGGCATGGTCGGGGAAGGGGGCGAAGTCGACCAGTTCGGCGCCGGCGGCGTCGAGGGCGCGCTCGACCTTCCAGGGCTTGGCGATGCCGGCGAAGCCGACCAGCGGACCGTGCGGCGGGGGCGCGGCGGGTTTCAGCCGGGCGACGAAGACGGGCAGGTCGCCGAAGACGTCAATCAGGTCCAGGTTCGGGCCCGGAGCGTCGGCGGGCATCAGCAGCACCACGGCGTCGGCGCGGGCCAAACCGGCCCTCAGCGGCTCCCGCATCGGTCCGGAGGGAAAGACCCCACCATCGCCGAACGGCCATTCGCCGTCCCGGGTCTCGCCGTCGACGACCACGAGGCTGAGCGCCTTCTTCAGGGTCGGGTTCTGGTGGGCGTCGTCCAGCACCACGGCCTGGGCACCGGCCTCCGCGGCGGCACGGGCCCCGGCGACGCGGTCGCGGGCGATCCAGGCGGGACCGCCGAGGGCCAGCATCAACGGCTCGTCGCCCACGTCGGCGGCGGTGTGAAGGGCGGGATCGACGCGCACCGGGCCCTTGAGCCGGCCGCCATAGCCGCGCGACAGGGCGTGGGCGTCGATCCCCGCCTCGTGCAACAGGCGCAGGGCTTCGCGGGCCACCGGCGTCTTGCCGGAGCCGCCGACGGTCAGATTGCCGACCGAGATCACCGGCGCGCCGGGATCGACCGGTGTCGCCCGGGCGATGCGGCGAGCGGTGGCGGCGGCCCAGACCCACGACAGGGGCTTGAGCAGCATCCGCGTCATCGGGGCGTGCCGACGCTCGCGGTCGTACCACCAGCGGGGGGTGTTGAGCTTCATCGCGGCCCCCGGGCAGGCGCAGGCGGCAGCAGGGGCTGCAGCGTCTCCCACAGGCGGTCGAGGCCCGAGCCGGCCTCGGCGGCGGCGCGGCGGCCACGCTCGCCCATGGCCTTGGCCGCGGCGTCGTCGGCGAGCAGGGGCGCAAGCACGGCGGGCAGATCCCACGGCGCGTCCACCACCGCCAGCCCGCCGGCCCGCACCAGACCATCGGTGACGGCGGCCCAGTTCGACATGTCGGGACCGGTGACGGCGGGCTTGCCCAGTCGGGCCGGCTCCAGCGGATTGTGGCCCCCGACCGGCGGCTTCTCGAGCGCGGCCGAGAAGCTGCCGCCCATTACCACCACATCGGCGAGACGCAGGAACAGGCCCATCTCGCCGAGCGTGTCCGCCAGATACAGGTCCGTGTCGCGGTCGGGTTCGCGCCCGTCGGAGCGCAGGGCGAAACGGTAGCCGTCGCGGGTCAGGGCGGCGGCGATGTCGGCGCGGCGCTCCGGGTGGCGGGGCACGAGGATCAGGCACAGGCGGTCGGTCAGTCTGTCCAGCGCCCGGACCAGGGCGATCTCCTCGCCGTCATGGGTGCTGGCGGCGACGACCACCGGCCGGTCGCCGATAGCAGCGCTCAGGCGGGTGAAGGCCCCCGGATCGTGGGGCGGGGCCGCCCCGGCCAGCTTCAGGTTCACAGGACCGTCGATGCGGGCACCGAGGCTTTCCAGCCGGGCGCCGGAGGTCTCATCCTGCGGCAGGATGCGGTCGAAGGCGGACAGCAGCTGACGCGCGGCACCCGGGAAGCGGCGCCAGCCGTCGGCGGTCTTCTCCGTGATCCGCGCGCTGGCCAGCACCAGTTTCACGCCGCGACGGCGAGCCTCGAGGATCAGATTGGGCCACAGCTCACTCTCGACGAAGACGGCGGCGGCGGGCCGCCAGTGATCGAGAAAGGCCGTCACGGCACCGGGGGTGTCGACGGGAGCGAACTGATGGATGACGCCGGCCGGCAGCCGTCTGGCCAGCAGGGTCGCGGAGGTCAACGTGCCCGAGGTCACCAGCACGGTCAGGTCAGGGCGCTTCTGGCGCAGGCGTTCGACCACCGGCAGCAGGGACAGGGTCTCGCCGACGCTGACACCGTGCAGCCAGACCAGATCACCCGCGGGCCGTGCGGTCGAGGCGAGGCCGAGGCGCTCGTCCAGCCGGGCGGCGTCCTCCTTGCCCTGTTTGGCGCGGGCGTCGAGCAGGCGCGGCGCCAGCGGCTCCAGCAGACGCATCAGAAGCCGGTAGGCGATCAGGGCGGGGCTCACGTCAGATGCGCTCCAGCCCGGTGATGGCGTCAGCCTCGATCTCGAGTGCGTTGGTCCGCTCCCGCCATTCGGCGGCGACGACGCTCATGTCGGCACCTTCCGGGAATTCGGCATAGTCCCACACTACGGCACCCTTGCCGAAGGGCATGGGGATCACGGCGCGGTCCCAACTGTTCAGCCGGATGGCGGGGTTGCAGGACAGGCCGAGAAACAGCACCGGTGCCTTCGACACCTTCGCCATCAGCGGCAGGCCCTCGGCCATGCTGCGCACGGGCCCGCGCGGGCCGTCCGGGGTGATGGCGAGACCGCCGACCTTGAGCTGGCGCAGGCCGTCGCGCAGGGCCTGGGTCCCGCCCTTGTCGACCTCGCCCTTGTCCTTGTTGGCGGTGGAGCCGCGCACGGCGGGAATGCCCAGCCGGGCCACCGACTTGGCGACGAACTCGCCGTCGACGCTGCGCGAGATCACGCCCTTGATCGGCGGCGCGCGGTCCAGCGGCCAACTGTAGGGAGCCAGCGAGGTGCGAGAATGCCAAAACACCACGAGGACGCCGCCACCCTGTTTCCAGACGGCCTCGGCGAGGTGCTGATTGCGGTGGTCCCACCGGATGGTTGCGTAGCAGAAGCGCATCCACTGGGCGAGAAACCACGCCAGCACAGATTGGATCAGGGGGTTGCGGAGGGGTCTCACGAGACCGCCCCCACCGTGGCGGCATCCCCATCCAGCGACTGCTGCCTGGCCAGCCGGGCATAGAGGCCGCCCTTCCTGACCAGCGCCGCGTGCGAGCCGGTCTCCACCACCCGGCCGGCCTCGACGACATAGATGCGGTCGGCGTTGCGGACGGTCGACAGCCGGTGAGCGATCATCAGGGTGGCGCGCCCCTGCATCAGCCGGTCCAGCGCCGCCTGCACCAGCGCCTCGCTCTCGGTGTCGAGCGCCGAGGTGGCCTCGTCCAGCAGCAGGATGGGCGCGTCCTTCAGGAAGGCGCGGGCGATGGCAATGCGCTGGCGCTGGCCGCCTGACAGGCGCAGGCCCGCCTCGCCGGCGCGGGTCTGATAACCCTCGGGCAGGGCGGTGATGAAGTCGTGGGCAGCGGCCGAGGCGGCGGCAGCCTCGATATCCGCCTGCGAGGCACCGGGACGGCCATAGGAGATGTTGGCGGCGATGGTATCGTCGAACAGGAAGGGCTCCTGCGTCACCAGGGCGATATGGGCACGCAGGTCGTGCAGCTTCAGCTCGCGGATGTCCTGCCCGTTCAGGGTCACGGTCCCGGCGGTGACGTCGTAGAAGCGCGGCAGCAGCGACAGTAGGGTCGACTTGCCGCCGCCCGAGGGTCCGACGAGGGCGATGGTCTCGCCCGGCTTCACCGTCAGGGAGACGTCGGACAGGGTCGGCGCGCCGCCCTCCGCCGCCGGGGCGTAGGCGAAGCCGACCCTGTTGAAGGCGACGACGACCGGGCCGTGCTCCATGGCCGCCGCATCGGGTGCCTCGCGGATCTCGGGCTGGATGTCGAGGGCGCCGAACAGCCGCCGCGCGGCGGTCAGGCCCTCGGCCATGACGGTCTGGAGGTTGGTGACCTGCCGCAGCGACTGGCCGGCGGCCATCAGCAGCGCGATATAGGCCGCGAATGAGCCCACGGTCATGGCCCCGTCGCGGGCCCGCCAGCCAGCGTAGGCCATGACGGCGGCGACCACGAACATGGCGACGAGGTTGGAGAAGGGGCCGGCGAAAGCTCTGGAGTCGGCGGACTTGATGACGTGGCGCTGGCGGCGGGCGACGACCTCGCCGACGCGCTCTTCCTCCGCGGCCTCGCGGTTCTCGATCTTGATCAGGCGAACGCCGTCGAGATTCTCCATCAGGGCGGTCGACAGGTTCGAGGTCTCGACCATGGCCCCGGTGGTGGCCTTGCGCATCCGCTTGCCGAAGCGGCGCAGGACAAGGGCGATGACCGGCGCGCCCAGCAGAACGATCATCGTCAGCCGCCAGTCGGTCCAGGCCATGTAGCCGATCACCGCCACCAATGTCAGGGCGTGCTGGGTGTAGTTGACCACCCCGTTGGTGAAGGCCTCGCGCACCAGATTGGCGTCGAACAGCACCGAGGAGACGAAGCCGCCGGAATGCTGGCTGCGCAGCCGGGCCAGGTCGGCGCGGATCATGGCTCCGAACAGCCTGACCTGAATGTCGCCGACGATGCCATGACCCAGCCGGTTGACCAGGGCCGCCTGGCCGAGGGCCGCGGCGGTCCAGATCAGGCCCGCGCCGATGATGATCATCGGAATGGCCGTCAGCGCCTGACCCGGCGGCACAGTGAACACGAACCAGATGGTTACGGCCTTGCCCAGGAACAGGCCGTCGATGGCCGGCTCCAGCAGTTGCAGCACGGTAGCGGCCATGATGCCGACGACCGCCGCGCAGGCGATGGACAGGAACAGCGGCGTCCGGTGGTGCGAAAGATAGTCGCGCCAGATGCGGCCCAGCAGCGGGCGCACGGACACCGTCCGGGGCTCCTTCTGGTCGGCGGCGGGCGCAGGCGTCGTCATCGGTCCGAGGTCGGACGGCTCGGGGGGGAAGTCAAGCGGAAGCCTTCGATGCGGCTGGTCCCCCGCGAACCCCATGCTAGGGTTGCGTCTGTTCGATTGTCCGGGAGACGCTCATGTCCGCCAAGATCACCTCGTCCCTCCGCCTGTTGCTGGGTTGTTCGGCGATCGGTCTGTTGGCCGCTGCCGGGGGCGCGATGGCGCAGGAGGCACCGATCGTCCAGCCGGGCGCGCCGGGCCAGCCCGCCCGGACGCTGAGCGCGGAAGAGGCGGTCCGGATCGCCGCCAACCGCTTTTCCACCGACGACGTGCGGTTCATGCAGGACATGATCCATCATCACCAGCAGGCCGTTGAAATGGCGGCCCTGGTCGAGGACCGCACCAACCGGCAGCCGCTGATCGACGTGGCCGGCCGCATCGACGCCTCGCAGGCGGACGAGATCGCCTTCATGCAGGGATGGCTGCGCGAGCGGGGCCAGACCGCGCCCGAGCCCGGCGGGCCCCATGCCGCCCACGCCATGCACGGGGCCGCCCAGCCGATGATGCCCGGTATGGCGACGCCCGGGCAGATGGCCGCTCTCGCCGCCGCCGAAGGCCCGGCCTTCGACCGCCTGTTCCTGGAACGGATGATCGCGCACCACGAGGGGGCGGTGGAGATGGTCGCCAACCTGCTGGCGCGCTCGGGCTCGGCCTACGACCCGGCCCTGTTCGAATTCGCCAACGCCATCACCAACGAACAGCAGGCTGAAATTCGGCGCATGACCGCGCTGCTCCGTGAACAGTCCGCGGACCCGCGGTCAACGCTGGCGGCCGGCTTCCGCGACGCGGGCCAGGCAGCCCTCAATGTGACCCTGGTGGCCACCCTGCCCAAGCCGACCGGCTTCTACGACACCGATAACCCCGCCGGTCTGCCGCCTCCCATCCCCGCGGAGACCGCGGCTGTGGCGACCCCGGCGGGCGATGAGGCCGACGGCCGGTTCGGGAAGCGCGGACCCTTCCTGAGCTTCGCCAATACCGACATGGCCTTCTCCGGGGATCTGATGGCGGTTGGAAACTACCACGGGTTCAACCTTTACCGGATCGGCGAGGGCGCGGAGCCCCGCCTGATCAGCTCCGTGGTCTGCCCGGGCGGCCAGGGCGACGTGTCGATCGTCGGCGACCTGCTGATCATGTCGGTCGAGCAGACCAGCGGCCGCGTCGATTGCGGTCGCCAGGGCGTGCCCGGAGGGGCCAGTCCCGAACGCTTCCGGGGCCTGCGCATCTTCAACATCGCCGATCCGGTCCGTCCGGCCCAGGTCGGTCAGGTGCAGACCTGCCGCGGCTCGCACACCCATTCGGTGGTGTCCGCCGACCCCCGCTCGATCATCGTCTACAACTCGGGCACCTCGTCCGTGCGCGACGAGACCGAACTGACGGGATGCGTCTCGACGGCGGCGGGCGACGACCGGACGGCCCTGTTCAGCATCGATGTGATCGAGATCCCGGTCGCCAACCCTTCGCAGGCGCGCATTATCGACAGCCCGCGCGTCTTCGCCGATGACGAGACCGGTCGCATCGCCGGCCTCTGGCTGGGCGGCGACCATGGCGAACGGACCCAGACCACCAGCCGCACCGACCAGTGTCACGACATCACGGTCTTCCCGACCGCCAGGCTGGCGGCCGGTGCCTGTTCGGGCAATGGCATCATCCTGGATATCAGCGACCCTCGCAAACCGCGCCGGATCGATGCGGTCACCGACCCGGGCTTTGCCTACTGGCACTCGGCGACGTTCAACAACGACGGCACCAAGGTGATCTTCACCGACGAATGGGGCGGCGGGGCCCGGCCGCGCTGCCGGGTTCAGGACCCGACGACCTGGGGGGCCGACGCCTTCTACGACATCGTCGACGGACGGCTGGAGCGGCGGGGCTATTTCAAGCTGCCGGCGGCCCAGACGGAGCGGGAAAACTGCGTCGCCCACAACGGCTCGATCGTGCCGGTGCCGGGCCGCGATATCTTCGTGCAGGCCTGGTACCAGGGCGGCATGTCCGTGATCGACTTCACCGACTCGGCCCATCCGGTCGAGATCGCGTATTTCGACCGGGGACCGGTGAATGCCGAACATTCCATCCTGGGCGGCTACTGGTCGACCTACTGGTACGACGGGCGCATCTACGGGACCGAGATCGTGCGCGGCCTGGACGTGCTGACGCTGCAGCCCAGCGAGCATCTGACCGCAGCCGAGATCGCCGCCGCCGCGATGGCGGACCAGGGCGGGACCTTCAATCCGCAGCAGCAATATCCGGTGAGCTGGCCCGCCCATCCGACCGTGGCCCGTGCCTATGTCGATCAGCTGCAGCGCGGCGGAGCCTTGCCGGCCGCGACCGTGGCCGAATTGACGGCGGCACTCGACACGGCCGCCGCCAGCCTGTTGGCGGGTCGATCGGACGCCGGAACGGCCGCGACTCTTGAGGCGCTGGCCGGTCGTCTCCCGGGGTCCGCCGGCGACGCCGCCGACGACAGGCGGACGACGGCGCTGCGCCAGACCCTGACGGAGATCGCCACGACGCTTCGCTGACAATCCGCCGGCCCGATGGGGCGGGATAGCCGGGGCCGGGGGCGCAACCCCGGCCAGCCGGAAAGTGTCGCTTATGTCGCCCGTGTCTCGCCTGTAGCGGTTCCGATTGTCGAGCTTGTCTCGCCGTGAATGTATTGGGCCGACAGGTGGCGTCGGACGGCGTCGGCGGCTATCTCCGTGTCATGGCGCGTTACGATCTCACCACCCCCGGCGGACGGTTCAAGGCCCGGTGGGACTATGTCTGGAAGGATCACGCCTTTCTGCGGCGGTGGTTCTCGAACGCTCACTGGCTGGGCCCCGATCTGGTCCGGACCAACCAGCCGTCGCCGCGACAGCTGGCGGGCTGGAAGGCCCGGGGGATCAGGACCGTCATCAACCTGCGCGGCGCGCGGGACGAGGCCTGGTATGCGCTTGAGAAGGACGCCTGCGAGCGGTTGGGGCTGACCCTGATCGATGCGCCGCTGGACTCGCGCGATCCGCCGCAGAAGGACCGGGTGCATCGGGCGCGCGAGCTGTTCCGGACCATCGACTATCCGGTGCTGATCCACTGCAAGTCAGGGGCGGACCGGGCCGGGATGATGGCGGTGTTCTACCGCCATTTCCATCTGGACGAGCCGATCTCGGTCGCCATCGAACAGCTGTCGAAGACATACCTGCACCACCGCGAGGGCCTGACCGGGGTGCTGGACTATACGCTGGAGAAATACCTCAACGAGGTCGAGCCGACGGGGCTCAGCTTCATCGCTTGGGTCGACAGCGACGCCTACGACCCCAGGGCCATCCGGGCCGAGTTCAAGGCCGGCTGGTGGGGCACGCTGCTGACTGAGAAGCTGCTGAGGCGGGAGTAGGGTTCAGCCCCACGGGCCGCGCGGCGCTCCGGGCGTGGGGGGCTGGTCGCCGCCCTGCTCAGTGGCCAGTTCGGCCTCGCGCCGGGCCTTGCGGTCGGCCTCCCAGCCCCGGAACCAGCGCGTCCAGTCGCGCTCGCCGCGCCAGGCCATGAGCCAGATCACGAGCGCCATCGACAGAAAGACCAGGCTGGCGATTTCCTCGCCGCCGAGGGTGCGTCCGAACAGGGTCAAGGGCGGGGTTCCTGCGACGACGCCGACGGCGCGTCCTCATGGGTTAAGGTGTCGCGCGGCGTCGGTGCGTCGCCGGGGGTGACGGGGTCGTTCCAGGCGGTGTCGCCCTCGCGCGGGGCGGCGGTAGGCTGGTCGGGTTTGCGGCGCGTGGCCCAGACGACGATGCCGACACCCAGGGCGACGATGGCCAGGACGATGAGTGTGGGGGTCATGGGCGCTCTCTCTGAACTGGCGTGACAGTATAGCACTGAAAGCGCGTCAGCCGGGGAGCCGGTTCCCTCAGTGCTCGTGCGCGTCGCCGCGCGGATCGATCATCCGGTGGGCGTGCAGGATGAAATACCGCATATGCGCATTGTCCACCGTCGCCTGCGCCCGCGCCTTCCATGCCTTGCGAGCTTCCTCATAGTTGGGGAAGGCACCGACGAACTCGACCTTGGACAGGTCCCGGAAGACCGGAGCGTCCAGGTGGCGCAGCTCTCCGCCGATGACGAGATGCAGCAGTTGCGGGGCTTCGGCGTCGGCGGGCTTGGTCATGGGGCGTCCGGTCGGAGGGCTTAACGGGGCGCCAGCGGAATAGGCGCTGTACGCCGTACGATCAACGGGTGAAGCGCGGGCGCGCTGCATACGAGGCTGTTCTGGCGCGGATCGGGCTGATTGAAGCGCCAGGCACCGCCGTGGTGGTCGCTGACCTTGCCGCCCGCCTCTTCGACTATCAAGGCTCCGGCGCAGACGTCCCAGTCCCATTTCGGCGTCAGATTGATCGCGGCGTCGAAGGCCCCGGCGGCGACCAGGGCCATGCGGTAGGCGATGGCGTTGCGCTTTTCGAAGCGCATGGCGGGCCACGGCTCGGGCCAGTGCGGCCCCTCGATCAACCGGGCATCAGCCAGCACCGAGGCGTCGTCCAGGTCAGTGGTGTCCGAAGCGCTGATCGGCTGGCCGTTGAGAACCGCCCCGCGGCCGAGCACGGCGGTGAAGGTCTCGCCAAGGGCCGGGGCGTGAATGACGGCGGCGACGGGGCGGCCGTCCTCAACGATGGCGATGGGGATGCACCACCACGGCTTGCCCTTCATATAGGCGACGGTGCCGTCGATCGGATCGACCACGAAGATACGCTGCGCGGTCAGGCGGTCGGGGGTGTCGGCGGTTTCCTCGGACAGCCAGCCGTGATCGGGGCGGGCGCCGAGCAGGGTTTCGCGCAGCAAGCGGTCGACGGCCAGGTCGGCCGAGGTGACGGGCGAGCCGCCGGACTTGGACCAGACCTTCAGACCGGCTTCGCGCTCCGAGAGCGCCATCTCGCCGGCGGCGACGGCGGCAGTGCGGATCAGGTCCACATCGGCGGCCAGGTCACTCATTTGCCGGCGATGGCCACGGCGTCGAACATCAGCGACGGGCTGTTGTTGGCACCCCGGAACTCGAGGTCCGAGCCGCGTTGCATCCGGGCGTAGAGGTCGGTCAGCTTGCCGGCGACGGTGACTTCGCTGACGGGATAGGCGAGCACGCCGTTTTCGAACCAGAACCCCGACACCCCGGCGGACCAGTCGCCGGTGTTGCCGTTCAGCGATGGGCCGAACATCGAGGTGACCATCAGGCCGGTCCCCGCGTCGGCCATCAACCCGTTCAGGTCGCGGTCCCCGGGCTCAAGATGCAGGCTGTGGGTCGAGACGCCGGGCGGGCCCGCGAGGCCGCGCGAGGCGTGGCCGGTTGAGGCGAGGCCGAGCTGGGCGGCGGCGGCCGTATTCAGCAGCCAGGTCGTCAGCACGCCGTCGTCAATGATTGATTGCCGCGTCACCGCGACCCCCTCGTCGTCGAACGGGGTCGAGCCGAGCCCGCGCGGGCGGAACGGATCGTCGATCAGGCTCACGCCCCTGGGCAGCACGCGCTGACCGAGCCGGTCCTTGAGGAAGGAGGTACCGCGCGCGATCGAAGGGCCGGATATGGCCCCGATCAGTGGTGAGATGATCTGCATCGCCAGCCGGTTCTCGAAGATCACCGGGGCGGTGGTCGAGGCGATCTTGCGCGGGCCGGTGCGGGCGACGGCGCGGCGTCCGGCCTCAGCGCCGATGCCACCGGCGGAGGGCAGATCCGACAGGTGGCGGGCGGCGCGGTTCTCACCCCCGCGCTCCATCGCACCGTCCTTTTCAGCGATGACGCCGACGCCCAGCGAGAAGGCCGAGCCGTGGTAGGCACCGTCGAAGCCGTGCGAGGTGAGCAGCCGCCAGCGGCTGCTGGACGCCGAGGCGTGGCCGCCCTCCGACCGGACGACGCCGGGCACGGCGAGGGCCGCCGCTTCCGCCTCGGTCGCCGCGGTCTCCAGCTCGGCGGCGCTGCGCTCGCTCGGGTCAAACAGGTCGAGGTCGGCGAACGGGCTGTGGGCCAACCGGTCCTGCGGCGCGAGGCCGGCATAGGGGTCTTCTGGAGCCAGTCGGGCCATGGCCACTGCGCGCTCGACCAGTCGGGCGCGGGTGGCCTCGGACAGGTCGGAGGCGGAGACCGTGGCCTGGCGCCGGCCGATGAAGACCCGCAGGCCGAGATCACGGCTCTCCTCACGCTCGACCTCCTCCAGCGCGCCGTTGCGGACGCCGACCGACAATGCGGCGCGCTCGGCGGTAGCCGCTTCGGCGGCGTCGGCGCCGGCCTTCAGCGCGGCGGCGATCAGATCGGGCAGGATGTCGGGGGAAGCGGCGGACGCGGTACGGTCAGGCATGCCCCGATATGGCCGGGACAATGCCAAGCCGCAACCGCGCTGTGCAAGTTCAGACGAAGGCGTGGACCACCAGCATGCCACCGGCAAGGATCAGTGACAGCCAGGTCAGGCTCATGCCGACGACCCGACCCACCGTGGGGCGTTTGTCGCTCAGGCTCACGGCGTGGATCAGGCGGCCGAGGAACAGGGCTCCCCCCAGGCCATGCAGGACGTAGGCCGGCATCCCCAGCAGGACCAGGACGACCAGGGCACCGATCCCGGCCGGGATGTATTCAGAGGCGTTGCCGAACACCCTCGACGCCAGCAGGACCTGGGCATTGCCGCCGTCGCCCAGGAGGACCTTGTTGCCGCGTCGGGCCATGGCCACCCGCGCGCCCAGCACCACGAGCAGCAGGATCATCAAGCCGCTCCACAGGGCGGCGGTCTGGGCGGGGCTCATGTCGGTCAGGAGGGTCATGGATCAGGGCTCGCGCGCCACCGGGTAGAGGCGGTAGCGGTCATCATAGAACGGAGTTTTCTCGTAGAACCACTGCAATCTGGCGTCGCCGTCGGCCACGAATTCCGGCTCGGCGGCGAGCTTCGCCTCGAACTCTGCCTTCAGCGCCGGATCGGCGGCCATCATTCGCTCGGCCAGCGGGGCGATGGCGTAGCCCTCGATATATTCGACGCGGCTGAGCACTTCCGGGAACAGGCCCCAGGCGAAGAAGCTCTCGGCCGACTGCGGCTCCAGCAGCAGGACGACGATGTCGCCCAGCGGCTGGTCGGTCGGCACCCGGACCGAGCCGGTCGGGAAGGTCCAGTCGCGGCTCTCCGGCGTGACCGAGGTGACGGTGATCGGCACATGGCCCTCGTTCGGCCGGGCCGCGAGCTTCGGATCGTCGAGATGCAGCATCTCGACCGGGACCGTGCGTGGCGCCTCCAGAGTCTCCATGCGGACGCCGTGGGTGCGCAGCCGCTCGATGATGTCGCCGCGGTATGACGGCACCCAATACGCCTTTGGCCGAAGAAGGGTCAGGGTCGGGTGAGATGAGTAGAAGGGCAGTTGCCACAGTTCGGGATCGGCCTGGCCCAGCCAGCGGATCTCCTGACGGCCCGAGGCGGGGCTGTCGTACATCTCGTAGCGAATGCCCTTGAAACCGCGAGTCGTTGACGGCTGGTCGTCTTGCGCAAAATTGGCCGGGATTTCGGCCGGGCGCAGGGCGCTGTCGGCGACGACGGCGGCGCGCAGGCCGGGGCCCTCGGACGCCAGCCGACGCATCGCCTCCTCGAGGAAGACATAGGTTCCGAGCACGCGCTGCTCATACGGCTTGAGGCTGTGGTTCTCGATCAGGATGGTCGGGACGTGCGCCGCCGAACCCCAGCCGTTCGAGAACCGCTCGCCGAGGCCACCGTCTGACAGGCCGGTCTTCGGGTCGTCGCCCATGCCGAACACCAGCTCACCGGGGATATGGCCCTGGGCCTCGAGAGCCGCGTTCATCGCCGGCTTGAAGGCGGAATCCAGCCACTGCGCTGTCGCCGGCGAGCGGGAATATATCCCGTTTTCGCCGTTGTATCCGTAGGTTACGTCGTACTGATAATCCATGCCGTCGGTCACGTGGATATCGACATACAAGTCCGGCCGGTATTTCAGGATCAGGCCGCGCACCGCCCGCATCTCGGGCTGGTCCAGTTTCAGGTAGTCGCGGTTCAGGTTCTGGTTGGTTGCCGTGTTGCGCCAGCCCTGCACACGGGGGCCGCGCTGGTTGGGGCGGCTGTAGGCGCTCGCGCGCTCATGGCCGTCGACCGACAGGATAGGGATCAGGATCAGGTTGACCCGGTCCAGCAGGTCGTCCTTTCCGTTGAACGCAATGTCACGGAGCAGCATCATGCCCGCGTCCTTGCCGTCGATCTCGCCCGGGTGGATGCCCGCCTGGGCCAGCAGCACGGGCTTTGACGGATCGAAGGCGGCACCGTCCTTCGAGGCGATCACGGCATAGATCGGCCGGCCCTCGGGCGATGTGCCGAACAGCTCGATGCGGATCAGGTCAGAGGCCGCGTCCAGCCGGTCGAACCAGCCGCGGGTATCGGCATAGGTTGGGCTGAAGTCGTGGGCGGGATCGGCCTCGAATGCGGTGACCCACGGGTCAGAGGCGTCGCGCAGCAGGGCCCGGCTGGCACCGGTCCACTCGGGCGCGGGCGGCAGGAAGGGCTGGTCCCACGGCGCGGCGTTGGGAACGGACGGGGACTGGGACATGGCGGGACTCGACGACAGGGCGGCCATGGCCGCCAGGAGGAGGGCGTTTCGCATGGAGCGAAGGTCTCGCGCGGATGGGTCGGGACGGCAAGGCCGGAGTGATCAGATCAGGCCGGCGTCAGCCCGCAATCGGCGGTCCATCACCCAGGCGGAGTCCAGTCGCCTACAGGGTCAGTCGCGCACCCGCGTGAAGTCCATGATCCAGTTGGTCTCCCAGGTCGCGCCCTCGTCATAGGAGAACTGCTGCTCCCAGCGCGGCGTCGGCGTTTGCACGCGGGACCAAACGTAGCGGGCGATGACCGGCCGACCGCCGTCCTCGTCGGCACCTTCCAGCACGCAGCCGTCGTCGTCGAAGCGGCCGCGCACCGGCGGCTGGACCTGACCGTTCAGATTGTTGACCCAGTGGACGGACCACAGGCGCGCCTCGATGTCGAAGGTCCTGACGCCCATGCCGATCCAGCCGCGGGCCGGACAGTCCATCTCCTCGACATTGGCCAGTCCGCCCAGTCGGGGTTCGCAACAGGAGGTGGCGGAGAAGAGATCCCAGTCGTCGGCACCGACCCCGCGCTGCTTCAGCCGCCGGTGGGCGACGGTCCAGCGACCGTGGATGAAGTCGAAATCATGGATATCGGGCGGGGCGTCGATGGATTGAGCGGACATGACGGTCTCTCTGCGAGGGCGGAAGCGCCCGATGCGCGAGGGATACCGAACATAAACTGACACCTGCTGTCAGGATTAATCGGCTAGGGTCGAAAAATGCGCGCCAGCCGACTGCTTTCCATCCTGCTGCTGCTCCAGACCCGGGGGCGGATGACGGCCGAGGCGCTGGCGGCCGAGTTCGAGGTCTCGGTGCGCACCATCTATCGCGACATCGACCAGCTGAGCGCGGCGGGGGCACCGGTCTATGCTGACCGGGGGCGAAGCGGCGGCTTCCAGCTGCTGGACGGCTACCGCACCCGACTGACCGGTCTGACCGACGCCGAGGCGGAGACGCTGTTCCTTGGCGGGCTTTCGGGCCCGGCGGCACAGATGGGCTTCTCCGGTGCGGTGACCACCATGCAGTTGAAGCTGCTGGCTGCCCTGCCGCCGGAACGTCAGGCGGCGGCGGAGCGGCTGGCCGGGCGGTTCCATCTCGACCCAACCGGCTGGTACCAAAGCCCCGACGAAGCCGAACGCTTGCCGGTGATCGCCGGGGCGGTCTGGAACAGCCGACGGATCACGGTCCGCTACGAGAGCTGGAAAGGCGAGGTAGAGCGCGAGCTGGAGCCGCTGGGGCTGATCCTGAAGGGCGGGCTCTGGTATCTGGCGGCGTGTCCGGCGCAGGGAAAACGGCGTGAACCGCGGACCTATCGTGTCTCGAACATCCTCGACATGACGGTGGCAGAGACGACGTTCGAGCGGCCGGTCGATTTCAATCTGGCGGACTGGTGGACCGTGACTTCGCGCCGGTTCGAGGCCGCGATATTCACCGGTCATGCGACCCTGCGGCTCTCGAAGGAGGGCCGGAGACGGCTGGCCCAACTGGGTGTGGAACAGGCCCGCATCGCCGCCGAGGGGGATGCGTCTGCCGGCGACGACTGGGCCGAGGCCGTGGTCCCGATCGAGTCGATCGAACACGCCGCCGTGGACTTCCTGCGGCTGGGTGCCGAGGCGGAGATTCTGGTGCCCGAGGGGTTGAGAACGGCAATGCGCCACACGGCCGAACGGCTGGCCGCGCTCTATCCCGGCTGACGGATCAGCGGTTCCGCTTGGCCTGAAGCTGGTCGACGACCGCCTGCACCTCGACGCGACGGCGGCCGAGCGTGTCCATTTCCGCCCGTTGGGACTCGGTCAGTTCGGCACCTTCGGCCGCGGCCTGGAGGTCCTCGATCTGGGTCTCCAGGGTGATGAGTTCCTCTTCCGCCTCGAACAGGCGGTTCTGCTCCGCTTCGGTCAGGCGCGGACGGCGCGGGGCCGAGCGGCGGACGGCCCCACTGCCAACCATCACCTGGGCGTCAGCGGGAACGGGGATGGAGACGACAGGGATGGCGACGGTGGCGGCCAGCACAGCAACGAGAAGATGCTTCATCGGGAAGGCTCCATGAACTCAGGAGGCCACGTTAAGTTACAGTCCTGTCATCTGGAAAGCGTTATTTGGTCACAATCTCCCGGTGATCGACGGGCGGACGTCCATGGCCACTATTTCCAGATGGGCGCGCCGTCGCCCGGCAGTCCGAGCGTGTCCCAGATCGCCGACACGCGCTCGACGACCGCGTCATCCATGCGGATTTCCTCAC
>JBBQOK010000016.1:0-23424 GCA_038330765.1 Caulobacterales bacterium | reverse complement strand
GCCCACGCCAAACGCGGCTCGATGGACATCAAGCGAAACCCGCTCGACGAGATCGATGGCGTGGGTCCCGGCCGAAATTTGGCCCTGCTGCACGCCTTCGGCTCGGCCAAGGGCGTGGGCCTAGCCGGGGTCGTCTTTCTGGTCAAGGTCGAGGGCATCAACCAGCCCATGGCCGAACGCATCCACGCCTTCTTCCGCAAGGCGTGACTCCTCTCGTCAGCTCCGGGGCCATCTCCCGGCGGTTCAACTCACCGCCTGCGCGCCACGATGTAGGGACGGTGGTCGTCGCCCTTGCTCGCGTGGTTTTCGGTCACGAGGATGTCGAAGCCCGCGGCGTCGATGAGTTGGCTGAGTTCCGCCCGCCGGAAGACGCTGACATGGGGAGCCTTGCCGACCGCGCGCATCGCCGGCAGCAGGACAAGTCTGATGAGCGGGTTCATGTCCCCGAGGCAGGGCGTCTTGGATATGAACAGGCCCCCCGGGGCCAGCAGGGTATGGATGCGCCGCAGCGTGCCCGGAAGGTGGCGGACCATGTGGAGATAGTTGAAACCCAACACGGCATTGTACCGCCCGACATCGAACGTCCGGGCTTCGGCGGTCGCGATCTGGAAGGATAGCGCGGAAATGTCATCGGCGGCATGCTTCTCGTTGGCGATCGCGATCATGCCGGCGGAAAGGTCCGTCGCCAGATAGCTCCGCACATCGCCGGCCAGTCGCAGCGCCGTGCTTCCGGTCCCGCAGCCGAGTTCCAGCACCCGGTCTTCCGGCTTCAGTAGGGCGCGGGTCCGCTCCAGGGTGCGCTCATAGCCGCCCGGGTCGGCAATGGCGTCCCTGGCGTATTTCCGCGAAATCCTGTCCCAGAACCGGGCGTCTCTGGCTGTACTCATGGTGATGCGCTCCTGTGCAAAGCCCCTGACACACGCGCCGATCGGCTAAATCGCCGATTGAGAAAAGTTATGCGTGGTCCGAAAGGTCCGAAATCTTGATGAGACGCCCTGTTTGAAGATGTCCTACGTCTCAATCCGAGATGCAGACATTTCGAGAAAAAGGCAGACAATAAGGAAGAGAAATATGATTTGCGCAGAATATATGAGCGCAATATTCATATAAGAATTACATGACAACGTGATCACATGAACGTTGATGTTAGCTGTATAGCCGGTTACGTACGACCACATGTTTATGTTAGCGGACAATGCGAGGCCATTTCCAAGCGTAGAAAATGATAATCAAAAGAAGTGCGACTTCTATGAATGCACCAAACACCATGTGTATCCATGATTCTCCGGCCAAGTTGAACAGCGTGTATGGAATGTACAAAGTCGCCACTATTATGTTGGCCCAGCGATTTATTTTGGCTGTCAATGCAATTGAAAGGAAGATCATTAGCGCCGGAATCGTTACAGACGCGAGTCCGGCCAATAGAAATGCTTGATTGATGTCAAAAAGAAATATCTTGCCGGCCAGCATATCTTCTAGTGAATCTGGCATAAACAAGTGAAAATAGTCTACGTATATGTAGAGAAACATAAAGGCCGACCAAAGTACGGCAATCTTTATCTTTACGTCGACTTTGATTTCTTCCAACGTGGCGCGCGGTAGTTCTGTCTTCCGCATGGTCTTCACTCTTGCATTATATATGATTGGCATACGTTGACGGTATTTCACGGGTCCTGTGGAGACAGTTGAACTACAGAACCGCGTTGAACCGACCGGCGGCGCCCGGAAAGAGCATGTCAGGTCTGCTACGTCTTTGAGATCAACTGGCTACCGGAGAGAGTGGTCGGGCGAGGACTCATTGAGCGAAGTCAGGCTGAGACGCCCTCGTGAAACGCTGGATAACATATGCGTTTATCGGGTAAATTGCCGAATTTCGTAGTCATGGTATGCGTGATCGCATGAGATCAATTGACTGGAACCAGATTCGCGGCTTTCACGCGACGGCCGTCGCTGGATCCCTGTCAGCAGCGGCGCGCCGGCTGGGTCTGACCCAGCCCACATTGTCGCGGCAGGTCATGGCGCTTGAAGCCGATCTGGGCGTGGCCCTGTTTGAACGACGTGGCCGCAAGCTGGTGTTGACCCAGACAGGGATGGACCTGCTCG
Organism: Caulobacterales bacterium; assembly: GCA_038330765.1. GTDB lineage: Bacteria > Pseudomonadota > Alphaproteobacteria > Caulobacterales > Caulobacteraceae > Brevundimonas. The sequence continues at coordinate 21,321 of JBBQOK010000016.1, read as the reverse complement.
ATCATATTCGCGTCATGGGGGACGCGGCCGATACGCTCGTTCTCGCCGCCAGTGGCCGCGTGCAGGAGATTGGGGGGCGGGTCTGTATCTCGGCCACCGATTCCTTTGCGGCCTATATTCTTCCCGAGATCGTGGCGCGCATCCGATCGGAAGTTCCGCAGATCACCATCGCGATCGTCGCCTCCAACGAGATCAGTGATCTGCATCGCGGCGAAGCGGACATCGCCATACGTCATGTCCACGCTGATCGCCCCGGTCTGGTCGGCCGGCATGTCTGCGATACCGGAGCAGGGTTCTTTGCATCCGAGGACTGGGTTGCCCGCAACGGCCGGCCCCGGGGGCTTGCCGATCTGGCCAATGCCAGTCTGATGGGCTTTGAGGACCCCCGTTTCTCCGGTTTTCTGCGTGAGATCGGCATCCCGATCGAAACCACGGATTTTCGAATTGTCTCCGAGTCCTCGGTTGCGATCTGGGAAATGGTCAAACGCGGAATGGGCATAGCGGTGATGCTTCGCGCCGTGGCCGAACGGACGCCGGGCGTGATCGAACTCCTTCCGGATATGGCGCCGATTCCGGTGCCGATCTGGCTGGTCACTCACCAGGAACTGGAATCCAGCCCTCGCGTCCGCCTGGTCCAGGCGATCATGGCCGAGGAACTCGCCAGGATATAGGGATGCGCCGCCTGGCGCGGGGTGACGGCCTTATAGGAGGCCTGTCCAGTCGATATCCCCGCCCATCGACGTGTTCGAGCGGAGCGTCCCCCTCTCCCCTTGCGAGCGCGGAATGCCTATACCGACGCCATGACTGACGAATCCCGCGACTCCCTGCTCTCCGGATACCGCCGCTTCCGTGACGACCACTGGCCCGAGGCCCGCGCCGAGTATGAGGCGCTCGCCGCCGAGGGCCAGAAGCCGCACACCCTGGTCGTCGCCTGTTCCGACAGCCGCGCCGACCCGGCCCTGATCTTCGACACCGCTCCGGGCCAGCTGTTCGTGGTCCGCAACGTCGCCAATCTGGTGCCGCCCTACGAGCCCGACGGCCATCTGCACGGCGTCTCGGCGGCGCTGGAGTTCGGGGTCAAGGTGCTGAACGTCTCGCGCATCATGGTCATGGGCCACGCCCACTGCGGCGGGGTCAACGCCATGGTCCACGGCGCGCCTGAAAACTGCCAGGACTTCGTCGCCCCTTGGGTCCAGCAGGGCGCGCCCGTCGTGCGCCGCGTCTGTCAGGACTGCCCGCCGGAAGAGGCCGAGCAGGCAGCGGAGGAGGCCGTGGTCCGCCTGTCGCTGCACAATCTGCGCACCTTCCCTTGGATCGCCGAGCGCGAGGCCGCCGGGACCCTGTTCCTCAGCGGGGTGCATTTCGGCATCGCCGACGGCGTTCTCCGCGCCCTGCGCGGACCCGGCCGGTTTGAGGCCTTGGACTGAGACGGTTCGCCTGTCTGCTCGCTTCATGCAGCGAAGCGTGGCAGATCGGCGTTGAAGGCAGCGGAGCCCTTTCATGACACCGACCCACCACGCCAATCCGATCCCCAACATCCTTACGGGCCTGCGCCTGTTCGCCGGGGTGGTGATGTTCCTGATCCTGGCCGGGGCGGCACCGCAGGGCATTCCCTTCGTGCCGCCGGACTTCCTCAGCCCGAACGACCAGTTCCTTCTGGGCCGCACCGCCTTCGTCATTTTCGTGGTGGCCGCTTCGACCGACTGGGTCGACGGCTATCTGGCCCGCCGCTGGCATGCCACGACCCGCTGGGGGGCTATCCTCGACCCGATCGCGGACAAGGTGTTGATCACCGGTGCCATCCTCGGCGTGCTGGCCTGGGGCTCGGTGGCCCAGAGCGCCATCCCGTGCGGCCTGATCCTGTTCCGCGAATTCGCCGTCTCGGCCCTGCGCGAGACCGTGGCCGGCAAGGTCAAGCTGCCGGTCACCCTGTTGGCGAAGTGGAAGACCATGCTGCAGATGGTGGCGCTGGGCGCGCTCCAGATCGCCCTGCTGTGGGACGGCTTCGGCTGGCCGCTGGAATGGCAGCCGCACTTCCAGACCTTCGCCTATGTGCTGATCTGGGCCGCCGCCGTCGTCACCCTGTGGACCGGCTGGCAGTATTTCGCCAAGGCCCAGCAGAAGATGAGCCAGCTCTAGGCGGCCTAGCGAGTTGCAAGCAGGCCCTGCTTGGCCAGATCGGCGTAGATGCAGTCTTCCTTCGCTCCGTGACCAGGCACGCCATCAGCGACGTAGGCCGCCCAGGCCGATCCGACTTTCGTTGGCTGGAAATTCGGAACCCCGCACCGCGCTGCGGCGGCGATGACCTGATTGCGGCTCGCCCAATTGTTCTCGTCGCCCACAAAGCAGCCGGCGGTGGTGAAGGCCGCCGCGAGAACGACAAGAGCAGTCCTCGGAAGCGTCACCTCACCCCCAGCTCCGCCACCAGCCGCTCCATGCCGTAAACATCCCGCAGCGCCGTGGTCACCGCGCCGGTGGTCACGATGACGCTTCGGTTGACGTTGCGGTCATAGCCGTAGGCGTTGCGCTGGGTCAGGACGGTGGAGTCGAAATTGGCCCCGAGGATTTCGCCCGCCTCATTGACCACCGGGCTGCCCGAAGAGCCGCCGATGGTGTCGGACGACACCGCCATGTTCATCACCGTGGAGGCGTCGATCCGGTCCTTGGCCGCCAGCAGTTTCGGCGCGACGTCGAACGGCACCGCGCCGGTCGCCCGATCCCACAGACCGTCGAAGGTGGTGAAGGCCCCCCACCGCTGGCCGGGCACATCCGAGCCTTCGATCTTGCCGTAGGTCAAGCGCAGCGTGCCCGTCGCGTCGGGATAGACGCTGTCGCCATAGGCCTGGAAGCGCAGGCCGGCCAATTGCTCCGAGGCGCGGTCGGTCGGGGCCTGCACCCGGGCCTCCCAGTCCGAGCGTATGGCGCGGGTCTCGTCCTGGATCGACAGTAGATACTGGATCATCGGGTCGTCAGAGGCCTCGACCGCCGCAAGCCCGCCTTCCCACAGCGCCCGGCGCACCGCCGGATCGGCCAGCCGGGTGCCAGCGACCAGACGCGCTGACAGCGCCTCGGGTGACTCCTGCCCCAGCAGGCCGCGCACGCGGGGATCATCGACCGTCAGCCATTCGCGGGTCTTGGACAACCACCACTCCAGCCGCACCTGATCCAGTGCCGGATAGACGGGCCGCTCGGCGAACAGGCCGGACTGAACCGCCGCCAGCCGGCTGTCAGCGTATTCCGGCAGGCGCTCGGCCGAGGGCTTTCCGCGCTCCTGCGCCCCGCGCACGAGCGTCCGGGCCCACAGGAACAGCTGTGACCCGCCGGCCACCGGCGTTGTGCCGATCCCGGTCCCGCCTTCCAGCAGAGCCATGGGGGCGTAGATTTCACGCAGGATCGGCTGCACCGCGGACAGGTTCGTCCAGGGATCAGCGCCGCCGGCCACGCCACGGGCGCGGTCCCGGAAGTCGGTCTCCTGCTCCGCCTTCATGGCCATGAAGTCAGTGTCGATCAGCGCCGCCATCCGGCCGCGCCCGCGCTTGTAGGTGTTCTCCAGCCCGACGATCGGGTCCATGGCGATGAAGGCGTTCTCCTCGCTCTCTTCCGAGAACCGGATCAGCCGCCCGCGCAGCTCAGAGGCGATCAGCTGGTCCATCGGCAGGACCACGTCCCGCACCGTCATCAGCTGATCCTGGGTCAGCAGCCGCTGGGTCGAGCCCGGGCTGCCCGAGACGAAGACCGGCGTGCCTTCCACCGGCTTGTCGGCGTTCCATTTGAAGTGCGTCGGCGTCGCCAGCGGCTGGCCGTTCTCGTACAGGCGGATGAAGGCCGCATCGATGGCGAAACGGGGGAAGCTGAAATTGTCCAGATCGCCGCCGAAGGTCGCGGCCCGATCCTCCGGCGCAAACGCCAGCCGCACGTCCGTGTAGCGGCGGAATTTGTAGAGCTTGAACTGACCGCCCCGGTACAGGGTGACCACCTGGCAACGCACGGTCGCGTCGCCGGCGCAGGCCTCCTGTTCGATCTGCCCGGCCTCGGCGTCGCGCGCCCGGGTGAAGGCCTGTCCGTCCAGCCCGGCTCCGGCCCCCTGCATCCGTTCGGTCACGTCGGTGATGTGGGTCAGGATCTCGGCCGTCCCGCCGGGGCATTTCAGCTCATCCTCGCGGCTGCGCGGGGCAAAGCCGGTCTCGGCGTAGTTCACCGCCTGGGTCGACAGATTGGCCACGCAGGTGGCGACGCAGTGATTGTTGGTCATCACCAGCCCCTCGCCGGAGACGATCCCCGCTGAACAGCCGCCGAACTTCACTGAACTCAGCCGCACCCGGTCCAGCCAGGCCTGGTCGATGTTGGTGCCCAGCGTGGCGTTGGCGCGCGCGATGGGGAAGTTGTCGAACGTCCACATCCCCTCTTCGGCCTTCGCAGCCGTTCCGGCGGCGAGGGTCATCAAGGCGGCGACGAGGGCGGGGGTGAGACTACGCATGATGGTTCTCCTCCCCATCCCTCGGATGGGGAGGGGGTCCACGAAGTGGTGGAGGGGTCGACGCCGGGCGCGGACCCCTGTGGGCTCGGATGTTCAGGCTAGCCCACGAAGCGGAGATGGGGAACCAGCCCCTCCACCGCTTCGCGGTTCCCCTCCCCATTGGCTTCGCCAACAGGGAGGAGACAGGTCAGTCCACGCCCAGCTCTTCGAGGATGCGGGGGTTCGGATAGACGCTGCGCAAGGCTTCCGTGATCGCGGCGGTCGAAACCGACACCGTCCGGTTCAGACTGCCGTCATAGCCGTACGACCCGCCCAACGAGTGGATATTGCCGTCGAAGGCCGCGCCGATCACCTCGCCCCGGGCGTTGATCACCGGCGAGCCCGAATTGCCGCCGATGATGTCGTTGGTCGAGGTGAAGTCGTAGACGACATCCTTGTTCACCCGCGCCTCGTTGTCGGCGAAGGCTTGGGCAAGGTTGAACGGCTCAGACCCGGTGGCCCGCTCGTAGAGGCCGCCGATGTAGGTGAACGCCGGGACGGTGACGCCGCGATAGCTCCATCCCTCGACCGCGCCGTACGACAGGCGCAGGCTGAAGGTCGCGTCCGGATACTGGTTCGAGCCATAGGCGGCGAAGCGCGCCTGGGCGACCTTTTCGGCGGCGCGCGCGGTCGGTGCGTTGACCTCGGCCGCCCAGCGGTCCGCGATGGTCCGCGCCGCGGCGTCGTTGGCGGCGACAAAGGCCAGCAGCGGGTCGGCCGCTGACAGTTGCTCGACCGTCATGCCTACCGCCTGACGCCGGAATTCCGGGTCGGCGAGGCGCGTGCCCGGGATCAGCCGTGCCGCCAGCGCTTCAGGGCTTTCACGGCCCAGCATCGCCTTCACCTGCGGATTGTCGACGGTCAGATACTCCCGCGTCTTGGAGAGCCAGTAGCGCATCCGGATCTCTTCCATCTCGGCCGAGACCGGGGTCTCGGTGGCGAGGACCTCGGTCAGGCGCGCGCGTTGGGCGTCCGTCATGGCCGGGTTCTTGGCGGACCGGATCAGCGTCCGGGCCCAGGAATAAAGCTGCGAGCCGCCGCCCGCGGCGGCCTCGAGCTGGCGATACGGCAGGTAAAGCTCGGTGGCCGTGGTCTGAACGCGCGACAGGTCGGCCCAGGGATCGCCGATCTGCTGCACCAGATTCGGGTCGGCGGCGATGCGGGCGCGCAGTTCATCCTCGTCGGCACGCTTGCGGGCCATGAAGGCGGGGTCAGTCAGCGCGCCTTGCTGGCCGTAATAGACCTTGAAGCTGTTCTCGAGGCCGAAGATCGGGTCGAACGAGGTCCGCTTGGCCTCGTCGCCGGTCAGCGAATACTCCAGCAGACGGCCGCGCAGTTCCGAGTTCTGGATCAGGGTCACCGGCAGTTGCTGGTCACGCAGCCGCTCAAGCTGGCTCATCGTTAGCAGACGCGAGGTCGAGCCCGGGTTACCGGCCACGAAGGTGACGTCGCCTTCTTTCGGTGCCTCGGCGTTCCACTTCAGGAAGTCGGGCGAGGCGACGGGCTGGCCGTTCTCATAGGCGCGCAGGAAACCGGCATCGAGGGCGTAGCGCGGGAAGTTGAAATTGTCCGGATCGCCGCCGAAGAAGGCCGCCTGGTTCTCGGGGGCGAACACCAGCCGCACGTCATCGTATTTGCGGAACTTGTAGAGGGAGTACTGCCCGCCGCGGTAGAAGCTGATCACCTGGCAGTTGAACTTTTCGTCGCCCGCGCAGGCCTCGGTCTGGATGCGGGCGGTTTCGGCCTGCCGGGCTGCGTTGAAGGCCGCGCCTTCCAGCCCCTGTCCGGCGCCCTGAACCCGCGCCGTGACGTCGACGATCTCGGTCAGAACCTCGGCCGTCTGTCCGGGGCAGCGGACTTCTTCCTCGCGGGCGGCGGCGGTGAAGCCGTTCTTCACATAGTCTTGCTGTGCATCGGACAGTTCCTGTGCGCAGCCGACGACACAGTGCCAGTTGGTCAGGATCAGCCCTTCATCCGAGACAAACGACGCCGAACAGCCCTGGATACGGACGGACGCCAGCCGCACCCGGTCCAGCCAGGCCTGATCGATCTGCGTGCCGTATTTCTGATTCACCGTCTGGATGGGGAAATTGTCGAACGTCCACATCCCCTCGTCGGCGCGGGCCGGGGTGGGGGCGGCGGTGATCGCTATCGAGCCGGCGATGGCAGCGAGGGAGGCGGTCGCGGCGACAGCGGCGCGCAGTGAACGAAGGATCATGCTCGGAACTCCAGTCAGCCGATTGCGGCCGGTTCAGATATACATCCTGCATACCGCCGATGAACGAAGCTCGTCCACAGCGCCTTAACCCGATTTAACTTGGCCCCAACCCTTACGGGCGTCAGATAACGACGAACCTCGGGGGTTTTTCCGTTTCCATGTCGCTCGCACTTTCAACCCTTCTCTACGAATGGCGGCGCTATATGGCCGCCGTCATGGCCCTGGCCCTGTCGGGCCTGCTCGTGCTCGCCATGACCGGGGTCTTCATCGGCATCGGCAAGGGCTTCACCGCCACAATCGAACGGTCCAGCGCCGACATCATCATCATGCAGCCCGGGGCCACCAGCCTGATGGGTGGCCCGTCGGGCGTGCCCCGCCGCTTCATCCCTATGGCCTATCGGAACCCCCAGGTAATCGAGGTTCAGCCGCTGGACGGTGCCGGCGGTTCGTTCCAGAGCGTCAAAAACGTCGACCCGACCATGTCCCAGGCCGACCGGGCGCGTCAGCGCGCGCCGAAGCAGGAATTCGTCCAGGCCAGCATCATCGACACCACGCCCGGTGCCGTGACCATTCCGACCGACTATTCGCAGGAACTCGTCGATGCGCTGCGCCAGCCCTACACGGTTGCGATCGACGAGACGGCCCTCGCAAAGCTGGGCGTCAAGCTCGGCGACAAAGCCCTCTACAACGGCCAGACGGTGACCGTGGTCGGCATCACCCGCGGCTATCCCAATATGATGGGGTCCACGATCGTCATGTCGCGCGACACCCTTCGGATGCTCGGCCAGGCCGACACCGGCCCCCGCGTCGGGCCGCTCATGATCAAGCTTCGCGACCCGGTCCAGGCCGAGCGCGTGGCGGCTGAGCTGAACACCCTCGGCGACGGCCAGTGGAAGGCCTGGACCCGTCAGGAGCTGGCCGACGCCAACGCCGGTGCCATGTTCGAGGAAGGCATCCTCGTCATCATCATCGGCGGCTGCGTGGTGCTGGGCACCATCATCGGCGTGGCCATCACCTGGCAGACCCTGCGCGGTGCCATCATGGCCAACATCAAGGAGTTCGCCTCGCTGCGCGCCCTGGGCGTCGGTATGGGGTCGCTGAACCGCATCGTCATGGAGCTCAGCTTCTGGGTCGGCCTCGTCGGGGTCGCCGCCGCCATCGGCCTGACCTTGCTGGTCCAGATGCTGGCGGCGGCAAACGCCGTGATCATCGCCCTGCCGCCGGTCCTGTTGATCATCGTCGGCGGCGGACTGGTCGTCATCGCCATGCTGTCGGGCCTGCTGTCCCTCGGCATTCTCAAGAACAGCCAACCCGCGGACCTGCTGCGATGAGCCCGACCCGCACACACGGCAAACACGGCGACTTCGCCATCGAGGCCAAGGGCCTGGTGAAGCGCTTCAAGTCCGGCAAGGCCTTCGTCGAGGTGCTGAAGGGCGTGGATTTCGACGCCCGCCACGGCGACCTGACCATGGTCATGGGCCCGTCCGGATCTGGCAAGTCGACCTTGATCGCCGCCCTGTCCGGCCTGTTGCGACCGGAAGAGGGCCGGGTCGACACCCTCGACATCGATGATCTGTGGAAACTGCCAGCCGGCAAGATCGACAAATTCCGCCTCGACAACTGCGGCTTCATCTTCCAGGGCTTCAACCTCTTCCCCGCCCTGTCCGCTCTGCAACAGGTCGAGGTGGTGCTGAAATTCCAGGGCTTGTCCAAGGGTGACGCCAAACGCCAGGCGAAGGCGACGCTCGAGGAGGTCGGTCTCGGCCCACGCCTGCACCAACGGCCCTCCGCCCTGTCCGGCGGCGAGAAGCAGCGTGTCGCCATCGCCCGCTGCCTGGCCAAGAACCCGCAGATCCTGTTCGCCGACGAACCGACTTCGGCCCTCGACGGCGAGAATGGCCAGATTGTCATCCGCCTGCTGCGCCGCGCCGCCACCGAACACGGCGCCGCGGTCATCTGCGTGACGCACGATCCTCGTCTCGAGGAATGGGCCGATCGCGTCATCAAGATCGAAGACGGCGTGATCATCGACGATCAACGCCGCACCCCCAATCCCGACGCCACGCTGGCCTCGCACTGACTCTCGCTTAGGACCTACGCCATGCCCGCCTTCCTCAAGAACAAATGGCTCTGGATCGGCCTGCTGCTGATCGTTGTCGTCATCGTTGGCTTCAGCTTCATGCAGAACGCCGGCAAGGCCAGGAAGGCCGAAGAAGAGAAGGCTGCGGCCACCCGGGTCGAAAGCCCCTATGCGGCCATCGCCAACGGCAAGGTCGATGTCGAGGGCGGCATCATCCAGATCGCGGCGCGTCGCGGCGGCGTCGTCCGCGACGTTCTGGTGCAGGAAGGCGACCGTGTCGTCGCTGGCCAGATCCTCGCCCGTCAGGAAGACGATGAGCCCCGTCTGGCCCTGCAGAGTGCCAATGCCGACGTCAATCAGGCCGAGAGCCAACTGCGCGCTCTCCAGGTCGACATCCGCACCGCCCAGCGCGAGCACGACCGCCTGCAACAGCTGGTCGCCACCAATTTCGTCGCCGCTGCCCGGATGGATCAGGCCCGCGACGCCATCGCCACCGCCCAGGCCCGTCTCGCCTCCCAGCAGGCCGCAGTTCAGACCGCGCGCGCGCGCCGTGACCAGGCCGCCTACAATGTCGAGTTGACGGTGATCCGCGCGCCCCAGTCGGGCCGTGTCGTGCGCCGCTACGCCAATCCCGGTGCCGGCGCCTCGACCCTGAACGTCTCCACCATGTTCGATCTCGAGCCCGACGCCCCGCGCATCGCCCGCGCCGAGATCGTCGAGAGCGACATCCCCAACGTGACCAACGGCCAGGCCGTCGAGATCACCCCCGAGGGCGATCCGTCCAAGGTCTATGTCGGCACGGTCCTGCGTCGCGCGGCTGTCTTCGGGGCCCGCAAACTGGCCTCGGACGACCCGTCGCAGCGCTCGGACGAACGCGTGATCGAGGTGGTCGTCACCGCTGGCGACGCGCCCCTGCTGATCGGTCAGCGCGTGCTGGTGAAGTTCATGAAGCCCGGCGAGACCGCCGGGGCCCCCCGCGCCGTCGCCACCGGCGTCCCCGCCGGTCGTTCGATGCAGGCTCCGGCTCAGGGCGGCTGACGCCCAGGAGCGAAATCAATTGGGTTGGACGTAGTCCAACTCGGCTCAGATTTCGCTCCAGCGTTGAGTCTGGACCACTTTTTGGGTTCAGGTCGATTCGACCTGAACCCAAAATGGTCTAGCGCCCCGTGAACGTCGGCGGTCGTTTCTCCAGCGCGGCCGCCGCGCCCTCGGCGTGGTCGTCTGTCAGATGCGCCAGCGCCTGCATCGCCGCCGTCATCTCCAGAATCTGGTCGAAGGTCGCATCGCGGCCCTGACGCAGCAGGGCCTTGGTCATGCGCAGGGCGTGCGGCGCCTGGGCCGCCACCTCGCCCGCCACCGTCAGCGCCTCGTCCATCAGTCGGTCGGCGGGAACGACCCGGCTGACCAGCCCCCATTCCATCGCCGTCCTCGCGTCAAGCACCCGGCTGGTGAACAGCATTTCGGCGGCCCGCGCATAGCCGACGTTGCGCGGCATCAGCCAGGCCCCGCCGTCGCCCGGCAATATGCCCAGCTTCAGGAACGGCACCCCGAACGACGCTGCCTCGGAGGCGATGCGGATGTCGGCCAGCCCGGCGATGTCGCAGCCCAGCCCCATGGCCGGCCCGTTCACCGCCGCGATCAGCGGAACCTCCAGTCCGTAAAGCGAACGCACGATCCGGTGCACCACGCGGCGATAGCGGTCGCGGATCTCGGCACCCGGGCCCTCGAACAGGTCTCGCTTGTCGCGCATCGCCTTCAGGTCGCCGCCGGCCGAGAAGGCGCGCCCCGCTCCAGTCAGCACCACGCAGCGCACCTCCGGGTCCGCATTGACCGCCGCGCAGGCCGCCGCGAAGGCCTCGCCGTCCTCCAGATCGGGCAGGGCGTTGAGCCGCTCGGGCCGCGACAGCGTCCAAATCTCGATCGCGCCGCGTCGTTCTGTCTGGATCAGGGTCATGGCCCAGCAGTGCCGCAATCCGCTGCCTGAGACAAATGCCGCGGCGGGTCTCCGGACGCAAAAAAGCCCCGGCCTTTCGGTCGGGGCTCGCTTGCATTTGGATCGCTCAGGCGCCGCGGCGGCGCTTGTCGATCTTGATCGGGACGAAGTTGGAGGGGTGGCTGACCACACGGTCGCCGGCTCCGTTCGTGTCCCGGGTGTTCACCAGCATCCCACCCCACAGGGCGAAGGACAGCATGGCGTGCTGGAGATTGCGCTCTTTGTCGTTCATCTTTGATGTCTCCTTTCGTTGAACGATGAAAAGAGACACGTCGTGCTGATCGGGCGTCTCACCGTCATAGTCGTTTCGCGTCCAGCATAGGGTGAAGCCGGACTGCAGCTAATGCAAGCTTTTTACTCCGAAACCGGACCATATTTCGCATTCATGTCATCAACTGTCGCCCAGAATCCACAACCGCCACGCTTGATCGCCACGCCCTGCGTCAAGGTCTGCATCGTCGATGGTGCCTCGAGCCTCTGCCTCGGCTGCTGGCGGACCCTGTCGGAGATCGGCGGCTGGAGCGGCCTGACGGATGAGCAGCGCGCCGCGGTAATGGCTGAACTGCCGGAGCGGCAGGCGAGGCACGTCGGCGCTTAACCCTCCGCCAACCATCCCTCTTCACGGCATCCCAATCGCCCTGTGTCAGAACAGGGTCATGCGGTTTGATCTCTCCTCGCTGGGCGTCATGGCCCTCGCCGTCGCCTCGGCCCTGACCACCGCGTGGTGGATGGACCACGCCGGTCTGCGCAGCCAGGCCCACGCCGCCGTGCCCGTCGTTGCCGCGCCCGCGACCGGAACCGCCGCCCAGGTGCTCAAGGCTGCCGACGGCCATTACTGGGCTGATGCCGACATGGATGGCCGCGCCGTCCGCGTCATGGTCGACACCGGCGCCAGCGTCGTGGTCCTGACCCGCACCGATGCCGCCCGCCTCGGCGTCGACCTCGAGCCATCTGATTTCTCCGGCACGGTGGTTACCGCCTCGGGTCCCGTCCGCGCCGCCCCGGTCGAGCTCAAGGCCGTCGCCGTGGCCGGCGTCCGCGTCGACCGGGTCGAGGCCCTCGTCGTTGAACACGGCCTGCCCCATTCCCTGCTGGGCATGAGCTATCTCGGCCGCCTTTCGGCCTTCACCGCCACCCCTTCGGCCCTGACCCTGCGGCCCTGACGTGTGACGAGGGGTTGGCTGGAGCCGGCCCGGCGCGGGTGATGGATGCCGCGTGCTCGCCCCGCGCCTCTCCCTCCTCGTCCGTCACAACGCCTTCACCACCACCAGGAGCGCCGTCGCCAGCATGTAGACGGCGAACGCCTTCCTCAGCAGGCGCCTGTCCAGCCGGTGCGCCAGCTTCGCGCCCCAGGGTGCCACAGCGGTGGTCAGCACCCCCATTACGATCGCCGCCGGCACATTGACATAGCCGACCGAGAACGGCGGCCGTCCTCCAGCGTCCCAGCCGAACACCACAAAGCCCAGAGCCGCCGAGGTCCCGATGGCCACGCCGAAGCCGGAAGCCGTCGCCACCGCCTGATGGATCGGCCGCCCGCACAGCGCCATGGTCAGGCCGCCGAAGCTGCCGCCCCCGATCCCCATCATCGCCGACAGCCCGCCGATCCCTGTCCCGAGCGCGCGCCGTGCCCATCCCGTCGGCAGGTCCCGCGCCAGGGTGAACCGCTCGGGCAGCAGTCCCAGCTGCAGGCCGATCAGCGCCACGCAGACGCCATAGACGATCGCCAGCCCCTCCATCGAGGCCACCCCCGCCGCCGCCGCGCCGACCAGCCCGCCGAACCCGACCCACGGCGTCCAGCTTTTCAGCACCGCCTCGTCCACCGCCCCATGGCTGCGATGCGCCTTCAGCGAGCGCAATGAGGTCGCCACGATGGTCAGCAGCGAGGTCCCCACCGCCACGTGCAGATTGCTCTCGCCTCCGACCCCCAGCACCTCGAAGGCATAGAACAGTGCCGGCACGATCACCGTGCCCCCGCCCACCCCGAACAGCCCTGCCACCAGCCCCCCCGCCAGCCCGGCGGCGATCAGGGCGGCGAGCAGCAGCAGGAGTTCGGACAGGGGCAGGGCGGTCATGGGCGCAAGCTCTAGCGGAGCCGGAGAGACGAGGGGAGGGCCGTCTCCTCCTCCTGCCCGGTGGCAACCTTCCCCAGCCAACGCCGTTCTTCTCGCTCAACGCATTCGCCAGAAGGTATCCTCCATGAACGCGATCCTCTCCCTGTCGGCCGTCGCGGCTGGCGCGCTGGCCCTGTCCGCCGCGGGCGCAGCCCAGGCCCAGACCCCCTACACCGCCTATCAATCCGGCCAGACCGGCGTCCCCTCCTCGTGCCGCAACGTCGAACAACTGGCCAACGGCTACGTCTCGGCCGAATGCCAGACGGAGGGCGGCTTCCGCTGGAGTACGCTCCGCACCGTCGACTGCCGGAGTGCCATCACCAACCGTGCCGGCGTGCTCAGCTGCAGCGGGGCCACGGCCACGGTCGGGCCGCTCTATCCCGACGATTCCTATGGCTCGGGTCAGAGCTATGGCCAGACCTCCGTTCAGGACCAGCCCGGCGGTGTGTTCGGCGCCATTCTAGGGGCGTTGTTCGGCGGACAGGTCGCCGGCCAGGACGACCGGGCCCTTGATGATGACTGGAGCCGTGGCCGCCGTCCGCTCTATCAGCGCCGGGCCGATCTTGATGCCCGCATCGACGCCGGCGTCCGCGACGGCTCGATCAGCCGGACCGAGGCCGGCCGCCTGCGTGGCGAATACGAGGGGCTGGTCCAGCTTGAGACCCGCTACGCCGCCGACGGCCGGATGACCACCGCCGAACGCACCGATCTGCGCGACCGCTATCGGGCTCTGGCCCAGCGCGTCGGGGACGAGCGGCGCGACGACGACATGGACTACGGCGACTGGCGTCCGCTGCCCGAGCAACGCGCGGCCTTCTTCGCCCGCGTCGACAGGAGCGTAAGGGATCGTTCCCTGAGCCGCAGCGACGGGACCCGGCTGCGCGCCGACTTCGACGCCCTGGTCCGGCTCGAGTCGGACTACCGGCGCGACGGCATCAGCGCCCGCGAACAGCAGGATCTGACCGCCCGCCTCGCCGACCTGGACCGCCGCGTCGGTGACGTCGTCTATGACGGCGGCTACGGCTACGATCCTCGCGCGGCCGAGATCGAGGCCCGCATCACCGCCGGCGAGCGCAATGGCCAGATCAGCCGCACCGAAGCCGCCCGCCTGCGCGACGAGCTTCGTGACCTGACCCGCCGCTGGGCCGATCTGGAGGCGCGGGTCCAGGCTCGCCGCTGAAGGCAAAAGAGCATATCGACCCTCATCCCACCGGCCTTTCCGACATCCTGGGGAAGGGCCGGCGACGGGGTGGAGCGCCGTCTCAGCTTTTACACATCCGCTCTTCGCGCTACGGTCGGTGACCGGGGAGGGGTTTGATGATCCTTGAGTTGCTTCTGGCTGCGGCCATGTCCACGTCTTCGCCCGATCTGGCGACAGGTTCAGCTTCCAGCACCGTCAGCGACGCGCAGGCCGCCCCGACCAAGACGATCGGCGACCTTTGGGTCCAGCTCGGTGCGGCGATCGACGCGGACGACGCCTCGGCGGCGCTGGGCCTGACCAAACTCATCGCCGACCATCCGGACCTCGCGCGCGAACCGCTGGTCCGGCGCGAGGCCGTCGGCGATCTGCTGGGTCTGCTTTATGCTCGCGAGGGCCAATACGCGACGGCGCTGCCCTTCCTGATCGAGTCCTCGGAACGGGAGGGGGCGTCAACAAGCACCTGGTTCGCCCGCATCGACGCCCACGTGGCCACGGATAACCGAACCGGTGCCGCAGGCGCGATCACCACCCTGTTGGCCCGCCGTCCAGATGTGGCCGGCGTCGTGTCGAGCGACTTTGTCGTACAGCTTGAGTCGAACGCTGACGTCGAGCCGGAGGCCGCTTTCGCGCTCCGGTCCGCGCTCCGCGACTCCGGCTGGCGCGCCGCAAACGATTCCGGGGTCTGGCTTCGGCTGATTGACGATCTGCTGAAGCGCGACCGGCTCGCCGACGCCCTGCCGCTGGTCGAGCGCGTCACCAGCGCGGTCGGACTTCTCCAGCTTCACGCCATGCGCCGCTACGACGCCCTGCGCGCCGGGGCCGCCGTGCCTGAGCTGGATATCGCCGCCATCCTCGACGCCGAACTGGAGGCCCAAAGGATGGAGGCGGTCGCCCCAGGCTCGACCTATGACGCCCGTAACGCCTACGCTTGGACCCTGCATAGCCGCGGCCGGTTCGACGAGGCTCTCACCTTCATCGAGGCGAATCTGGCCCTGCCGGTGCCTGAGGCCGGTTCAGACGACGATCGGGCTCTGACCTGGATGATGGACACCCGGGCGCGCGTGCTGGTGGATCTCGGCCGGATCGATGAAGCTGTCGTGCAGATGCAGGCCGCAGCGAAACGGGGCGAAGGTGGCGGTGGCAACGTCAGCCAGACCATCAACCTCGGCTGGTTCTATCTGCGGACCGGCGACGACGCCCGAGCCATCGCCACCGTCAAGACGCTCGATCCGGACTTGGCCTCGGCGTACGGCATCATGCAGGCCATGCACGTACGCGCCTGCGCCGCCGAGGCGATGGGAGATCAGGCGACCGCCGCGCCCGCCTTCGCCCATATGGAGCAGAACTGGCGCGACGCCCCGCTCACCTGGGTCGAAGCCCAGGCCTGCCGCGGCGACGCGGACGGGGCCGCTGACACCCTGTTGCTGATCCTGGCGGACGAGACGCTGGCCGATCGCGGCGTGGGGACCATGCACGGCTACCAGGTCAATCAGCGGAACACGGACTACGATCGCCGGACCGGGGAGGTGCTGGCCGTCGCCTACGCCCGGCCTGACGTGGTCGCCGCCCGTGACCGGGTGGCGCGAGCCTTCACCCTGCCGACCACCGGCCCCCAGTTCTAGGTCAGCAATGCCCGCTCCCACCGCATGACCGACACTACCCCCGCGCCCGGCAGCCGCTGGCGCCTGATCGGCCCCGGCATCGTCGCGGCCGCCACGGGCGTGGGCGCCGGGGATCTGGTCGCCACCCTGATCGCCGGTTCCATGTTCGGCTACGCCCTGCTGTGGGCGGCGGTGGCCGGCACCCTGCTGAAGATTTCCCTGGCCGAGGCCGTGGGACGCTGGGCTCTGGCCTCCGGGCGGACCATCTTCGACGGCTGGTCCAGCCTCGGGCCCGGCTGGTTCGGCGGTCGTCTGAACTGGGCCAGCGCCTATTTCGGCGTCTACGTCGTGATCTGGGGCTTCGTCTACGGAGCCACGGCCATGACCGCCTCGGCCCTGCCGCTGGCGGCGTTGGCGGACGGCACGGGCATGGCGCTCGATCTCAAGGCCTGGGCCATGATCTGCGGCGTGGTCGGCCTCGTCCTCGTCTGGTTCAACCGCTATCCGGTGTTCGAGAAGCTGATGACCGGACTGGTGGCCTTGATGTTCGTCACCGTGGTCGGCCTGGCCGTGATCGTGGCCCCCGATGTTCCGGCCATGGCCCGCGGCCTGATCCCCACCCTGCCGGCGGGCTCGGCCTTCTATACCCTCGGCCTGATCGGCGGAGTGGGGGGCACCATCACCCTGGCCGCCTATGGCTACTGGATCGGCGAGAAGGGCTGGCGCGGCCCGGCCTGGATGCGGGTCATGAAGCTGGACAACCGGGTCGGCTATGCCGTGACCGGGGTCTTCGTGGTGGCCATGCTGATCGTCGGGGCCGAGCTGTTGTACGCCTCGGGCGTGGCCCTGGCCCGCGGCGACCGCGGTCTGCTCGACCTCGACAACGTGCTGCGCGAGCGCTTCGGCGACGTGGTCGGGGTGATGTTCCTGGTCGGTTTCTTCGCCGCCAGCTTCTCGTCCCTGATCGGGGTGTGGCACGGAGTCAGCCTGATGTTCGCCGACTTCTGGGCCCATATGGGCGGCCGCGCCGATGACCCGGCGGCCAAGGGCGAGGGCAGTCCCGCCTTCCGCGGCTATCTGCTGTGGCTGACCTTCCCGCCCATGGCCCTGCTGTTCATGGACCGTCCCTTCGGACTGATCGTCGCCTACGGCGCGCTGGGGGCCCTGTTCATGCCCTTTCTCGCCCTGACCCTCATCTGGTTGCTCAACTCCTCACGCACCCCGGTCGAGTGGCGCAGCCACTGGCTCTCCAATGCCATGCTGGCGGCGGGCGGCCTGCTGTTCTGCGTCCTCGCCGGCCGCGAGATTGTTAGCCTGTTCAGCTAGAGCAGCAGCGCGCCTTCGTGGCGCAGCAGCCAGCCTTTCCGCTCGAGTCCGCCTCCAAACCCGACCAGCGACCAGCCGCCTGAAGCGCCTGCCGCCCCCACCACCCGGTGGCAGGCCAGCACCAGCGGGATCGGGTTGCGGTTCAGGGCCACGCCCGCCGCCTGCGCCGCGCCCGGCTCTCCGGCGCGCCGGGCCATCTCGCCGTAGGTGAGGGTCACGCCCGCCGGCACCTCAGCCAGGGCGCGCCAGACGCGGGCCTGAAAGCCGTCGCTGTCGCCCGAGGCCGAACGGGCACCGTCCAGCGACCACGCCACGCGCGTAAGGGCCCCGCGGTCGCCGTCGAAGTAGGCGGCCACGGTGCGGGCGAGCGGGGTCGGCGTCGCGCCATCTCTCAGAACCGCGTCCGGATATTCGCGCCGCATCGCCTTGACCAGCCCGTCGCCGTCCGGCCCCGGGAACGACACTCCGCGCACCACCCCCTCGCCGTCGCAGGCCAGGGCCAGCGGCCCGATCGGGCTGTCCAGCCGGGACAGGGTCAGGGATGCGGGCGGGGCAGGGGACCGAGCGGGCGCGGCTTCGGGAGCGGTCGGTTTCATCGGGCCAGTCTGCCCCGGACCGCGCGCCGATGCTCGCGGTTTTCGGCCCCGATCCCGGCCCTGGCCGGAACCCCGCCCGCCCCCGAACGCTCAAGCTTGATGCCCGGACTTGATGGTTTCGACCAAGAACAGCTGTTCCGCCTCGGCGGCTCGGCGATCACCGTCGGCGGGCTGGTCTCGGGACTGGTCATCTTGCTTTTCGCCTGGGCGCTGTCGTGGGTCGCCACCCGGGGCCTGCGCCGCCTGCGCGAGCGCTCGAACCGCAGCGCGGGTGCCCTCTATGTGTTGGAGAAGCTGGCCAGCTATGGCCTGATCGTCTTTGGCGTCTTCGCCGGCCTGTCGACGGCGGGTCTGAACCTGTCGTCGCTGGCGGTCTTCGCCGGGGCCATCGGCATCGGCGTCGGCCTCGGCCTGCAGGGGGTGGTCAAGGAGTTCGTCTCGGGCCTGTTCCTGATCTTCGACCGCATGGTCTCGGTCGGCGACTATGTCGAGCTGGAGGACGGGGTGCGTGGGCTCATCGCCGAGGTCGGGCCGCGCGCCACCCGCATCCGCTCCAACGACAACCTCAACATCATCGTCCCCAACTCCTCGCTGATCGAGGACCGGGTCATCAACTGGACGCTGAAGGGCGACACCCGGCGCATCCACATCCCGTTCTCGGTGGCCTATGGTGCGGACCGTGCGCGGGTGCGCGAGGCGGTGCTGGAGGCGGCCCGCGGGTCACCCTTCACCCTGCCCGAGACCGACGCCCGCAAGAGCATGGTCTGGCTGGTCGGCTTCGGCGAGAGCGGGCTGGATTTCGAGCTGCTGGTCTGGCCGACCCGTGAGGCGGTCAAACGGCCGGCCGCCATGCACGCGGCCTACACCTGGGCCATCGCCGACGCCCTGGACGTCGCCGGGGTCGAGATCCCCTTCCCGCAGACCGACCTGCGTCTGCGCAGCGTCTTCGGCCGCGAGGGCGACGATGCGCTGCAGGCCCTCGGCCTCGTTCCCGCCGGCGCGCCGTCCGGCTCAGCCGCCCCGCCGCCCGCCGATCCGTCGCCGCGCTTGTCCCCGGTCAACGACGCCGCCGAGGACCTGATGAAGCCCGACGATCCGGCCAACGGCGAGGATGACCCCCCGCCGCGCTAGATCGGAACAGGCGCGGCGGCGCGGCGTTATGGTGAAGCTCGGACGGGCGTCCCGCCGCGTCGCGCATCAGGACACCGCCCCATGGCCCTTCATCGCGCCGGCCTTCCGCTCACGGCCCCGTCCGTGCCCCTGTTCGCCATCGCCGTGATCCTCGCCGTTCTTGCGATGCTGGCCCAGTACGGCGGCGTTGCCATCCCGGTGATCAGCGCCCACGCGTTCAACACCCTGGCCATCGCCTTTGCCGTTCTCACCGCCGGGGTCTTGCTGCGCGGGGCCTAAGGCGGGGTCCGGCCTCCGGGCGCTCCGATCGGATCAGATCAGGCGTCGGGCGAGGCCCGACGGGCCAGCCGTTCCCGGGCCAAGCCGACGAACCGGCCCTCGGGGAAGCGATAGACATACTCCTCCAGCGCCTCGAGATCGGTCTTGTCCGTCATGGCGTCCCAATAGGCGCTGTCCGGGTCGGCGGCTTTCGGACCTGTTCCGGTGCCACCCGCGCCCGCCGCCGCCGTCCTCAGGCTTTCACCCAGGCGGGTCACCGCGCCGGGGAACGGCCGGTCGCGATACAGCATGAAGGCCGACCCGCTCGCTCCGGCCAGCGCCAGCAGCGTCAGCCAGTAGCCGAAGCGGGTCTCAAACCGGATGCCCTGCGCCGCCGCCTGCTGCATGCCGTTCGAGAAGGCGTCGCCGCCCCCCTGCTGCCGCGAGATTTTCGCCTTGCCCTCGCCGACGGTCAGCATCATTCCGAAGATGCACAGAACCAGCGCCGCCGCCGCCGCCCCGCCCGTCGCCATGACCGCTTTCCGAACAGGCGTCAGCGTGAAGCTGGCGATCAGCCCGCCGATGATCAGCAACAACGCCAGCACCGCCCAGAGTTGGGGCGAAGCGTCCTGCCCTCCCTGTTCGCCCATGGTCTTCATGGTGCCGAAAGCCAGATCGATCCCCGTGGCCGTGGCGATCGGCGTGCCCTGACAGGACACCACCAGCCACGGCATCAGAAACGCCAGCAGCGCGACCGTCTTGCCGACCCGCGCGAACGTCATCCAGTTCATCATCGCCCCCTCGATTGAATCGCTACGTTAGCACTGACGAACGCCGTTACCAGTGCGTCCCTCTGCGGAGGCTCTGGCGTCCGGGCACGGCCGCCCCTACCTTGCTGTTCATGGCTCGTTCCCCCTCCCAGACCCCCAAGACCCAGGGTGCCAGGTCCGCCCAGCCCACCCACGTCCCCGGCCAGTCGGCGGAGATGTCCGCCGGTCTGTCCGAGGCCCATGTCCCCTTCATCTTCGACGCGGCGACGGCGACCAACCGGATGCCGATGTTCGCGCCCGTCACCGGCCCGCGCCTGACGCCGGAGGAGGCCCCCGGCAAGCCCAGCGACTGGGTCCCCCATCGCCCCGACCGCCCAAATTCTGGAAAGGGGGCCGGCCGCAAACACATCCCCTTCCGGCTGGAGACGAAATACACCCCCGCCGGCGACCAGCCCGCCGCCATCAAGGAGCTGGTGGCCACCGCCGCCACCGGCGAGCGCGATCAGGTCCTGCTGGGCGTCACCGGCTCGGGCAAGACCTTCACCATGGCCAAGGTCATCGAGGCGACCCAGCGCCCGGCCCTGATCCTGGCCCCCAACAAGACCCTCGCCGCCCAGCTCTATTCCGAGTTCAAGAGCTTCTTCCCCGACAACGCGGTCGAGTATTTCGTCAGCTACTACGACTACTACCAGCCCGAGGCCTACGTCCCGAAGTCGGACACCTACATCGAGAAGGACAGCTCGATAAACGAGCAGATCGACCGCATGCGCCACTCGGCGACGCGCTCGTTGCTGGAGCGCGACGACGTCATCATCGTCGCCTCGGTGTCCTGCATCTACGGTATCGGCTCGGTCGAGACCTATGGCCGCATGGTCGTGAAGCTCGAGACCGGCGGGCGCATCGACCGCGACACCCTGGCCCGCGCGCTTGTCGAGCTGCAATACCGCCGCAACGATGTCGCGTTTGCCCGCGGCACCTTCCGCATGCGCGGCGAGACGATCGACGTGTTCCCCAGCCACCTCGAGGATCGTGCCTGGCGCATCAGCCTGTTCGGTGACGAAGTGGAGGCATTGCGCGAGTTCGACCCGCTGACCGGCGAGCTGACGGGCACGTTGGACAGCGTGCACATCTACGCCAACAGCCATTACGTGACCCCGCGCCCGACGCTGACCCAGGCGATCAAGGACATCAAGGTCGAGTTGCAGGACCGACTGAAGCAGTTCATCGCCGAGGGCAAGCTGCTTGAAGCCGAGCGGCTGCAGCAGCGCTGCACGTTCGATATCGAGATGATCGAGACGACCGGAAGCTGCAAGTCGATCGAGAACTATTCCCGTTATCTGTCCGGCCGCAAAGAGGGCGAGCCGCCGCCGACCCTGTTTGAATACCTGCCCGACAATGCGCTGCTGATCGTGGACGAAAGCCATGTGACCGTCCCGCAGGTCGGCGGGATGTACAAGGGCGACTACAGCCGCAAGGCGATCCTGCGCGACTTCGGCTTTCGGCTGCCGTCCTGCGTCGAT
>JBBQOK010000015.1:0-24153 GCA_038330765.1 Caulobacterales bacterium | reverse complement strand
GATTACGCACCACTCTGACACGAATACCTGTGATATGCCAAGTTCCGTCGTGGCGAAATCGTCGAACCAGACGCTCCCTCCGACGAGATCTCGCGTAGCGAGGGTCGTCGCGCTCAATGCGCGGGAGCGCAACGTCCGCTCTCCACCCCTTCCAGACTCTCCGCGCGTCCGCTTCCCGCGCCCGACCTATACCATCAGCCGCTTCATCAGCTCCGCCGTCGACGGGTCCAGTCCGGCCGACGGTTCGCCCGCCTGCACGTCCTTCAGGATCGCCCGGGCCAGAACCTTGCCCAGTTCGACCCCCCACTGGTCGAAGCTGTTGATGTCCTCGATCACGCCCTCGACGAAGGTCTTGTGCTCATAAAGGGCGATCAGGGCGCCGACGGCTTCGGGCGTCAGGGCGTCCATCAGGATGGTCGTCGAGGGCCGGTCACCCGGGAAGGTCTTGTGCGGCGCCAGCCGGTCGGCCTCTTCCACGCTCGCCCCGGCGGCCAGCATCTCGGCCCGCGCCTCGGCCTCCGTCTTGCCGACCATCAGCGCCTGGCCCTGGGCCAGGGCGTTCGACCACAGCGGCGCGTCGCCCTCGCGCGCGTCCAGGGCCGCGTTCGAGGTGTGGCGCACGACCACAAACTCAGCCGGAACCACCTGCGGTCCCTGATGGATCTGCTGGAAGAAGGCGTGCTGGCCGTTGGTGCCCGGTTCCCCGAACACGATCGGCCCGGTGGCGGTGTCCACGGCTGAGCCGTCGCGCTTCACCCGCTTGCCGTTCGACTCCATCTCCAACTGCTGCAGGAAGGCGGGCAGGCGGCGCAGGCCGTGGGCATAGGGCGCAACCGTCCGCGCGGTCCGGCCCCGTCCCTCGATATTGTAGAACTGGGCCAGCGCCAGCATCACCGGGGCGTTCCGCTCCAGATCGGCCGCAAGGAAATGCGCGTCCATGGCCCGGGCCCCGTCCAGCACCCGTTCGAACACGTCCCAGCCCAGCGCCACGGCGACCGACAGGCTGACGCATGACCACAGCGAATAGCGCCCGCCGACCCAGTCGCGGAAGCCGAAGGTGCGGCCACAGCCCCAGGCCTCGGCCTTGTCCGGCGCGGCGGTGACCCCGACCAGATGTCTGATCATGCGGCGCGGCGACAGGCTCTCGGCCAGCCAGGCCTTGGCCAGGTCGGCGTTGGCCAGCGTTTCCTGGGTGGTGAAGGTCTTGGACACCACCACTACGAGGGTCGTTGCGGGGTCCAGTCCCGCCAGCGCCTCGCCCATCTCCCGCGGGTCGATATTGGCGACGAAGCGCAGATCAATGGTCGGCTCCAGCGGACGCAGCGCGTCCCACAGCAGGCGCGGTCCCAGGTCGGAGCCGCCGATGCCGATGTGGACGATGGCCGTGAACGGCTGTTTGGTCCCGCCCGTTTCGGCGCCCGATCCGATATCGGTGGCATAGGCGGCCATGGCGGCGCGGGTCTCGGCGACCTCCGCCGACACCGGTTCGCCCAGAGCGCGGAAATCGGCGTCGTCCGCCGCCCGCAGCGCCGGATGCAACACCGCCCGGCCCTCGGTGTTGTTGACCGCCTCGCCGGCGAACAGGGCGTTGCGGCGGCCCTCGACGTCGCAGGTCCGCGCCAGATCCAGCGACGCCTCGAATCCTTCAGCGGTCCACGACTGCCTGGACAGGTCCAGATAGAGACCAGCCGCCTCGACGCCCATCCGCTCCGTGCGGCGCGGGTCGGCCGCGAACTGGTGCAGAATGCGGGTCCCGGCGTCCTTTTGCGCGACGGCGCGGAACAGGTTCAGGGCCTGGGATCGGGCTGTCATCGGCGGGTTCTGACTGATCTCGGAGGAGGGAAGGTAAACCCTCGTTTACGGGTCGGGCGTAAGCCGGTTCAACGCCGAAATCGTGATTCGGCAACATAATGAGTTCGCCCAAGAGGTTTCCCATGTCCTGCGGCGTCGCCCTCGCTGTCTCCCTGCTGCTCTCCGACCCCGGCGTTGCCATGGCCGCGGCCCAGCCGCCGGCTGTCGCCGATGCGCCCGTCTCGGTGGCGGGCGAGCCCCTGTTCGCCGACATCGTCCTGCGTTCGGGTGCCCTGAAGGGCGTGGTTGACCAGTGGCGCGCCAATCTCGCCGCCGACAACGCCTGGTTCGTCGACGCCGGCGCGTTCGGGCGCTTCAAGGTCGAGACCGAAGGCCTCGCCGCCCTCGACATGCAGGGTCACCTGATCCTCAAGGCGCGCGGCACCGACGGCGATCTGAAATGCATCCTGCGCGGCATCTCGGAGGACATTCCGGTCAAGGTCGCCGCCGTCGAGGGTGCCGTCACCCCGGCTGCTCGCACCGTGGCGCTGGACGAACTGGCCTATCTGCTGAACGACAACGTCGAGGTCATCACGGCCCCGCCGCAGCCGGAAGCCTAGGTCGCGATCGACATTCGACAGGGGTGCGGACACCTTGTCATCCCGGACGCCGCCTGGGCGGTGATCCGGGACGTTTGAGCGCAGGGACAGGATCGTCCGGGGCGGCGCGCCTGAGAAACGCCTTCAGGGGCGGGCGTCCTTCAGGGCGTCGATGACCACGCCCTCGGTCAGAAGCTGCGGCAGGATCCGGGGCTCCGACGCCCCCGGGGCATAGAGCAGATACAGGGGAACGCCCGACCGCCCGTGGCGCTGCAGCTCGGCGGCGATGGCGTCATCGCGCCGCGTCCAGTCACCGACCAGATAGACTGCCCCGGCCTGCTCCATGGCGGCGGCGACCCTGGCGGAGCTCAGCGAGGATCGCTCGTTGATCTTGCAGGTCACGCACCAGTCGGCGGTGAAATTGACCAGCACCGGCCGGCCCTGCGCCCGCGCCGTCTGAACCGCCCCGGGCGACCACGGCGCGCTGGACAGCGCCGCCCCCGTTCCGGCCCGCGCGGCCTCCGGCGGCGTTCTCGCCGCCATGACCAGCGCGCCGGCCCCCAGCAGCAGAGCCGCCGCGCCCGCCGCCAGTTGCAACAGGCCGCGCCGCCCGAGGGCGCGTTCGGCCTGCCCGCCGCCGACCAGCCAGGCCCCCAGCGCCAGCATCAACCCCGCCACGAACAACAGGCCCAGGGCCTCGGCGCCGGTCTGGCGGCTGAACACCCAGGCCAGCCACAGGGCGGTCCCGTACATGGGGAAGGCCAGCAGCCCCTTGAGCCGCTCCATCCACGGCCCCGGCCGCGGCAAGCGGGCCAGAAGTCCCGGCGTCAGGCTGACCGCCACGAACGGCAGGGCCAGTCCCAGACCGAGGCCGAGGAAGACCAGCAACGCCATCGGCCACGGCATGATCAGGGCCGCTCCGAGCGCGAAGGCCATGAAGGGCGCGGTGCAGGGTGCCGCCACCACCACCGCGAGCGCGCCGGTGAAGAAGGCACCGAGTCCGCCCGGCAGCCTCGCCAACGGCCCCGATCCGACTCCCTGCAGGCCCGCGCCGACGTGGAACACGCCCGACAGGTTCAGCGCCACCGCCAGCATCAGCAGGGCCAGCCCCGCCGTGACCGGCGGCGACTGCAGCTGGAAGCCCCAACCGACCGCCTCACCGCCCGCCCGCAAGGCCAGCAGCAGGCCCGCCAACAGCAGGAAGGTCGTCAGGACGCCCGCGAGGAAGGCCAGACCGTCGCGCCGGGCATGGCGGGCGTCATGCGCTGACGCCGCCAGCGACGCCGCCTTCATGGCCAGGATCGGGAAGACGCAGGGCATCAGATTGAGGATCAGCCCGCCCAGCAGCGCGAACAGCAGCGCCTGGGCGAAGGTCGCCATGGATGTCGATGGGCCGGACGCCTTGGGAGCCTTGCCGTCGGGCGCTGCGGCGAGATCGCCTGAACCGGCGGTGCCCGCCAGCGCCGCCCCCGGTTCGGCGACGATCTCGAACGCGCCGTGGGCGGTGCTCAGCACCCCGGCGACAGGACCCTGAACGCCGCCCGCGCGGGTCGCGGTGCCGGATTGCAGCCGCAGCGTCAGACCCTGCGGGCCCCAGCCTCCGGTCTGTTCGGCCGGATGGTCGATGATCCCGCCCTCAAACGGGAAGAAATAGCTCGGCCCGGGATCGCCCGCCGTCAGCGGTCCGCCCGCGGCGCTCAGGACCAGATGCCCGTCGACCATGGCGATGCTGGCCTCGATGCCCGCCGGACGCGGCGCAGTCTCCAGCACTGCGGCGATGGAGGGGCCATGGCGCGCGGTCGGCCGGGCGGCGCCCTCGCGCACGGGCAGGTCCAGCGTCAGGGTCAGTTCGTCCGGCACGCACATCTCGGCGCTGCACACCAGGAACAACGCCTTCACCGACAGCGACAGCGTCGAGCCGGGGCGGGCCGATGCCGGAACCTCGATCGGAACCGGCAGATAGACCTCGCCGGAATAGCCGTAGTTCATCAGCCCCGCGAGGCGCTGCCGTTCGGGCACGGGCCAGACGATCTCACCGGCCTTGAGACCCGCGGGCAGGGTCCAGTTCAGCGTCGTCGCGCCGCCGGAATCGCCGGGATTACGCCAGTAGGTGTGCCAGCCGGGCTCGATGTCCTGGTGAACCGCCACGATCACCGTCGAGCCGGGCGTCGCCCACTGTGACATGGCGACCAGTTCGGCGGCGATACGGTCGGTGCGCTGCACGCGGCCGTCCTGGGCCGCGGCCATGGACGGCACCAGCAGCAGGCCGAGCAGGAGGATCAGTTTCAGGAGACGGGTCACGGACGCGACCTTAGCCGCCCGACCCCGCCCGCGTCACGTGGCGACCTGTCTCAGCGGGGCCTGCTTCAGCGAGGTATCGCGTCGACCAGCACCTCGGTGCGGCGGCGCATCGGCTCGCGCGCGCCGTCCGCGGTCGTCGAGCCGTCCTCGCCCTCCGCCGTCAGGGTGAAGGCCGGGGCCGGCCAGCCCGCGGCGGCCAGCGCCTCGGCGACGGCTGTGGCCCGGCGTTCAGCCAGGCCCTGATTGGCGGTGGCTCCGCCCCGGGCGTCGGACAGGCCGACCACCTCAACCGCGCGGATCGCGCAGCCCTGCAGCTGGGCCGCCGTCATGCCGATGGTCTGGCGGGCGGAGGGCGTCAGCTGCGCCTCGCTGTCGCGGAAATAGATTTCGAACCGCTTGGCCGAGCAGACCTCGGGCTCGGCGACCAGCTCGCTGCGGTCCCGCACCCCCGGCACCATGGCGCAGCCTGCGACCGACACTACCGCAAAGGCCAGAATTCCAGTCAGCCGCTTCATTCAGTCCACCTGTCACGCCCCGCGGGCGTAGAAAGGGCGGTCCGCCGCATGACGAACCGCCCTGATCACTTCAGAAGCCCGGCGCGCCGATTAACGGCGCTGACCGTTCTCCCAATAGCATTCCGACTGACGGCCATCGTAGCAGTAGTAGTACCGCCCCTGGCTGTCGCGGTAGCGCTGCTGGTTGTTGCGGTCCTGCTGCGAGCCGCGGATGGCACCTGCGGCACCGCCCACGACAGCGCCGATGGCCGCGCCGGTTCCGGCGTTGCCGTCGCCGACGTTATTGCCGATGATGGCACCGGCGACAGCGCCGATGCCTGCGCCGATGGCGCCCTGCCGGACCGTCTGATTGGTGCCGCCGTATCCGTCGCTGGCGCAGGCGGAAGCCAGCAAGCCGGCACCGGCGATCGCGATGATTGCCTTTTTCATGGGTATGTCCTTCATCCCTCGGGTTCGCCCCACGGGTGATAATGCTGGATAAGCGTGACGGTTCCAACGTTATGCTGTTGATTGAGCCTGTATTAGGCTTGTTTGCGCAGCGCCAATGGCGCGAAAAGCCCCGCCATGGGGTGAGAGACGGGGGTTTCGTATGCGTTTTTCTGAACCGGTTCGCATGTCCGAGGACAGCGATCACAGTCCTGTGTGGGCGCGCTCCAAGCGCCGTCGTGGCAATCCGATCATCGGCCTGGTGGTCACGCTTCTGGCGGTCTTCGGCATTCTGACGGCCGTTCTGGGCATCATGGAGAAGTCGCTGGCTGATGGTGGCGCGGTGATGGACGGCTGGATCGCCAAGGCGGTTTCCACGGTCAAGGGCGAAGCGCCCAAGGTCGCCGAACAGGCCGGCGACGCCGCAGCCGCCGGCGCGGCCAAGGCCGGTGACGCCGCCCAGGCGGGTGCCGCCGCGGCTTCGGATGAGTTGAAGAAGTAATAGTCACGCTTCCGTCCGCCTCGCCGGAACATCGTCACCGGCGGGGCGTTCGGGCGGAATGAGCGCAACCCAGACTCCAGCGGCCGATCCCACGACCGCGCCCGAAGGGCCGCCTGACGCCCCGACCGCCGACGCTCCGAAGCTGACGCCTCATGTCGCGCTGAACCGCGTCATCATGCTGGTGAACCCGCTGTCCGGCGGCGTCGGCCCCCGCGCCGCGGAGGAAGCCGAGGCCATACTGTCGACCTATGCCTGCGAAACCGCGGTGGTGACGCTGGAGTCCGACCAGTTCGACACCCAGATCCAGACCGCCCTCGACGCCCGCCCGGACGTGCTGTTCGTGCTGGCCGGCGACGGCACAGCCGGGAGCATCGCCTCGCGGGTCGGGCCTGACGGGCCGCTGGTCGCGCCGCTGCCGGGCGGCACCATGAATATGCTGCCCAAGGCGCTCTACGGAACCGGGGACTGGAAGGCCGCCCTCAAGATCGCTCTTGAGGAAGGCTCGGCCCAATGCGTCGCCGGCGGGGAGGTCTCCGACGGCCAGACCACCCAGGCCTTCTACTGCGCCGCCATCTTCGGCTCGCCTGCCCTGTGGGCACCGGCCCGCGAGGCCATGAGAGTTGGCAAACTGGGTCTCGCCTGGGCCTATGGCCGCCGCGCCCTGAAGCGGGCCTTCTCCGGTCGCATGCGCTTCTCGCTGGACGGTCAGCCGGACCGCCGGGCCGAGGCGCTGGTCCTGATCAGCCCGATGATCTCCCGCGCCATGGAAGAGAAGTCGGGCCTTGAGGCCGCCGTCATGAATCCCTCCGACGCGGCCCAGGCCTTCCGTCTCGCCGCCCATGCCGTGCTGGACGACTGGCGTCAGGACCCGGCCGTGACGACCCGCGCCACCCGAAAGGTCATCATGCGGGCGCGCTCGCGCATTCCGGCGGTGATCGACGGCGAACCCATTCTGCTGCGGCACGAGGCCAGGGTCCGCTTCATTCCCAAGGCCTTCCAGGCCCTGGTGCCGGTCCCCGCGGCGGCCGGGGACAGCGTTTGATGGGGCGTGTGCTTCAGTTTTCAGATGTGCATTTCGGCTGTGAACACCGCCACGCCTGCGCCGCCGCCCTGGACTACGCACACGCCAATCCGCCCGATCTGGTGCTGATCACCGGCGACGTCACCCAAAAGGGCTTGCCCGACGAGTTCACCGCGGCGGGAGACTGGATCCGGCGGATGCCAGAGCCGACCTTCGTTATCGTCGGCAATCACGATGTGCCCTACTGGAGCCTGGGGGCACGGCTGCTGCACCCGTGGCGCGCCTTCGAGCAGGCCATCGGCCACCCCGCCCACGACCACCAGTTCCTCAGCGACAGCCTGATGGTGCGCGGCGTGGTCACCGCCCGCGGCTGGCAGGCCCGGCCCAACTGGTCCAAGGGCGTCATCGACCTGGTGCAGACCCGCGAGGCCGCCGAGGCCCTGCGTCAGGCGCCGGCCGGAGCGCTGCGCATCCTCGCCTGCCACCATCCGCTGATCGAGATGATCGGTGCCCCGATGACCGGCGAGGTGAAGCGCGGCGGCGAAGCGGCGTTGATCTTCGCAGAGGCCGGCGTTGACATCATCGCCACGGGCCACGTCCATGTGCCCTTCGCCCTGCCGATCGGCCTTGGCGACCACTGCTCCTATGCGGTCGGCTGCGGAACGCTGTCGCATCGCGAGCGGGGGGCACCACCCAGCTTCAACCAGATCGACTGGGACGCGAAGGAGACAGTGGTCACCGCCATGGCCTGGACCGGCGACCGGTTCGAGCCGGGGCAGGTCTGGCACCTGCCGCGCCGTCAGGACACCCGCAAACAGTCGACCGCGCCCGACCCAAACCACGCCGGCGCGCGCGAACGCGCCGCCACCTGACCCTCCGCGCATGAAAAAGGCCGCGGCGAACCGCGGCCTTTTCGTTTGCGCCGTCAGGACCGCTAGGTACTGTTCCCGCGTCCCTTCAATCCGCCCATGACCAGCGAGATCACGAAGAGGATGATGGCGATCACGGCGACGAATTTGGCGATCTCGAACGAGAAATTGGCGATGCCGCCAAACCCGAGAACCGCCGCGACAAGCGCGACGACCAGAAAAATAATGGCCCAGCGAAGCATGAGCGAAACTCCCGGAATTGTTGATCCAAAAGGGAGCGGCTCAAGACCGCCGCACCTGAAGGATCAACGTTCGGAAAGCTGTGTCGTTCCGCCTTAACGGCGGCGGCGGCCGTGGGATGTTTCGGTGAAGGCCGCGGCCACCATGGTCGCGAGCGCCGGGTTCCGCAGGAATATCCAGCCGCCCGCCAGCGCCGCCGCCGTGCCGAGGATCGGCCGCTGACGGAACAGCATGAAGGCGCGCTGCCCCAGACCGGCGGGCTCATCATCCTCCGCGTCATCCTCCGCACCCTCGCCGCGCAGGAAGACCATCACGACCATCAGGGCTGCCAGGGCGAACAGCAGGGTGGTGATGGCCGCGGCGGCCAGAGGCACGACGACCAGGCAAAGAGCGTAGAAGACGGTTGCGCCGAACGCCACGACCGCGACCAGCGCCGCGCCCGCCGCCACGGCGGCCGCGACGGCCTTGCGGACCAGCTTTTCCCCTAGCCCCCCGAACATCAGCGGCGACGGCCCGCGAGCAGCAGGCCGAGGAACACGCCGACGCCGAGCGCGATGGCGGTCGACTGCATCGGCCGCTCCTGCACCCGCTCGGTCACATACCGCTGGGCTTCGTCGAAGCGCTCGGATGCCTCGTCATAGTATTCACGACCGCGGACGCGGGCGTCGTCGTAGTAGCCCCTGGCGCGTTCGCGCAGGACGTCGGACTGTTCGCGCAGTCGGGCCTCGGTCTCGGCGGCCTTGGCACGCAGGCGGGTTTCCGCCGCCGTCGCCTTCTCACGCAGTCGGGCTTTTTCCTCGGTGCCGAGGGTCTTGAGGTCGTCCTTCAGCGTATTGATGTCGTTCTTCACGGCTGTCCGTGCTGCCTTGGTGGTGGCCATGTGCGCGCTCCGCATTGCAAGCTTGACGGTTAAATAGAGAACCCTGAGCCGGAACGCCACTCCGGCGTGACGGTTCCGCATTGCAGCATCGCCCGCGCTGGCGAAGCGCCGCATCCCGGCCTAAACAATGGGCATGACCGACTGGCTGTTTCCGCCCGCGCCGATCTCCTCCCTGCCCGTGGCCGGAGGCCGCGAACGCTTCCCCATCCGTCGCATCCTGTGCGTGGGTCAGAACTACGCCGGACACGCCCGGGAGATGGGGCATGAGCGCGCCGAACCCTTCTTCTTCTCCAAGCCCGCTGACGCCGTCGTCGCCGACGGTGCCGACCCCCTGTTCCCGACCGCGACCGCCGACCTGCACCATGAGGTCGAACTGGTCTGCGCCGTCGGCGAGGACGGAGCCGTCATCGGCTGGGCGGTCGGCTGCGACCTGACCCGCCGCGACCTCCAGGCCGCCGCCAAGGCCACGGGCCGCCCGTGGGACGCCGCCAAGGGGTTCGACCAGTCTGCGCCTTGTGGAGCCCTGACCCTCGGTGCCCTGCCCGATCCGGCCGCGCCGATCGCCCTGTCGGTCAATGGCCAGACGCGCCAGTCAGGCCGTCTGGACGACATGGTCTGGGCACCGGACGAGATACTCGCCAAGGCCCGCACCCTTTGGGATGTCCGCCCCGGCGACCTGATCTTCACCGGCACGCCCGAGGGCGTCGGCCCGCTCCAGCCCGGCGACCGGGTCGAGGCGACCATCGGTGGACTGCAACCCCTGACCTTCACCCTGAGGCCGCGATGATCCTGCACGGCTATTGGCGCTCGGGTGCCGCCTACCGCACGCGCATCGCCCTGAACCTGAAAGGCGTCGCCTATGATCAGGCCGGCGTCGATCTGCGCACCGGGGGCCAGCGGTCCGAAGCCTTCACCGCCCTGAACCCGCAGGGCATGGTCCCGGCGCTGGAAGTCGACGGTGCCGTCCTGAGCCAGAGCCCGGCCATCCTCGAATGGCTGGAGGAAACCCATCCGGAACCGCCCCTGCTGCCCGCCGGTGCCGTTGACCGCGCCCATGTCCGGGCCATGGCGGCCCTGATCGGCTGCGACATCCATCCCTTGAACAACCTGCGGGTCGGCAAGGCCCTGCGCGAGACCTTCGCCGCCGATCAGGCCGCCGTCGACGCCTGGGCCGCGCGCTGGATCGTTCCGGGATTCACGGCGCTGGAACGCTTGGTCGGCGTCCACGGCGGCGGCTGGTGCTTCGGCGCGACCGCGTCCCTGGCCGACTGCTACCTGATCCCGCAGATCTATTCGGCGCGCCGGTTCAACACGCCGCTCGAGGCCTTCCCGCGGCTGATGGCCATCGATGCGGCCGCCGCGGCTCATCCGGCCTTCGTCGCCGCCCATCCCGACGCCCAGCCCGACGCCGACTGACCGTCAGCCCAAAAACCGGTCCACCGCGGCCTGGAAGCGGGTCGGCTGGTCGATCATGACCATATGCTCGGCGCCTTCGATCCTTTCGAAGGTCGCGGGACGGGACAGGGAGGCGTAGGCACCGCGGAACAGGCTGTCGGTGCGGCTGCGCGGCGAGGCATCGTCGGAACTCCAGCCATAGACGACGGTCACCGGCGCGGTGATCTCCGGCAGGCGGTGGCGCAGATCGACGGTCATCACCTCATACAGCGACTGGGCCAGCACCCGACGGTCGCCGCCCTGCCAACCGAGCGAGCCGAACAGGGCGTCCGCCGCCCCGCCCAGCTCAAGTCCGATGCTCCGGCCGCGCGTGCGCAGCGCCTCGTCGCCGAGGAACTGAATCGCCTGATAGGCCACCTGGGCGATCGGCTCAACGTCGCCGACGGTCGCGCCGGGACTGATCAGGGCAGGGAAGAACGGCGAGGCATCCACCGTCATCACCCGACTGATCCGGGCGGGCGCGTCGGCGGCAATCCGCAGCGCCAGCTGGCCGCCCATCGAATGGCCGATGATGGCGGGACGCTCCAGCCCGGCCTCGGCGATGTAGCGTCGCACCTCAGCCGCCACCCCCCCCATGACCGCGCCGTCCGCATTGTCGCCCGGTGCCAGATCGCCGAACCCGCGCACGGACACCAGATGCAGGCGCCGGCTGCCCGCGAGGTGGGACGCCGTCCGGCTCCAAACCGCCGAGGTCGAGGCGAGGCCGGGGATCAGGATCAGATCGGGGCCCGACCCGCGCGTCTCGACCGTGATGCGGGGCGATTGGAACGGCGCGCGCGCCTGGGCTCGCGGGGCGGTCCCGACCGCCCACAGCGCCGGCCCGCCAATCAGGCCCCTCAGGATATCTCGTCGTTGTTTCATGCCGCCGTCGGTCTGGGCCCGCCCGACAGAACACGGGAGAGGGCCGGATGATCCACCCCACCCTGGCGATGGATTCTGGCATGACTGTGAAGCCGGTGACGGCTTGCCGGGAGAAACCGTCCGACGCCCGGAGGCGCGCGGTGCGGAGATCAGCCCTGGGCGGGGCGCAGGCCGGTCGTCAGACTGGCGTTCTGGGACTGGGGCCGACGCTCGCCGCCGGCGGCGATGATGCGGTCGATCCGGGTCTTTTCAGCCCGGAAAGCGGCCAGATCGGCACCGGCGAGGATGGTGCCCTCGGTGGTGCGCACGCCCGCCGGATTGATCCGTCGGCCGCCGCGCCAGATTTCATAGTGCAGGTGCGGACCGGTCGAGGCACCGGTCGAACCCACATAGGCCACGACCTGACCCTGACGGACCCGCTGGCCGGCGCGCATGCCCGAGGCGTAGCGCGACAGGTGGCCGTAGCCGGTCTCGAGGCCGTTCGAGTGGCGAATGCGCAGCCAATTGCCATAGCCGCCCCAGCGGCGGGCCTCGACCACCACGCCATCGGCGGGGGCCACGACCGCCGTGCCGGTGCCGGCCGCGAAGTCGATGCCCTGGTGCATCTTGCGATAGCCGGCGATCGGGTGACGGCGGAAGCCGAACGACGACGAGACGCGGAAGCCGCGCTCCAGCGGCGTGCGCATGAAGGCCGAACGGGTGTTCTTGCCCGTGGCGTCGAAATACTGGGCTTCCTTCGCGCCTGCGGGCTGGAAGCGGTAGAAGGCGACGTCCTTGAGCTCGGCATAGAGCAGGCCGTCGGTGCCGATGGTGCGGCCGTTCTCGGTCACCGTCCGTCCGTAGACATAGGTGAAGTCATCCGAGGCACGGATGTCCCGGTCCATGTCGAACTTGTGCGAGAACAGTTGGCCGGCCCTGCGACGAACCGCTGCGGGGACGCCCTCACGCTGGGCCGAGGCCGACAGCGAACCTTCGACCTTGCCGTTCAGGACGACGATCTCGTGGGAGACCTTCTCCTCAAGCGCGCGCAGGCGCAGGGCACCGTCGAAGGTGCGCGACACGGTGACCTGGCTGGCCGGGCCGGTGCGCATGGTCAAGCCGATCAGACGCGGATCGCCCCGGCCGCCGCGCGGCTTGGCGATGGCGGTCTCGAACCTCTGGCCGACGCGCATGGCGCTGACGTCCATGGCGTTGGAAAGGGTGGCGGCGATGGCGGAGGCTTCTTCCGGCGCGATGCCGGTGCGGCGTACGGCCTGTTCGAAGGTTTCGCCACGACGGATCTGGACGGGGATGGCTTCGGGCGCGGTCAGGCCGGCGGGCGTGCCGGCGGCGGCGAAGGCCTGGGCCTCGATGGAGGCCAACTGAAGCGGAGTCAGGGCGGGAACTTCTTCAGCCCGCGCGGGCTGGTACACACGTCCGGCAAGGAGGGCCACCGAGAGCGCCGCAACCGCCGTAAGAACGTGGGGTGCGAGACGCATCGGTTGGCGACGTGGATCGAACTGAGCCATCGGTCCCCGAAAACTAACGACGCCCACCGGCGCCCAAGCCACTAGAAGCAAGGAACGCGCCTGAAGAAGCCCCCGGCGCGAGACAGGCCGTATAGCCCGTCCGTCCCATCATGGGAAGCCAGTTCGTTACAGACCGTTAACCGGGGCGGTTTCCAGCGGTAAAGCCTGTCCGAAGCTGCAGCTTATCGTCGGGAGCGAACAGTGTATTGACGGCGTTTCGTTGAGGTCATCGCGGTGAACATGCTGTTCCGCCTTGATGTCGCCGCCACTGCATTCAAAGTGGCGGATGCGCCACTCTACTGTGTTTCCCCAGTCACGCCCGATGTGCTGTTTCAGGAGTCCGGATTGTTTATCGCCAGGCTTTCGGCATGACCGACGCAGACACGCCAGTCGCGACCCAACCGCCCGTCCGGCGGGGGCGGAGCCTCGCCCGCCGCCTGCTGATCGCCGCGGGCGTGGTGCTCTGCGTCCTGCTGGTTCTTATCGGCCTGCTGTATGTCAACCGCCGCGCGGCCGCACGGCAGGCTCTGATCGGCTGGCTGGACGGCCAGGGCATCGAGGCCGACATGGACGTCGAACGCGTCGAGCTCGACGGGCTGGTCGCCAGCGTCCGCATCGGTGATCCGCGCAACCCGGACGTCGTGGTGGACCGGGTCGAGGTCGACTACGTCATCGGCACCCCGTGGTCGAAGGCGGGGCTCGGCCTGACGCCCAGCCGCATCCGGCTGGTCCGGCCGGTCGTGCGCGCCTCGTACCGGAATGGGACATTCTCTCTCGGCTCGCTCGATCCGCTGGTCGAGCGGTTCACCCGACGGCCACCCCGGCCCGACAGCCGCGGACCGCTGGTGCTGGTCGAACAGGGCCGCGTCCGGCTCGACACCGAATACGGCCCGGTCGCGATCCTCGGCGACGCCCGGATCGACGACGGCAAGCTGATCCGCCTCAGCGCCCGGGCTCCGGCGGCGAACCTCAAGAGCGGCGAGGTCGAGGCCCGGGGCCTGACCGCGGCCCTCGACATCACCACCACCGGCGACCGGATGGCGGTGACCGGCACGGCCTCCGCCGATCAGGCCGCCCTGCCGGCCGTCTCGGGCACCCGGACCCGGCTCGTCTTCACCGGCGACCTGCCCTATCCGGATCTCAAGACCCGGCGCGGCGATGGCCGGGCACGGCTGGATGTCGGCCTCACCGCCGCCCGGCTCTCCACCGGCGAAACCTCGGCCCGCGACGCCGTGGCGCGCGTGATCTTCAACGGCCAGACCACGGGCTGGATCGAAACCTTCCGCATCGAGGGTCGGGCCGACGCCGATGTCCGCGCCGCCCGCGTCGAAGCGCCGGGCGCAGGCGCGACCGCCGCCATCGCCCGCTGGAACGAAGCCCGGGCCGTCTTCGCACGCGACCCGCAAGGCCTCGCGTGGCGCATCGACGGCGCGGCGCGGGCCTCGGCGGCGCGCGTGACCGGGGCGGGCGTGGATGGCTCCGGCGTGGTCCTGACCTCCAGCCGCCTCAGCGCGGGCGGTCGCGACGCCGCCGTCGAGGTCACCGGCCCCCTGGCCCTCGCCGCCGACCGGCTCGTGTGGGATCAACTGGAGCTGTCCGGCGCGCGCGGCACCGCGGACCTCGAACTGGTCGTCGACGGCGGGATGCGGTTGAACCTGGCTGGCGGACTGCGGGCGACCCATGGTGCCTGGCCACTGTTTGGCCCCGCGGCCCGCGACGACGGCGCCGATCTGGCGGAGATGAAACGGGCACTCGGTGATTTCGCCGTCGACCTTCCGGCCGTCACCCTGACGACGGGCGGCGCAGGGATGCGCGTCACCCTCGACCGACCCGCGACCCTGCGGCCCGTCAACGGCGGCGTGCTGACCCTTCAGCCGTCCCGCGGTCCGATCTTCACGGCGCAGCCGGGGCAGGCGGGCGGCGGCTCCCTGTCCCTGACCGCGACGCGGGGCGAGGGTTTGCCCGAGGCAGCGTTCGACATTCCGGCATGGCGGCTGACCCCCTCCGGCTTCACCGCCGATCTCGATGGCCGGGCCGCGCTGGACTTCGATCTGGCGCGCGGCGTCGATCTGCGGACCCGGGGTCGCCTGGCCTC
Organism: Caulobacterales bacterium; assembly: GCA_038330765.1. Classification (GTDB taxonomy): domain Bacteria; phylum Pseudomonadota; class Alphaproteobacteria; order Caulobacterales; family Caulobacteraceae; genus Brevundimonas. The sequence goes on along the minus strand of JBBQOK010000015.1, from coordinate 9,090 downwards.
ATCGAACGGCCGCGTCACCTACACGGCGGCCGGCTGCATCCCCGTGACCGTCCAGCGGCTGGAGCTTGACGACAGCGACGTCACCGACCTCTCGGGCCGCGTCTGCCCGGGCGGACAGCCGCTGGTCACGATCGCCGGCGGCAGCTGGCGGGCCGAGGGCGCCCTGGCCGGCGTTGATGCCTCTGCCCCCTTCCTCGCCCTGCATTTCCGCGACACCCGGGGGCGTTTCACCGCCACCGGCGGTCCGCGCGGCATCAGCCTCGACACCCGCATCGACAGCGCCTCCATCGTCGATGCCACCCAGCCCCTGCGCTTCAATCCGCTTCAGGCCGTCGGCTCGGCCCGGCTGGCGGACGAGAACTGGACAGGCGCGTTCGACCTGTCCCGGAACGACGCCGCGCTGGGACGTCTGACGCTGGCCCATGACGGCCGGTCCGGCGTCGGCGGCGTGACCATCGACGCCCCCACCATCGTCTTCGCCGAGGGCGAGCTCCAACCCGATGACATCAGCCCTCTGACCGCCGGGTTCGTCGGCTCGCCCGTCACCGGATCCGTCGGCTTCCAGGGCCGGATCGACTGGCTACCAGACGCCGAGGGCACCAGTAGCGGCCGGCTGACCATCCCCGATCTCGACTTCGTCAGCCCCGCCGGGCCGGTCAAGGGGCTGAAGGGAAGCATCGACTTCATCAGCCTTGCGCCGCTGGTCACCGCCCCGGACCAACGGCTGACGGCCGACCAGCTGGACTCCATCGCGCCCCTGACCGACATCGAACTGGTCTTCGGCCTCGACAAGACGGCGGTGACCATCCAGGGCGGCGACCTCGCCGTCGCCGGCGGCATGATCCGCGTCGAGCCCTTTTCCGTGCCGCTCGACCGCAGTCAGGCGTTCAGCGGGGTCATCGTGCTGGACAATGTCCAGCTGGGCGAGGTCATTGCCGGCGCAGGCTTCGGCGACAAGGTGGCGCTGGACGCCGTGGTGTCCGGGCGCCTGCCCTTCACCTCAGACCCGGTGGCGGGAATCCGCATCTCAGGCGGCTCACTCGCCGCCACCCGGCCGGGCCGGCTGTCGATCCAGCGCGAGGCGCTCAGCGGCCTCGAGGCGGGCGGCGGCGGCGAGGCGGTCCCGCCCAATACGGTGCAGGACCTGGCCTATCAGGCGATGGAAAACCTGTCTTTCGACATCCTGTCCGCGCAGGTAAACAGCCTCGACGAAGGCCGGATCGGCGTCCTGTTCCGCATTCGCGGCCGGCATGATCCGCCTGTGCGGCAAGAGCTCCGCATCCCCCTCGACGAATTCATCAGCCGCGAATTCCTCAACCACGAACTGCCTTTGCCGTCCGACACCGGCATTGATCTGACGCTCGACACCACCCTCAACCTGAACCAGCTGATCGCTGACGTGTTGGAGCTGAACCGCGCCCGCTCGGGCAAGCCCACGCCCGCGCCTTGATCGGGTCGGCTTTGCCGTTCAGAACCCATTCACCCTGCCCGGCGTTAGATCGGTGCGGATTACAACGGAGACCCCCGCCAATGACCCGGACGCGTATGCGCCTCGCCCTGATCGGCCTCTTCGCCGCCGCCGGCGTCGCCGCCTGCACGCCCACGGTCCGGCTTCAGGTCGACCCGATCCAGATCTACGCCAAGCTGGATGCCGACGTTCGCATCCGTCTCGACAAGGAGCTTCAGGACCTCCTCGTCGAAAACCCCAACCTGTTCTGATGCGAAAGTCGCTTCCGATGTCGTTCCGCAAGCTCTTCGTCGTCGCCGCCGCCATCGCCGCCCTCGGCGTGGCCGCCGGGGCCGCCTTCGCTCAAACCTCGCAGCAGAAGGCGATGATCGACGCCGCCAAGGCGCAAGGCACCGTGGGCGAGCAGTCCGACGGCTTCCTCGGCTTCCGCGCGCCGTCGTCCGACTCCGCCCTGATGGAGGCCGTCCAGGTAATCAACGCGGCCCGCCGGGACGGCTATGCCCGAAGCGCCCAGGCCGCTGGCGGCGACGCCACGACCGAGGCCGCCGGCGTCCGCGCCTTCCAGACCATCGTCATGCCGCGCATCAGCTCCGGCCAATGGTACCGCAACGCCCAGGGCCAGTGGGTCCAGCGCTAGGGCCCGTCTGACGGAGCGTTTGCGGCTCCGGCATGGCAGGACGATCGCCGGAAATCGCAAATTATCCGCCCCGGTCCGCTCCGTCCTATTTTTTCCCGCGCCGAGGGAACAGGCGTAAGGTTCCGGCCTGCGGACGCAGTCAGGGCCGCGCAGGACATCCCCCTCCATGCCGACGCCGATCCCCGGGATCGAGGACGCCCAGACTCTCGCCCAGGCGATCGTCGACACCATCCACGAGCCCCTGTTGGTTCTCGATGCCCGTCTGCGGGTTCTGGTGGCCAGCCGCGCCTTCTACGACATCTTCAAGGTCGATCCGGCCCATACCTTAGGCTGCCTGCTCTACGACCTTGGCGACGGCCAGTGGAACATCGCCGCCCTGCGCCTGCTGCTGGAGACGATCATTCCCGAACACGCCGCCATGGACGGGTTCGAGGTCGAGCACGACTTCCCCGGCGTCGGCCGGCGCACCATGCTGCTGAACGCCCGCAAGGTGATCTACGAAACCGGCGCCAACACCACCATTCTGCTGGCCTTCACGGACGTGACCGCCCGTCGGATCGTCGAACGCGATCTCGCCGACCTGCTGGAACGCACCGAAGACCTTCTGCGCCAGAAACAGGTGCTGCTGCAGGAGATGCAGCACCGGGTCGCCAATAGCCTGCAGATCATCGCCAGCATCCTGCTGCTCAAGGCCAAGGCCGTGACGTCCGAAGAAACCCGCCTGCATCTGATGGACGCGCACCAGCGGGTGATGTCCGTCGCCGAGGTCCAGTCGCACCTGCATGCCACCGGCGGCGTCGACCAGATCGAGGTCGGCCCCTACCTGAGCACGCTCTGCTCCGGCCTGTCGGTATCGATGACCGGCGACAACCGCCCCGTGGCCATCCGGGTCGAGGCCGACCATGGCCTGGTCGGTTCCGACAAGGCTGTCAGCATGGGGCTGATCGTCACCGAACTGGTCATCAACGCCATAAAATACGCCTTCCCCACGGACCGCGCCGACGCCCTGGTTCTGATCCGCTATGAGAGCGATGCCGACGGCGCCTGGACGCTCGTCGTCAGCGACAACGGGGTCGGTCTTCCAACGACGGCGGTGCCGCCGTCCGCGCACGGCGGACTCGGCACGGCGATCATCGAGGCCCTGGTCCGCCAGCTCGACGCCCGCATGGACGTCCGCGCCCACCCGGGCATGACCGTGTCGATCACCCACCCTGGACCCGGACCCGCCGCCCGGCCTTGATTGATCAGCGCTGATGGGGGAAGACACCGCCGACCAAGGACCCGGCATGACCGGGTGGCTAGCCCGGCCGCCGATCCGCCGGGAAACCTGACCGGGCACGCGCCGCCCCGGTGTAATCGTCAGTCGATTTTTCATGTCCCTCTTCGCATCGGCGCGCCAGCAGTGGCTCGCCAATCCCCGCCGCGACCTGCTCGCGGGCACGGTGGTCGCCCTCGCCCTGATCCCCGAGGCCATCGCCTTCTCGATCATCGCCGGGGTCGATCCCGCCGTCGGCCTGTACGCCAGCTTCGTCATCGCGGTGACCATCGCCTTCGTCGGCGGCCGCCCGGCCATGATCTCGGCCGCGACCGGTGCCATGGCCCTGCTCATGGTCACCCTCGTCCGGGACCATGGCCTCGAATACCTGTTCGCGGCCTCCCTGCTGTGCGGCGTCATCCAGGTCGGAGTCGGCCTGATGAAGCTTGGCCGCTACATAAAATTCGTGTCGCGCAGCGTCATGACCGGTTTCGTCAACTCCTTGGCGATCCTGATCTTTCTTGCCCAGATGCCCGAACTGATCGGTGCCAACTGGCAGACCTTCGTCCTCGTCGGCGCGGCCCTCGTCATCATCTACGGCTTCCCGCGTCTCACGAAGGTCGTGCCGTCTCCGCTGGTCGCCATCGTGGTCATCAGCGTCTTCGTGATCTGGAGCGGCGTCGACGTGCGCACCGTCGGCGACATGGGGGCCATGCCCTCGACACTGCCGATGTTCCACATCCCCGCCGTGCCCCTGACCTGGGAGACCTTGACCATCATCGGCCCGGTCGCCGCGACCCTGGCCTTCGTCGGCCTGCTGGAGTCCCTGCTCACGGCCAACCTGCTGGACGACATCACCGACACGCCGTCCGACAAGGACCGCGAAACCCGCGGTCAGGGCATCGCCAACATCCTGTCGCCCCTGTTCGGCGGAATGGCCGGCTGCGCCATGATCGGCCAGTCGATCATCAACGTCACCTCGGGCGCGCGTGGGCGGCTCTCGACCCTGTGGGCCGGTCTGTTCCTGCTGTTCCTGATTCTGGTGCTGCAGGACTGGGTCGCCCGCATCCCCATGGCCGCCCTGGTGGCGGTGATGATCATGGTTTCGGTCGGCACCTTCGACTGGAGCTCGGTGCTGCGGCTTCGCGCAACGCCCTTGCAGTCCTCGATCGTCATGGTCGCCACTACGGTCACCGTGGTAGCCACCCACGACCTGTCCAAGGGCGTCGTACTGGGCGTCGTCCTCTCGGCCATCTTCTTCATGCGCAAGGTGGGCAAGACCATCGTGGTCGACGAGATCGAGACCCCTGAAGAGGGCGTCCTGCGCTATCGGGTGACCGGCAATCTGTTCTTCGCCTCCGCCGACGTCTTCGCCGCCGCCTTCGAGCATCACGGCCATCCGGCCCGGGTCCAGATCGACATGACCGGCGCGCATCTCTGGGACCTGACGGGCGTGGCGGCGGTCGACAAGGTGGTCTTCCGCTATCGGCGTCAGGGCGCGGAAGTCGAGGTGCTCGGCATGAACAAGGCGGCCCGGACTCTCGTCGACCGGGTCGGCAAGCACGACAAGAACCACCTGCCCGGCACCGCCGGCGCCCACTGACCGCCCTGCCTCCGCCCCCCCCCCTCCCCCCGGCCTCGCCCCTCGCCGGCGAGGACGCCAGGTTTCAGCCATGCCCGACCGCCCCCGACTGATCCGCAACCTGCTCGTGGCCGCAGGCGTGGCCATCGCCTCCACGATTGGCGTCAGCCTGGCGTGGCGTGCCATCGACGGCGGCGATCTTTCCCTTCACGGCTGGATCGCGCTGACGCTGGGCATATCCGGAACCGTCGCCCTGGCATGGGGCTTGATGGCGCTGGCCTTCAAGTCGCATCGTGAGGGCTGGGACGACCGCGCCGACACCCCGCCAGAACCCGGCGGCGACGACGACAAGACTTGAGCCTCGGCGTCCGTCGCGCGATAGGTCGCCGATGACCGACGCACCCGACGCGCACCCATCCGACATCACCTACGCCGGCTATCTGGCGCTCGACGACCTGCTCGCGGCCCAGCATCCGATCTCGGACGAGCATGACGAGATGCTGTTCGTGATCATCCACCAGACCAAGGAACTGTGGCTCAAGCAGATCCTGCACGAGGTCGGCCAGGCCCAGACCCTCGTCCGCGCCGGGGACCTGGTTCCGGCCTACAAGAGCCTGGCCCGGGTCAGCCGCATCCAGGCGGTGATGACCATGAGCTGGGACATCCTCGCCACCATGACCCCGGCCGACTATCTACGGTTCCGCGGCGTTCTCGGCTCCTCCTCCGGCTTCCAGAGCGACCAGTTCCGCCGTTTCGAGGCCATGCTCGGCCTCAAGGACGAGCGTTTCCTGCGCTTCCACGAGGGCCGGCCCGAGGCTCACGCCGCCCTGCGCGCCGCCCTCGACGCCCCCAGCCTGTATGACGACGCCCTGGCCCAGCTCGCCGCCGCCGGCCTCCCGGTCCCCGCCGAGGTGCTGAACCGCGACGTCAGCCAGCCGTGGGAGCCGTCCGAGGCGGTCGAGGCGGCCTGGCTCGAAGTCTATCGCGACACCACCCGCTGGTGGCCCTTCTATCAACTGGCGGAGAAGCTGGTCGATCTGGACGACGCCCTGCTGACCTGGCGGCACAAGCACGTCGTCACCGTCGAACGCATCATCGGCCGCCGGCGCGGAACCGGCGGCACCGAGGGCGTGGCCTATCTGACCGAGACCCTGCAACGCCGCTGTTTTCCGGAACTGTGGTCGCTGCGCACCAAACTCTGAAGGGAACCGCCATGAGGAACGTCCTCGTCTTGCTTGCAGCTGTGCTGATTCCGGTCGGCTGCGACCGGCCAGACTCGCCCGCGGCCTCGCCCCCGGCCGCCGCTCCGGCAGCCGCTCCGGCCGTCCCACCGCCCGCAGCACCCTCCCCCGCCCCGCCCGCCGAAGCGTCCGGCCTGGCCTTCATCGACGCGGCCGGTGCCTCGACAGCGACCCTGAACTGCGGGTCCGACGGGCTCCGGATCGTGGTCCCCGGCTTTCGGCCGATCGCCAGCGAGGACCGCCTGAGCATCGGCACGGACGGAGAGGCCTTCGCCCTCGTCGCCAATCTCGCGGCACCTGGTCCGGGCGTGACCGCCTCGGGGCCCCCGGATCCGGATCTGCTGGACCGCCTGGCGCGTGGCGAGGCGCTGTTCGCCGTCTATGGCCGGCAGTCCGTGGGGCCGCTGGCCGCTTCATCGCCCGCCGCCCTGCAAACGACGGTTTCGGCCTGTCGCCGAAGCGATTAGGCGCAACCAAAGCGGGGGCGTGTCGGTTTCAGGGGCAGTGTTCACCGACGGAGCCTCCCCCATGACCACCCCCAACCACCACGACATCAAGGTCCTCAACACCCTGATCGAAACCACGCTCGACAGCGCCGACGGTTATCGCGAAGCGGCCAAGGAGACCGAGAAGTCGAACTTCAAGACCCTGTTCGAGCGCCGCAGCTTCGAGCGTCAGCAGATCGCCTCCGACCTGCAGGGAACGGTCCGCACCCTGGGCGGCGAGCCCGAGGACGACGGCTCCGTCCTGGCCAAGGCTCACCGCGCCTTCCTCGACGTCAAACACGCCCTGCTGCGCGACGATCATGCCGTGGTGAGCTCGGTCGAGAACGGTGAGGACTTCATCAAGGGGAAATTCGAGAAAGCCCTCGAGGACTCCGACGTCTCGGCCACCACCCGCGAAACCATTCGCCGGGCCTACACTACGGTGAAGGACGGCCACGATCAGATGCGTGACCTCAAACACAGTCTGGAGGGCCAGAAGGACGCGGACAACCGGCTGACCCCGAACTGATCCGCCGGACTCTCACCGGCATGAAAAAGGCCCCGGTCTCGCGACCGGGGCCTTCGTCAATTCAGCCGTTTGAAGCGGCTTACGCCTCGGTGTCGGCGGACTCGGCCTTGCCGGTTTCCGGCACCACCGCGCCCTTGGGCGCGCGGACGGTCTGCTTCTCGGCGATGCGGGCCGACTTGCCGCGGCGATCGCGCAGATAATACAGCTTGGCGCGCCGGACGACGCCGCGACGCTTCACTTCAATGGCATCGATGTTCGGCGACAGGATCGGGAAGACCCGCTCCACGCCTTCGCCGAAGGAAATCTTCCGGACGGTGAAATTCTCGTTCACGCCGCCACCGGCGCGGGCGATGCAGACGCCCTCGAAGGCCTGGATGCGTTCGCGTTCGCCTTCCTTGATCTTCACCATGACGCGCAGGGTGTCGCCGGGCTGGAAGTCGGGGATGGCGCGGGTTTCGATCAGGCGGGCTTTTTCTTCCGCCGCGATGGTCTGCAGGATGTTCATTCTAATCTCCTCGGGCTTTTGCGCCCTTTAGCTGTGATTTGGCGGGCTCAGGTCCCGCATTGGTCTTCACAAGATGCGCCGCCCAGAGATCCGGTCGTCGTTCCTGCGTGGTCTTCTCCCGCTGCTCTTCGCGCCAATGTGCGACCTTCTTGTGGTCGCCCGACAGAAGCACCTCGGGAATCTCCAGCCCCTCGAACGTCCGCGGTCGCGTGTACTGCGGATGCTCCAGAAGGCCGTCCTCGAAGCTCTCCGAGCTCAGGCTCATTGCCTGGCCCAGCACCCCGGGGATCAGTCGTACGCACGCCTCGATCACCACCATCGCCGCCGCCTCGCCGCCGGCGAGCACCGCGTCTCCGACGGAGACCTCCTCGAACCCGCGCGCGTCGAGCACCCGCTGGTCCACCCCCTCGAACCGGCCGCACAGCACCGTAATGCCGTCCGCCCTGGCCCATTCCTTGACGCGCGCCTGGGTCAGGGGCCGACCCCGGGCACTCATGTACAAAAGCGGCCGCGCCATAGACGCGTTGAGATTGCCGGATACGCTGTCGAGCGCCCTCGCCACCACGTCCGCTTTCAGCACGGCTCCCGGGCCGCCACCCGCGGGGGTGTCGTCCAGGAAGCCGCGCGTATCTGTGGAAAAGGCCCGAATGTCAACCGTTTCAAGGCTCCAGAGCCCGCGCTCACGCCACGCCGTGCCGATCAGCGAAACGCCGAGCGGCCCGGGAAAAGCTTCCGGAAACATGGTCAGGACGGTGGCGGTGAAGGGCGGGCGGGGGGTCATGGCGCGCGCTCATACAGCAAACCCGGGGCGGGAGCGAACCGCGCTCAAGCAGCGAGGCGCCGCGCGCCGGGCGTCAGCGCCCTAACGACGACTCTCGATCCATGCATCGACCTGGTCCTCCAACACATCCAGCGGCACCGAGCCCGAACCCAGCACCACGGCGTGGAAATCCCGGATGTCGAACCGCTCGCCCAGCGCGGTCTGCGCCCGCTGCCGCAACTCCATGATCTTCAGCTCGCCGATCTTGTAGCTGGTCGCCTGGCCGGGGCTGGTGATGTAGCGCTCTACCTCCTTGACGATGTCGCGCTCGCTCAGCAGCGAGTTCTGGCGGAAATAGGCGATGGCGTCCTCGCGGCTCCAGCGCTTGGCGTGCAGCCCGGTGTCGGTCACCAGCCGCACCGCCCGCCACAGTTCGGTCGAGAGCCGGCCGAAGTCCGAATACGGGTCCTGATAGAAGCCCATCTCCTTGCCCAGCCGCTCGGCATACAGGCCCCAGCCCTCGGCATAGGCGCCGTAGCCGCCGAACCGCCGGAACGACGGCAGGCCCTGCATCTCCTGCGCATAGGCGATCTGGAAGTGATGCCCCGGCGCGCCCTCGTGATAGCTG
>JBBQOK010000014.1:0-24189 GCA_038330765.1 Caulobacterales bacterium | reverse complement strand
TCCCTATTCGGTCTTGCTCCAGGCGGGGCTTGCCATGCCGTCCCTGTTGCCAGGCACGCGGTGGGCTCTTACCCCACCCTTTCACCCTTACCGGCCTCGCGAGGCCGGAGGTTTGCTTTCTGTGGCGCTATCCCTCGGGTCACCCCGGGCGGGAGTTACCCGCCGCCTCTTCACCGTGGAGCCCGGACTTTCCTCGACAGGCGCATAACCCCCGCCGCGACCGCCCGGCCGTCTGACGGGGCGACAGATGACCCCGACAGGCCCCCGGGTCAAATTCTAGTTGAGAACCCCCGTCACGCTCTCCGCCGTCGCCATCTGCAGCACCCCCATCAGGGTCGCCCGCGTCTCGCCGTCGGCCACCCCGTCGACCTGCCCCGGCCGCCAGTGGCGCTGGAACGCCTCGACGGTCAGCCGCGTCGCCGCGTCATAGTCCCCGCCGGGCGTCATGGCATAGCCCAGCCGGTGCAGGCCCGCCCGCAACACGATCACCCCCAGTCCCTCGTCGCCGACCGACAGCGGCACGCCCAGCGCCGCGATCCGCTCCTGCGCCGGTTCGAACCACAGCCCATGCCCGACCCCGGCCAGCCGCTTCCACGGGAACCGTTCGCCGGGATCCTGCTTCCGTTCCGGTGCCAGGTCGGACTGGCCGATGATACGGGCGTCGGGGATGGTCCAGCGGGTGCGGATGTCGCTGATCAGGCTGATCAGCGCGTCGATCTGGGCCTCCGGGAAGTCGCGATAGCCGAACTCATGGCCCGGATTGACGATCTCGATGCCGATCGAGGCCGCGTTGCAGTCGGTCTCGCCCTGCCAGACCCCGCGGCCGGCGTGCCAGGCGCGATGTTCCTCGGCCACCAGCCGCAGGATCGAACCATCCTCATCGACGACATAGTGGGCCGAAACCTTCGCGTCCGCATCGCGCAGGCGCGCCACGGCGAGGTCGGCGGTTTGCATGCCGGTGTAGTGCAGCACCAGCATATCGGGCGGGGCCCGGCGGTTGTCGAAATTGGGCGACGGCGCGTCCCGGACGACCAGCATGTCAGCGGCCCGGACGCTCCCAGCCGTAAGCGACCCAGGCACCGTCGACCTTGCGGGCCTCGATGACGTCGTCGCTGCGCCGACGCCGCACGACCAAGGTCCTGCGGGCCCTCAGCGCCAGACCGGCCAGAAACACCAGCACGGCCGCGAACACCGCGATCACGGCCACGGCAGCGGCGGTGAAGATGGCCAGAACGGCACCGACGGCCATGGCGGCAAGGGTGGCGATCAGACCGCCCAGCCACATGATCGACGCCACCAGCCCGTTGGCGGGACGGCGGCCGGACGGGCCGGGGCCGAAGATCTGGCGGTCGGACTGGCTCATGACTTTACCTCTGTGACGCTGCGAACAACGCCGAACTCCGAATGTCGGTCCATCGGGCTGAACCGTCAATGACCGGCCCCTTCACAGGCGAGTGTCCGGGCGAGCGTCCTATTGTCGCTGTCAGTAGGGCTGGTCCGCCAGAACGGTCGCGCCCGAGGCCCGGGCCCGCTCGAACTGGAGCTGACGGACGGCGGCTTCGGCCTGGGGATCGTTCATCACGCCGCCGATGCCGATCAGCACCCGCGCCGCCTCGCCCGAGACGCCGAACGCCTGGGACAGGGCCGCGAACGGCGACTGCGATTCCGGGTAGCGTTTGAAGCGCACGGATTCCTCGGTCGGGATATTGGCCAGCTCGCGGGCCTTGGCGATGGCCTCCTCGAGGCCGCCCAGTTGGTCGACCAGACCGATCGACTTGGCCTGGGCACCGGTCCAGACCCGGCCGCGGGCGATCTCGCGCACCCGGGCGGGCGGCAGACGGCGTCCGGCCGAGACCCGGGCGATGAACTCTTCATAGGTGCGGTCGATGCCGGCGGCGAAGGCCGCGCGGTCGGCCGCGCTGAAGGGCTCGGCCGGCGAGAAGGAGTCAGCGTATTCACCGCCGACAGAGATGTTGCGCATGTCCACGCCGAACCGTCCCAGCGCATCCGCCAGAACCATCTTGCCGCCATACACGCCGATCGAGCCGGTCAGGGTCGAGGGCTGGGCGACGATCCAGTTGGCCTCGGAACTGATCCAGTAGCCGCCAGAGGCCGCGTAATCGCCCATCGACACCACCACCGGCTTGCCGGCGGCCTTGGCGGCGCGCACCGCCGCGAGAATCTGCTCCGACGCATCCGGCGAGCCGCCGGGCGACGAGACGCGGAAGACGATGGCCTTGACTGAATCGTCCTCGATGGCGTCGTAGATGGCCTCGGCGAGGTCGTCGGACATGATCGATGAGCCGCCGCCGAACGGGTCGGCGCTTCCGCCCGTGCCCGTCATGATGGCCCCTTCGCCGCCGACGATGGCGATGGCGTTGCGGCCCGAGCCGGCGCGCTCGCCCTTGGACGAGGCGTAGTCCCCGAACTCCATGATCTCGGCGTTCTTGCCCGCCAGGCGTTTCGCCTCGGCCTCGGCCTCCTCGACCTGGCCGATCTTGTCGATCAACTTGCGCTGGCGAGCCTGTTCCGACGACCAGGGACCGGCCTCAATGGTCGCGCGCAGGGCCTGCGGGGTGAGCTTTCGGTCCTGCGCTGCATTGGCGAGGGCCGAGGTGTAGATCGAGGTCATCCACGCCGACATCGCCTCACGGTGGGCCGGGGTGTAGTCGCTCTCGGTGTATTCGTTGACGGCGTTCTTGTACTCGTAGCGCTGCTCGAACTGGGCGTTGACGCCATATTTCTCGAAGGCTCGGCCGAGGAAGATCGACTCGGTCGAGAAGCCCGCCAGCTGGAAGCTGGAGGTGTTCTGCATTCACAGCTCGGAGGCCGAGGCCCCGATCATATAGCTGGAAACGGCGGCACCAACCGGCTGGAAGCCCTGGGCATGGGCGATGACCTGTTTGCCGGACCGGCGGAAACGGCGCACAGCCTGGCGGATCTCGTCGGCCGCCGCGGGCGTGATGCCGGCCTCAGGCAGACGGATCAGCAGGACCTTCACCCGGCTGTCGTCCTCAGCCTGGGCCAGGGTGTCGACAATCTGCATGGTCGACAGACCGCCGCCGCCGAACATGGCGAAAGGATTGGTCGGAGCCTGGTCGGTGACGCCCTCTCGCAGGTCCAGCTCCAACACCGTGTGCGACGGCGTGGGCTCCGCCGACGAGACCGAACCGATCGCGATGCTGATCAGGACGACCGGAATGATGACAAAGAAGAGCACCAGACCGGCGAACACACCGAGCATCGTCACAAAGAACTGCTTCATGGAGGGGGTCGTGGTCCGGGCCGGCCGGGCGATGGCCAACCTCAACCATAGGGCGGCAGGGTTTGCCGTCAAATGAACGTCCCGTAACAGGCGAGCCCGCGACGCAGCGGCATGGTGCGGCGCAACAGAGAACATTGATGATCGGCGCGTCTGCCCCTATATGAGCAACCTGCGAGCGGGGGCCGATCGCCCCGCGTCACCACCGGACCGCACGCCCATGCTGGTCACCCTGATGAAGGCCAAACTGCACCGCGCGACGGTGACCCAGGCCGACCTCGACTACGAAGGCTCGATCGCCATCGACGCCGACCTGCTGGACGCTGCGGGCATCGTTCCGCACGAGCAGGTCGATGTGCTGAACATCACCAACGGCCAGCGCTTCACCACCTATGCCATCGAGGCCCCGCGCGGCTCGCGCGTCATCGGCGTCAACGGCGCCGCCGCCCGTCTGGTGCAGAAGAACGACAAGGTCATCGTCGTCACCTACGGCCAGATGCCCGAGGAAGAAGCCCGCCAGTGGTCGCCGACCGTGGTGCTGCTGGACGACGCCAACGCGATAAAACGCGCGGCTTGACGCCGACGCCGTTCGGGACTCCCCTGCCAGCAGGGAGACTGAACATGACCCGTACGCTTCAGGGACTGCAGTGGCTGCTCTTCGCCGTCTATGCTGTGGCTGGCGCGGCGGCTCTATTGATTGCCACCCCGGGGGGCCTGCGTCTTCTCGGTCAGCCTGACAGCCTGCTGACCTTCCTGCCCGCCAGGATTCTCGGCCTGCCGTGGAGCCTGCCGCTCTGGTTCATGGACGACGGCCCGATCACAGCGCTGGCCGTGCTGGGCATCTGCTACGGCATGAACATAGCCGTCGGCCTGATGCTGACGCGCAGTTCGCGGGGCTGAGCGCTTGTCATCCCGGACGCCGCAAAGCGGCGATCCGGGACGTTTGGCCAGACAAGCATCGCCTCCCGGAAGCGGCGTCAGCCGCTATCCGGGAGACGGGTCAGGACCTACCGGTTCAGGTCATAGACCCCGGTGATGTCGATCCGCACCGTCAGCTGGCCCGCCGCGACCGGGGTCGAGCCGCCGGAGTCCATCGCCATCTCGGCGCGGGCGTACATCACCGGCGGCTGCGGGCTGTAGCCACCGCCTTCAGACAGCGAGCGGATGCCGCCCAGCTCGACGCCCAGCGCCTGCGCGTACAGCGCCGCCTTGGCCTGCAGGTTGCGAACGGCGATCAGACGGGCCTGGTTTTCGGCTGCCGACGAGTCTCTGAGACCAAAGCCGATGCCGTTGATCTGGTTGACGCCCGCCGCGACCACGGCGTCGGCGGTCGTCCCGACCCGGGTCAGATCGTTGATGATCACCGTGACCTGGTTCGAGGCCTGATAGCCGCGCAGCCGGGGGGGCTCGTTCTGGACGTAGTCATACTGGGCCGACAGGTTCAGCCCCGAGGTCTGGACGTCGCGTTCGGCGATGCCGGCCCGGCGCAGCGCGGCCATGACCTGGTTCATCCGGGCGGCGTTCTGGCTCATCGCCTCGGCGGCGGTCGAGGCCTCGGTGACGACGCCGAAGCTGATGGTGGCCATGTCGGGCGCGGTCTTGACCTCGCCATAGGCGGACAGGTTCAGGGCCGGGCGCTCGGTCACCGCCTGGATGGTCAGGGGCGCTCCGCCGCCGGGCTGCGACTGGGCGAAGGCGGAGGGCGCCGCGAACGCGATGGCCGCGGCGGCGAGAACGCCCCCGCTCGCCAGCAGGATGCGGTTGGACAGCGCCGGCATGGTAGCGGCGCGGGAGGCGGCGGGACTTTTCATCGGTTGGTCTCCAGAAGCGGGTTGGTCCGTCGAATGTCTGTGCAGACCGTGGCGGCACCTTGGCCGTTCTTGCCTGAACCAACGCTTGGTCCCCGCTGGCAGGTTCCATTCATCGGCGTGAAATCGGCGACAGGTCGGCGTCCGAACCATGGTGCTTGGCAAGCCGCCGCACCGCCTGCTAGGCGAGACAGGGCCACGGAGGGCGCGTAGCTCAATGGTTAGAGCCGACCGCTCATAACGGTCTGGTTGGGGGTTCGAGTCCCTCCGCGCCTACCGCCACCAGCCTCCGCCACCACCGCGGCTCCAGCGATCCTCGCCTTGGTAGCGGTCGTCCTGAATGTAGCGACCGTCGCGGTCGTACCAGCCCTGGCCGCGTTGATAGCTGTCGTAGCCGTTCAGCGAATAGCCGTCGTCGGAATACTCGAGCCCCAGCATGCCGTCCTCCTCATCCCACCAGTTGCGCGGATAGGGGCCGTAGGCGCACTCCCAGCCCTCGCCCGGACGCCAGTAGGGCTCATAGCGGCCACGGTAGCGGTCGCGGAACTGTGCGCGGCAGACATATTGCGAATAGACCCGGTTGCCGCGCGCCTGAACATTGGCCCGGTCCTCGGCGTAGATCACCTCGCGCACGCCCGAGAAGACGTTGTTATTGATCACCGCGCTGCCCGAGGCGGCGGCAACGCCGATGGAGGAGGCGCGGATGCGGCTGTCGGTCAGACGGAGTTCGCCGTTGTAGAGCACCACGCCCTTGTCCGAACGGCCCACGCGGCTGTTGGTGATATCGACCGAAGCGCCCTCGATGGCCACGCCCTCGACATAGCCGACGATGGCGGTGTTCTCGACCTCGACCCGGCCGTATTCGCGGCCCGAGCGGATGATCATGCCGATCGAGCGGGGCCCGAAGGCGTTGGGCGCGCCCGTGCCCTTGAGCGTGGTCGAGACGATGCGCGAGGTCTGGCCGGCACCGGGGATCAGCTCCAGACCGGATTGGGCACCGGTGACCGTCAGTTCCCAGGCGTCCAGCACGGCACCGTCGGCGACGATGGCCGGGGCGATAGTCTGGGCGTCGATGATGGTATTGCGCAGGTACAGCAGGCCGCCGTCGGCGTAGATGGCCGCCTCGTCGCCGGCGTGGCGGAAGCCGACCCGGTTCATGATGATCTCGGCACCGTAGCCGACGATGCAGGCGGCATCCCCGGCGCGGGGCGAGGCGAAGACCATGTCGCGGATCTCGACGCGCACGCCCTGGGCCACGGTCATGCAGGGCAGGCCGTCGGGGGCCTGCAGCGTCGGATTGCCGGTGCGGGCCCAGTCCCGGGGATCGAAGCCGCTCTCGCCGATGATGGTCAACGGCTTGTCGATGTTCAGCCAGCCGACGCAGGCCCCGGCGCGGGCGCGGATCACCAGGGTGCCGCCCGGGCGGACCCGGCGGACCGCATCCTCGACGGCCCCCGTGCCCGGATTGCCGCCGCAGTCGACCAGAACGATCTCCTCGCCGCCGGGCCGGTACGGGCCGGGCCGCCAGTCGGGCCGGTGACGGCCATAGTCATAGCGGCGGTGATGCGAACCGCGATTGCGGTAGCTGCGGGTCGGCGGGTCCAGCAGGACGCCGAAATTCGGACGGGTCTGACTCTCGACCTTGGCGGCGACCTGGGCGTGGGCGTCCGGCGCCTGGGCCAGCACGACGCCGGTCATGGCGGCGGCGATGAAGGCGACTCCCGCCACCGTGCTGCGGATGCGACCGAAGGGGAAACGGATCGTCATTGGTCCACGCCCTCCTTAACGGCGCTGCTGAGAACGGGAGACCTGGGCCAGCACGGCCTGCAGGCGCGCCGCTGACGGGCCGAAGCCGGACAGGGCGGAATCGATGCGCAGGGCGACGGCCTGGGCCTTGTCCTGATCGGCCACGCCGGAGACGCCGAGGGCGAAGTAACTCGACATGGCGAACTTGGCCTCGGGGCTGCCCTGGCGGGCGGCCTCGTCGAACCATTTGAAGGCCCGGGCATAGTCGGCGGGCAGGCCGATGCCTTCGGCGTACATCACGGCCAGCACCAGCTGGGCCTCGGACGAGCCGTTGATGGCGGCCAGCTGGATGGCGCGAACCCGCTCCAGATAGGACAGGCGGCTTTCCATCGGATGGCCGAGCATGGCCTCCAAGGTTTCGATCTGGCGTTTCGACAGATCCTCGGGCCGCTGGGGGACTGTGTCGGTGATGCCGAGATAACGCAGGGCGCGACCGACGTGCAGGAAGGGCAGTTCATTGCCCATCCGGGTCAGGGCGTATTCATAGGCGTCGCCGCGCGGACGGCTTTCATCCGAGAACGGCACGCCCGAGGCCGGGGACTCATTGGGATAAAATTCGAACGGCGGTGTCCACTGGCGGGCCTTGGCCTCGACGAAGCGGCTGTACTGGTCGCGGCTGGGGGCGGACTTCTCGAAATCCTTCATCAGCACATAGGCACCGACGTCGCCGGTCTGCACGGCGAGGTAGTTGTAGAGATAGGCGTCGACGTCATTCCGCGGGAACAAACTGGTCGCGGCGAGATAGCCACGGCGGCGCCGGTCCCGGTCATTCGACGAGCCACCGCCGCTGTTGCGGCCCCAGGCCTCGCGGGCCTCGCGGTTGTCCTCGGGCTCGCCGAACGGGCCGTAGAGTCCGTCGTGCAGGCGGGCCAGGGTGCGGAAGCCCTCGGCGTCCTGGGTCGACAGGACATAGACGACCCGGTCGCGGACCTTTTCCTGCTCTTCCCGGGTCATCTGGCCCAACTGGCGGTCCAGCCGCTGATAGGCGGTGTGGCGCTCGAAGGCGCGGCAGTCGTCATATTTCGACAGCGGCCGCCAGCCGCCGAAGCCGCCACGGTCGACCCGGTTGATCGGGGCGTAGCCCTCGTCGTTCGACAGGGCCATGGCGTACCAGGTGGCGCTCTCGATCGGGTCCTCGATATTCTTGTCGGTCGCCCGCACGGCGGCGTAGCGCGAACCGAGCTCCAGCTGGGCGAAGAAGTCGCCGCGGAAGGCGGCCCGGCGCAGGGCCCGCAGTCCCGTCTCCTGGGCGTTGAACTCGGACCCGGTCAGCGAGGCCGGGCGCGGGCAGGCGTTCGAGGCAACGTCGCCGCGCTGCCAGAAGCGGATGCCGCTGCTCTGGTCGCCGCAGGACGCCATGCCGAAAGCGGCCAGGGCCAGAACGCCTGCCACCGCCGCGATGGCGACGGGGCCGCGCGACCGGTCGAACCGGCCGCGGTCGGTCTTGTTCGCCTCGCCCTCGCTCATAAACCCTCGCACCACTGGAACGGGCGTTCCCCATCCCGCCCGTTAACGCTTTGCGCGACCGGGACAGTCCGGTCCAGTTAACTGTCTGTCAAGGTTAACGCCGTTTCGCGACAAAGCGTTGCCGCAGAGCGGCCATTTTGTGACGTGTCTCGAGTTGTCCACGGGAATCAGCAGCTTGCGTTTTCCCCTGAGAGGGGAAAAGGGCCTCTCGCGCAGCGCCGTAGTCGGTCCTATATGCCTCCTGACCCCCTCCGGAGCCTGCCCATGTCCTATGTCGCCCGCGACGACCGCCCCGCCGACAAGGTCGCCCGGTACGCCGAGCTGGAGGGCGAAATTCTCGCGGTTCTTGAGGGAGAGCTCAACCGGACGGCGCGGATGGCGACGGTCGCCGCCATGCTGGCCGACGCCTTCCCCCTGTTCTTCTGGACCGGCTTCTATGTGGTCGATCCCGACAGGGATGGCGAACTGGTGGTCGGCCCCTATCAGGGCACGCTGGGCTGTCTGCGCATCGCCTTCGGACGGGGCGTCTGCGGCGTGGCGGCGGCTGACCGCCAGACGCAGATCGTCGAGGACGTCCATGCCTTCCCCGGCCACATCGCCTGCGACAGCCGGTCGGCGAGCGAGATCGTGGTCCCCGTACTGGACCGCTCCGGACAGCTCATCGCCGTCTTCGACGTGGACGCGACCGAAACGGCGGCGTTCGACGCGGTCGACGCCACGGCGCTGGAGCGGCTGCTGGGCAAGGTGTTCGCCGCCTGATCATCTGCTAAGCCTCGACCCATGCGGATCGGCATTGATTTCGGCGGCACCAAGATCGAGGCGGCGGTGGTCGGCGACGACGGAGCCGTTCTGGCGCGCCGGCGCGAACCCAATCCCGGCAACTATGACGCATCGATCGGGACCGTCGCGCGGCTGATCGCGGCGGTCGGGGCCGAGACGGGGGCCGGAGGGCCCATCGGCGTCGCCGCGCCCGGGTCGATCTCGCCGACCCGCGGCGTCATGCGCAATGCCAACTCGATCTGGCTGAACGGCCGCCCCTTCCAACAGGATCTGGAGCGGGCGTTGGGACGGCCGGTGCGGCTCGCCAATGACGCCAACTGCCTGGCCCTGTCGGAGGCGGTCGACGGCGCGGGGGCCGGCAGGTCCGTGGTCTTCGCCGTCATCGTCGGCACCGGCTGCGGCGGTGGCGTCGCCGTCAACGGAGCCCTGATCGACGGGGCCAACGGCGTGGCCGGCGAATGGGGCCACATCTCCCTGCCCTGGCCATCCGCGGACGAAACGCCCGGCCCGGCCTGCTGGTGTGGCCTGCATGGCTGTCTCGAGACCTGGGTGTCCGGCTCAGGGCTGCAGCGAGATCATCTGGCGCGCACCGGCCACACGCTGTCCGCCGAAGAGATCGTCGCCGGAGCTCTCACCGGAGAACCCGGGGCGCGGCGCTCGCTGGACCTTTGCATCGACCGTCTGGGCCGGGCCCTCGCCATGGTGGTCAACCTGATCGACCCCGACACGATCGTCCTCGGCGGCGGCCTGTCGAATGTCGAGGAAATCTACACGGCCCTGCCGCCCGTCGTGGAGCGTTACGCCTTCACCGATGCGTGGACCGGCCTCATCGCCCCCGCTCGCTGGGGCGACTCGTCCGGCGTGCGCGGCGCGGCCCGGCTGTGGCCCTCGCCCAACCTTCAGGAGACCTCGACTTGACCCGTACCCTCGTCATTACCGGAGGCCACGGCGTCCTCGGCCGGGCCGTTCTCGAAGCCGCCGTGGCGGACGGACTGAACGTCGCCGTCATCGATCACGTCCGCGGCCAGACGGTGCCGGACGGGGTTCTGGAGCTGGGCGGCGTCGATCTGATCGACGAGTCCGGGGCCTGGCAGGCCATGACGGCGGTGGTGGAGCGGTTCGGCGGCATCGACGCCCTGATGAACATCGCCGGCGGGTTCACCTGGCAGACGGTGGACGATGCGGAGCCGGCCTGGGGCAGAATGTTCGCGCTGAACGTCATCACCGCCCTGAATGCCACCCGCGCCGCCCTGCCCCACCTCAAGGCCTCGCCCGAAGGCCGGATCGTCAATGTCGGGGCCAATGGCGCCCTGAAGAGCGCGGCGGGCATGGGGGCCTATGCCGCGTCCAAGTCGGGCGTCCACCGCCTGACCGAAAGCCTCGCCGAAGAGCTCAAGGACACATCGGTGACCGTCAACGCCGTCCTGCCGACGATCCTCGACACCGAACAGAACCGCAAGGACATGCCGGACGCGGACTCCGCCAAATGGGTCCAGCCGTCCGATCTCGCCCGGGTCATGCTGTTCCTGGCCTCGCCGGAGAGCCGGGCCATTACGGGCGCCCTGATCCCGGTTGCCGGACGCGTCTGATGGAACAGACTCGCTCGGTCCTCTACCTGCCCGCCAGCAATGCGCGCGCCATCGACAAGGCCCGCGGCCTCGACTGCGACGCGGTGATTCTCGATCTTGAGGACGCGGTCGCCGCGGACGCCAAGGCCGGCGCGCGCAGCGCGGCGGTCGAGGCCCTCGCCGCCGGCGGCTTCAAGCCCCGAGTGGGCGTCCGCGTCAACGGTCTGGACACGCCTTGGAGCGCCGACGATCTGACGGCGCTCTCCGGTCTCCGGCCCGCCTTCGTGGTCGCGCCCAAGATCGAGAGCCCGGAGGCGGTGCGGGACGTCGCCGCGCGGCTGCCGGACGACGTGCCCCTGTGGATCATGATCGAGACCCCCCTGTCCGTCCTGCGCCTCGACCGGATCGCCGGAGCCGGCGCGCCGCTGGCCGCCCTGATGCTGGGGATCAATGATTTCGGCGAGCTTATGAACCTCGTGCTGGATGCGGACCGCGAGCCGCTGAAGCCGTGGCTGGCCGCTGTGGTCGCCGCCGCGCGGGGACACGGCCTGCTGGCCATCGACGGCGTGGTCAACGCCACCGGCGATATGGAGCGGCTGGAGAGCGAATGCCGTCAGGGCCGCGCCTTTGGTTTCGACGGCAAGAGCCTGATCCATCCAGACCAGATCGCCGCCGCCAACACGGCCTTCTCGCCCACCCCGGAAGAGATCGACCGGGCGCGCGAGATCGTCGCCGCCTTCGCCGCCGCCGACGCCCGGGGCAAGGGTGCCATCCGGCTGGGATACCGGATGGTGGAGCGGCTGCACCTCGAAGCGGCCAACAAGCTGCTGGCGCGTCTCGACCCGGGCACCTGAGCGGCCTATCTATGGGTTCGGAAAAAGAACGGACGCCCCCTTCAAGCTGGCGCCGCAGGGAACCCATCGAGTGACCAAAGCCGTCATCGCCGCCACGGGCCTGTTCACGCCCGATCAGTCCATCTCCAACGAAGAACTGGTGGCCGCCTACAACACCTGGGCCCAGCGGTTCAACGCCGGACACGCGGCGGAGATCGCCGAGGGCGACGTCGCCGAACTGACCCCGTCGTCGGTCGAATTCATCGAGAAGGCGTCCGGCATCAAGTCACGCTTCGTGCTCGACAAGGCCGGCGTGCTGGACCCGTCCCGGATGGTGCCGCACATCGCCGAACGGCCTGATGACGAGCTGTCTGTCCTGGCCGAGATGGCGGTGAAGGCCGCGCGCGACGCCATCGCCGCCTGGGGCAAGCCGGTCTCGGAGATCGGCGCCGTGCTGTGCGCCGCCTCCAACATGCAGCGCCCCTACCCCGCCATGGCCATCGAGGTGCAGCAGGCGCTGGGCATCGACGGTTTCGCCTTCGACATGAATGTGGCCTGCAGCTCGGCCACCTTCGGCATCAAGACAGCGGCGGACTTCATCGCCTCGGGCTCGGTCAAGGCCGTGCTGATGGTCAATCCGGAAGTCTGCTCCGCCCATCTGAACTTCAAGGACCGCGACAGCCATTTCATCTTCGGCGACGTCGCCACCGCCGTCATCGTCGAGGCCGAAGATCAGGCCGCGCCGGGCGGCTGGGAGATCCTCGGCACGCGGCTGAAGACCTCCTTCTCGAACAACATCCGCAACAATTTCGGTTTCCTGAACAGGGCCGCCGAAACGACTGAGGCGCTGTCCACCTCGGCCTCAGGCAGCGGAGCGCTGGGCCAGACAGACAAGCTTTTCGTCCAGCAGGGACGAAAAGTGTTCAGGGATGTGGTGCCGATGGTCTCGGACATGATCGTCGACCACGCCGCCGAACTTGGCCTCGACCCCACCGCCCTGAAGCGGCTGTGGCTGCATCAGGCCAATATCAACATGAACCAGTTCATCGGCCGCAAGGTGCTGGGCCGAGAGCCGACGGCCGAGGAAAACGTCATCATCCTCGACGAATACGCCAACACCTCCTCGGCCGGCTCGATCATCGCCTTCCACCTGCACCAGCAAGACATGGCGGCCGGCGACACCGGCCTGATATGCAGCTTCGGCGCGGGTTATTCCGCCGGCACGGTGTTCGTCCGGAAGCGCTAGACCTCAAGCCGCCGCGACCGCCTCGATCTCGACCAGCCAGGCTTCGTCGAAGATGCCAGCGATTATGACCGTCAGCGCCGGCTGACGCCCCGCCAGACGACGGATCCGGACCTCGCGGTTCTCAACCGCATACGACCGGTCCGACAGGAAGGTCGTGACCTTGACCAGATTGTCCAGCGTCATCCCGGCGGCGGCCAGCTGGGTCTCGATGTTGGACCAGACCTGTTCGCACTGGCCGGTGAAGTCCGCCGCCAGCGATCCATCGGGCGCGACCGGAATCTGACCCGACAGATACAGCCAGCGGGTCGGTCCGGTCACTTCGACGGCCTGCGGATACGAGCCCTCGACCGGCGGCGAGCCGTCGCCGGTCAGGGGCCGTATCGTCGCGGTCACGTCGTCACCATTACTGACGGGCGGCGTCGGAGCGGGCGCGGACGGCGGCGAATTCCGACGTCGGCTTCCAGCCCGGCCAGTCCCCGCTGTTCGCGAGGTCCAGACCCAGATGGTACAGCAGGGTCAGGTTCTCGACCGCCGAGGTGAAGTTCAGCTCGGCCGACCATTCGTCCGAAGGCTTGTGATAGTCGGCACCGAATTTGGCGCGCCACGCGGCCTCGCCCGCTTCACGCCCGCCCTCGACCCAGTCCCAGCCGTGCCACGGCATGATCGCCGGCACGCCCATGCGGGCGAACGGGAAATGGTCCGAGCGGTAGTAGAAGCCCTGCTCGGGCATGTTGTCGTCGGAGACATAGCGGCCCAGCGGCTCGGCCAGCGCCTGCAGCCGGTCCTCGAGGTCGTTCTGCCCCTTGCCGAAGATCGGCACGTCCCGGGTCGGGCCCGAGAGCGGCAGCATGTCGATGTTGATGTCCGCCACGGTCGTCTCCAGCGGATAGACCGGATCGGCGGCGTAGCCGTAGGACCCCATCAGCCCCATTTCCTCGGCCGCCATATGGGCGAAGACGATCGAACGCTTCGGCCGCGGGGCGGCGCTGAGCTGACGCGCCATCTCCAGCACGCCGATGGTGCCGGAGGCGTTGTCCCAGGCACCGTTGAAGATCTTGTCATCGCCCGGCATTTCGGGATGCTGGGCCTCGCCGCCGACGTGATCCCAGTGCGCCGAATAGATGATCGTCTCTTCGGGATGCTCGGTCCCGGGGATGAGGGCCAACAGGTTGTGGGTCACGAGGGTGTCGATGGTCTCGGCCGTCTCGACCGAGAGGGTCAGGCCGTTCAGCGGCATGGCCTTGAACGAGCCGCTGTCGATGACCGCCATCCGCGCCATGTCGACGCCGGCCGCCGACGCCCACTGCAGGGCGACGTCGTGATTGATGCCCATCGACGCTTCGAGATCGGCGGACCCCGGCACCATGGTCCGGGTGCGGTTTGAGCCCCGCGCCGCGCGCTGCCACATCTGCGACGATGCAGGCTCGCCAATGACCGTCACGATGCCGACCGCGCCGCGGCGGAAGGCTTCGTCAGCCTTGTAGGCGCCGGACTCATAGTTGGTGTCGTAGTCGCCGTTGAACAGCGCGCCCTCCGGCTCGCCGGCCATGACGACGACGATCTTGCCGCGGACATCGGCGTCGCCGTAGTCATCCCAGTTCCGTTCGGGCGCGGTGATGCCGTAGCCGACGAAGACCAGCGGGGCGTTGCTGATCGAAGCCTGGCCGTCGTTGGAGACCGCGCGAACCGTGATGTCCGTGCCAACCGTCAGGGGATGGCTGACACCGTCCGCCCCGGTCCAGCTGGCCTTGGCCGCGCCGGCGACCGGGCTGAAACGCTTCAGTGCCACCGGCTGCAGCCACTGGCCGTCCGGGCCGCCGGGTTGAAGGCCCAGGGCCTCATACTGCGCCTGCAGCCAGGCGAGGGTCATCCGCTCGCCTTCGGTGCCGGGATAGCGGCCCTGATACGCGTCCGCGCTGATGGTGCGAATGTCGTTGCTGATGCGGTCGGCGGAGAAGTCCTGCGCCGGCGCCGATCCAGCGACGAACAGAAGGGCGGCGGCGGCGACACCGCCGGTGAATGCACGAAACATATAGGGGCGCTCCATCCCGGTTTACGGCGCGCACTCTAGGGCGGCCCCGCAGGACCGCCCATTAAGTTTTCGTCATCTGGCTAGCGGCGCGCGCTCGCGCTGGCGGCCCGGGCCGGACCGAACTCCGAGCCTTCCTGCCAGCCCGGCCAGTCGCGGCTGTTGGCCAGATCGCGGCCGATCCACAGGGCCACTTCCAGATCCTCGATCTGACCGGCCAGATCCCAGTCCGAGGACCATTCGTCGTCGGCCTGGTGGTAGCGTTTGGAGCCATACTCATCGCGGGCGGCATTGCGGGCCGCCAGGGGCGCGTCGCGGAATTCACCGCCGCCCTCGGCGTAGGCCATGGGCACGCCGCGCTTGGCCAGTGGGAAGTGGTCGCTGCGGAAATAGCTGCCGGCGGCGGGGTTGGAGTCCGGCTCGATGCTGCGCCCCTGACGCTGCGCGGCGGCGGCGAGGCGCTCGTCGAGGTCCGACTGGCCGTAGCCGACGATGCCCAGGTTGGCGACGCGGCCATAGACATTCATCGCGTCCATGTTGAAGCCGGCGACGGTCTTCTCCAGCGAATAGACCGGATTGGCGGCGTAGAATTCAGAGCCCAGCAGGCCGCTCTCCTCGGCGGTGAAGCTGATCATCACGATCGAGCGTTGCGGGCGCGGACCGGCCCCCCAAAGCCGGGCCAGCTCCAGCAGGCCGGCGGTGCCGGTCGCATTGTCGACCGCGCCGTTGAAGATGGCGTCGCCGGCGGCGTCGGGCTCGCCGACCCCGATGTGGTCCCAGTGGGCCGTATAGAGGATCGACTCGTCCGGATGCGTCGTTCCCGGCAGGCGGGCGATGACGTTTTTGGTCACCACCTGGCTGGTCGTCACGTCGAACATGCCGCTGAAGGTCGCGTCCGGCAGTTCAACGGGCCGGAAGTCGCGGCTTCGGGCCCGGACCTTGAGGGCATCGAAATCGAGCCCGGCCTTGCGGAACAGGTCGACGGCGATGTCGCGCTGGATCCAGCTCTCCATTTGCACTCGCTCGGCGGCGGCGTTCTGGCGCACGATGTCAAACTGCGGGCCGGACCAGCTGTTGTTGACGGTGGCCCAGCCGTAGGAGGCGGGCGCGGTTTCGTGGACGATGATGACGCCCGCCGCACCCTGACGCGCGGCCTCTTCGTATTTGTAGGTCCAGCGGCCGTAATAGGTCATGGCCCGGCCGTTGAAGGTGTTCAGCTCCGGCTGTTCGAAGTCGGGGTCGTTGACCAGTACGACGATGATCTTGCCGCGCACATCGACGTCCTTGAAGTCGTCCCAGTTCCGTTCGGGGGCCTTGATGCCATAACCGACAAAGACCAGCGGCGTGTTCGTCAGCATCACATGCTCGCCCGGCAGACGGGTCGAGACGACAATCTGCTGGCCCGGCGTCAGGGGGATGCGCTCGTCGCCGACCTTGAAGCCGGCGCGGATGTTGGAGGTGGTGAAGCGGTTCAGGGTCACGTCCTGGGTCCAGCCGCCACCGACGCCGCCGGGCTCAAAGCCCGCTGCGGCGTATTGCTCGCTCAGATACCGGACGACCATCGCCTCGGCGGGGGTGCCGATGCCCCGGCCCTGGTAGCTGTCGTCGGACAGCACCCGGGCGTGTTCGGACAGGCGCGCGGCGTCGAAGCTGGCGACCGGGGACGGCCCCTCCCCTGCCATGCTGGCGCAGGCGGAGATCAGGGTGCCGGCGGCAAGCGCGGCGGCGATGGAGACAAGACGCATGGACGAAACACCCTCAGCCGGAAATCAGACCCGGAGAGACGTTAGGGCGTCGGTCCGCGCGTGTCGATCAGGGGATGACCGGGTCCGCCGCCGGCCAGTCCGTGTCGCCGCGGCGACGCAGGCGCAGTTCGATCACCCGCATGGGTTCGCGCCCCTCGGCCACGAAGTCGCCCAGCTCGACCCACGCCCCGTCCCTGAACGTCGTGGTGTAGCGCATCTCGCCGCCCCGGCCCGGCGTGCTCCAGCGGAAGCCGTCCGGGGTTGCCGTCAGCGGGAAGTCGCCCGCCTGCCCATTGGCGTAGGAGCGCATCTTATAGCGGTCCTCGGCGTCGTCCCAGGACACCACGGCGAAGGCGTTGAACCCGGCCGCGCCGTCCTCACCCATACTGCGCCCCTCGATCACCTTGATCGAGCCGCCCAGCATCGGGCCGATCCGCTCGGTGTGGACATGGGTCGAGGTCCGGCCCGGGCCCATGAAGATCGTCGCCTCTCCGACCCATTCGCCGTCCATCCATGCCAGCGTCTGCATCGCCTGCCGCTGTTCCTCCGACCCGGCGGGGAACACGGCCTGGGCCGAGGCGACGGCCGGCGCCGCGAGGACGAAACACACAGCCGCGGCCGCGGCCGCCAGGGACAGTCTTGATCGCGTCATCATGGTGATCCTCCCAATCTGACTTTGCTTCATAAAGTTCTTTTTTGCGAATTCAAGCGGGCACGAAAAACCCGCCGACGCGGGGGGCGTCGGCGGGTCTGTCAGTTCAGCGATGGAGCGAGCCCTAGTGGGCGACGCCCTTCCAGATGCGGCGGTAGCTCAGATAGGTCACGCCGGCGAACAGGAAGAGGAAGATCATCACCCCGACGCCCGACTGCTTGCGCTGAACCTGTTTGGGGTCCGACGACCAGGCGATGAAGGCGGCCACGTCCTTCGAGTATTGGTCGACCGTCTGGGCCGAGCCGTCGTCGTAGCTCACTTGGCCGTCGCGCAACGGCGCCGGCATGGCGATGAAACCGCCCGGCGGCACATGGCTGCCCTCGGGCCCCGACCAGTATGAGGTCAGATCACCAGCCATATAGGGGTTGTAGTGCTGACCCGGTCCGACCTTCAGGCCAGCGGGCGGAGCGCCGTAGCCCGACAGCAGCGAGTAGATGTAGTTGGCGCCGTCGTGACGGGCCTTGGCCATGACCGACAGGTCCGGCGGGGCCGCGCCGCCGTTGCCCGCCGCCGCGGCCGTGGCGTTCGGATACGGGTTGGGGAATTTATCGGCCGGCACGGCGTCGCGCATGATCGCCTCGCCGGTCTCGCTGTCGATATCCGGCACCTGCACCTCGGCGGCCAGCACCTTGACGAAGCGGTTGGCGGCCGGATTGGCCTGATGCGCGTCGTAGAAGGGACCGCCCGGCTCGGCCAGGGTCCGGAAATGCATCAGGTCCATGCCGTGGCAGGACGCACAGACTTCCCGATAGACCTTGTAGCCGCGCTGCAGCTGGCCCTGGTCAAAGGTCCCGAACGGACCATCGAAGGTGAAGCCGCCGCTGCGCGGGTGTTTGGCGCCGCCTTCCGCCAGAGCCGGCTGCGCCACGGCGGCGAGGCCAGCCGCGAGGGCGATCAGAACCAGGGTCTTTTTCATCGACTGGATGTTCGTCTTGAGGGTCATGGTCGCGCTCAGCCCTTCTGCTCGGAAGAGGCCGCGCCGAGCGGCGCGTCGACGGTGGGCAGGACCGGTTCGGAGATGGTCGCCGGGATCGGCAACGGGGTTTCGCGCAGACCGAGGAACGGCATGATCACGAGGAAGAAGATGAAATAATAGGCCGTCAGCAGCCGGGTCAGCCACAGGTAGCTGTTCAGCTGGCCGTCGAAGAGGGTGAAGCTGGGCATGCCCGGCACCACCTGCGCGTCCGGCAGCTGGCCGCCGCACCAGCCGAGACCCAGACCCACGATCACGAAGATGATGAAGAAGGTCCGCATCGTCGGGCGGTAGCGCATTGAGCGCACCTTGGACGTATCCAGCCACGGCAGGATGAACAGCACGCCAATGGAGCCGAACATCGCCAGAACGCCGCCGAACTTGTCGGGGATGGCGCGCAGGATCGCGTAGAACGGCAGCATGTACCACTCGGGCACGATGTGCGTCGGCGTCTTCAGCGGGTCAGCCGGAATGTAGTTATCGGCGTGGCCCAAGGCGTTCGGCATGAAGAAGACGAACAGGGCGAACAGGATCAGGAACAGGATGATCGCGAACCCGTCCTTGACCGTGAAATACGGATGGAAGGGCAGGGTGTCCTTGGCCGTCCGGTCCTTCGGAATCAGGATGCCGACCGGGTTGTTCTGACCGGCGCTGTGCAGGGCCCAGAGGTGCAGCACCACACAGCCGGCGATCACGAACGGCAGCAGATAGTGCAGCGAGAAGAAGCGGTTCAGCGTGGCGTTGTCGATGGCCGGGCCACCGCGCAGCCAGATCAGGATCGGCTCGCCGATGACCGGGATGGCCCCGATCAGATTGGTAATCACCTCCGCGCCCCAGAAGGACATCTGGCCCCACGGCAGGACGTAGCCGAGGAAGGCCGTGGCGATCATCAGGAAGAAGATCAGGCAGCCAATGATCCAGATCATCTCGCGCGGTGCCTTGTAGGAGCCGTAGTAGAGCCCGCGCAGCATGTGGACGTAGACCGCGATGAAGAACATCGAGGCCCCGTTGGCGTGGGTATAGCGGATCAGGTCGCCGCCATTGACGTCGCGCATGATGCGTTCAACCGAGGCGAAGGCCATGGCCGTGTTCGGCACATAGTGCATGGCCAGGATCACGCCCGAGGCGATCTGGATGACCAGGCACAGGGCCAGGATGCCGCCGAACGTGTACCAGTAGTTCAGGTTCTTCGGCGTCGGCAGCGACATATAGTCAGCGCCAAAGCGGACGATGGGCAGACGGGTGTCGAGCCACTTCTCGATGCCGGTCTTGGGGACGTAGGTGGATTCGTGATCGCTCATCGTTTTCTCGCCCGTCCTCAGCCGATTTTCACGCGGGTGTCGGACACATATTCATAGGTCGGCACAACCAGGTTTTTCGGTGCCGGTCCTTTGCGGATGCGGCCCGAGGTGTCGTAGTGCGAACCGTGACAGGGGCAGAACCAGCCGCCGTAGTCACCAGAGCCGAAGGTCGGCACGCAGCCCAGGTGGGTGCAGGAGCCGATGACCACCAGAAACTGTTGATGCCCGGCCTTGACCCGGTCCGCGTCGGTCTCGGGGTCCTTGAGGTCGCCCATCGGCGTCTCGCGCGCCACCTCGACCTCGGCCGGGGTGCGGTAACGCACGAACACCGGCTTGCCCTGCCATTTGATGACGACCTGCTGGCCCTCCTGGACCTTGGTCAGGTCGAACTCGATGGTCGACAGCGCCAGCGTGTCGGCGGCCGGGTTCATCGAATTGACCAGCGGCCATACAACCATGGCACCGGCGCCCACAGCCGCGGCACCCGCCGCGATGTGGATGAAGTCTCTACGATTGGGATCCTGATGGTTCGGATCGCCCTGGTCTGCAGCCACCGATTCGTCTCCTGAGCCATTGGCGGCGTCGCCACGAGGCGCGCCGCTTCAACGCTGTCGTTCCTTAGCGAAAACCCGAAGGTCTTGCCCGGCCCGGCTTTGCGGCGCATCGCCGCAAGTCGCTGCCGCCTCTTGAGAAACGGTCGCAATTCGAGCCGCGACAAGCCCCCAGGCCACGCGTATGAGGGCCTTAGAATGCGTCTCGCCCTTTTTCAACCGGCCATTCCGCAGAACGTCGGCGCCTGCATCCGTCTCGGCGCCTGTTTTGGCGTGGAACTGCACCTTATCGAGCCCACCGGCTTCCGCCTCGACGACCGCGCGATGAAGCGCGCCGCGCTGGATTACGGCCCCCTCGCCCACATGATCCGCCACGCGGACTGGGATGCGTTTCAGCGCGACCGCGGGCCGGGACGGCTCATCCTGTTCACGACCCGGGGGGCCACGCCGCTCGACGGCTTCGCCTTCCGCCCCGACGACACCCTGCTGTTCGGCAGCGAGACGTCCGGTGCGCCCGACTTCGTGCATGACGCCGCGGAGGCGCGGGTGGTGATCCCTATCCAGCCCGAGGCGCGGTCGCTGAACCTGTCGGTGTCAGCCGGGATCGCGCTTTGGGAGGGGATGCGGCAAGTATTACGGGAGCCTTAGCGGTCAAGGATTTCACACCACGGCCGCGACCGAATTCACCACGAAGCTTAAGTGCGGCTGAAGGCAATCATACTACGGTATCGGCATGACAGACGACCTGACCCTGATCGTCGCCGGCGCAATTTTTCTGGCCTATCTCGCCGGCGCGTTTGGCCCGTCCCTGCGATTCGCACGCGGTCGCGGTCGCGGTGCCTGGAAAAAACCCAACGGGGCCATGTCCTTTGTGGGGTCGCGCCGCCAGGCGAAAACCACGCCCGACAGCGCGGACCAACTTCGGGTCGTCATGAACGCTCCGTTCGAAAAGCGGAAGCTGATGTCCAGGGATGAGGCGCGGGTGTTCTATCGCGCCGAGCAGGCGATCAAGGCACTGGGGCTGAACTGGAGGGTCATGGCTCAGGTCAGCCTGGGTGAAGTCCTGAAATCCTCGGACCCGCAGGCCTACGCCGCCATCAACAGCAAGCGGGTGGATGTGCTGCTCATCGCGGCGAATGGCGACCCGATCGCAGCGGTCGAGTATCAGGGCAGCGGCCACTACCTCGGCACGGCGGCGGCGCGCGACGCGGTCAAGAAGGAGGCGCTGCGCCGTGCGGGTGTGCGCTACATCGAGGTTCTTCCGGGCGATGGTGCCGAGGACATCGAGCGCGAAATCCGGCGACTGGCGAACGGACCCCAAGCGGTCGCCGCCTGAGGACCTAGTCCGGCGCCCCGTCCTCCGGCAGCTTCGCCATCCCCGGCCGTTCGCCCGCCATGCCCGCCGCCACGGCCTCTACCCCCCGCATGACCCGCAGCATATTGCCGCCTGCCAGCTTGCGGATATCCGCCTCGCTCCAGCCGTTCGTCATCAGCGCCGCCAGCAGGCGGGGATAGGCGTCCACCCCCTCGAGCCCGTCCGGCAGGCTGCCGACGCCGTCGAAGTCACCACCCAGGCCGACATGATCGATCCCGGCCACGTCCCGGACGTGCTGGATATGGGCCACGACGTCGGCGAGACCGGCGCGGGGCGCGGGGTTGGCCGCCACCCAGGCCGTCAGCCAGGCCGTCACCGCCGCCGGATCGCCGGGGTTCAGCGACTTCAGCCGGGCGTCCTCCGCGGCCCTCGCCGCATTCCAGGCCCGCACCGTCTCCGACACGAACCCCGGCACGAAGGTGACCATGACCACCCCGCCGTCTTCGGCCATCAGCCGCAGCACGCTGTCGGGCACATTGCGCGGATGGGCCGTCACCGCCCGCGCCGAGGAATGGGAGAAGATCACCGGCGCCCCGGACACCCGCATGGCGTCCATCATCGTCTCCTCGGACACATGGCTCAGGTCGACCATCATCCCCAGCCGGTTCATCTCGCGCACCACATCCTCGCCAAACGGCGACAGCCCGCCCCATTTCGGTGCGTCCGTGGCGCTGTCGGCCCAGCTGGTGGTGGTCGAATGGGTCAGGGTCATGTAGCGCGCCCCGGCGTCGTGAAACTCGCGCAGCAGGCCCAGCGAATCGTCAATCGAATAGCCGCCCTCCATGCCGATCAGCGAGGCGATCTTGCCGCGCCGATGGATGCGCTCGATGTCCGCGGCGGTGGTCGCCAGCTCGAACACATCGGGATGGGCGCTGACGATCCGCTTGACCGTGTCGATCTGTTCAAAGGTCGCCTTGGCCGCCTCCACCGGGGTCAGGCTGGCCGGCACATAGACCGACCAGAACTGCGCCCCGACGCCCCCGGCGCGCAGTCGGGGGATGTCGGTATGCAACGCCGTCGAGGCGTCCAGATTGGTCGACAGGTCCACCGCGTGCGGATCATTGCCATAGGTCTGGCGCAGCGCCCACGGCAGGTCGTTATGCCCGTCGATCAGCGGCGTCCGTTCGAGGATGCGTCGCGCCGCGGCCTCGTCTTGCGCGGCGGCCGGAACCGCCAGCAGGACGGCGACGGTGGACAGAAGGACGGTGCGGAACATGGCGGACTCCCCGGACAAGCGACGCCGGACAGTGCCAGAGCCGGGCCGAACGTCAACGCCGACCGGCCCGGCTGGGCTGGATGAGGGGCAGGCCAACCCATAAGTCTGGGAGCGTTTCCGGGGGGGGGCCGACAAGCTGACCCGGTGAATGGCTGCTGAGGGTGGGAAGCCGACGCTGGGGTTGTCGACGCCCAGCCTGATTGCTTCCTGAACGTCGCGGGCCTGATAGCGAGCTGTCAGCACCATCACGGGCAAGGTCAGAATACGTCCTGTGGACTTGAGGTGCTGGAGGATGCCGAACCCATCAAGGCGAGGCATATTCACATAAAGGATCATGGCGTGGGGGTGAATGTCGGGAATGCGCTTGGCCGCATCGTCAAATCTGCGCGCCCGCAGGTTTGTTGTGAACCGGTCCGACGTCTCTCCGCTTTCGTGCGATGCGCCACACAAAGAAGATAATGCCGCAGACAAGGAACAGCGTGCAGAAGATACTTCCCTCCGGGCCCTTCGCGCCACCGGTCAGAAGGTCCGATCCGACTGGGGCCAGCGAGACGGTGAGCGCAGGCACGCCCGCGTCGAGGCCGGTGACCGGCACGTCAAAGCCGGTGGCCAATAGCCAGTTCCATCCTGCGTGCCACCCCATCGCGCCCCAGATGTTGTTGGAGTAGATCGACCACGCGCTCAGGAAGAAAGCAAAAAGCAGAATATTGCCGGTGATGAGCCAAGTATTTTCCCGGGAGGAATGAAGCAGCGTGAACAGAAGCGATGATAACACGACGGCCCAGATGAGGTTCATTCGGCGTGTGATGACCGAGGTGAGCCATCCACGGAAAATGATTTCTTCGATGCTGGCTTGAACGACGAAACATACAAAGAGTCCAGCGATCGCGATGAGCGCGCTGGAGGACTGAGCGGCCGGAAACAGTGCGCCAGGTTCGTAGGCGCCCGCCAACCAGATACAGGCCACCACTGCCGACACCATGACAAGGCCAGCAACCAGGCCGCCAGAGAATCCGGCCGCCGCACCTGCTTTCGTAAGACCGATTGTGCCGGCATTCCGCCGCTCGACGAACGCGATCCAGTCTGCAACGGCGAGCATCCAGGCGATGAATGACACAAGCAGCAACGCCATGAGGCCTTGGGTGCCGACGGGTTCGCCGCCTGCATCCACAAAGCCGAACGGCTCAAGAATGAGTCCGGCCGGAATCTCGGAGACAAGCGCGAGGACGAGGCAGACGACGGGAGCGAGAAGTCCCCATGGAAGCCAGCCGCGCGCCGGTGAAGTGCTGTAAATGGTTTTGAGGTTCATGCCCAAAGACTGAAGCGGGTCGCGGGCCGGTTATAGAACGATCGTGTGCGTTCACACGAACTGACGTGGGGCGGCGGTTTCGGGGTCGCCGCTGTTGGGCGTGCCCGAAGGCTCGATGAGCAAAAGCTCCACTTCGCGTCTCGCGTGCGGGCGGTGTTCCTCGCCCCTTGGCACGACGAAGAGGTCTCCGGGGCCAAGCGTGACGCTG
>JBBQOK010000013.1:0-24357 GCA_038330765.1 Caulobacterales bacterium | reverse complement strand
ACCGCCAAGGACAAGGCGACCAACAAGGAACAGTCGATCCGCATCCAGGCCAACGGCGGCCTGTCGGACGCCGACATCGACAAGATGGTCAAGGAAGCTGAGGCCAATGCCGCGGCCGACAAGACCCGCAAGGAGCTGGTGGAGGCCCAGAATGCGGCCGACAGCCTGATCCACTCGACCGAAAAGGCCATGACCGAACACGGCGACAAGATCGACGAGGCCGGCAAGACGGCCATCGAGGCCGCGCTTGAAGACCTGAAGACGGCGAAGGACAGCACGGATCCGGAAGCCATCCGCGAGAAGACCAACACCCTGGCCCAGGCCTCGATGAAGCTCGGCGAGGCCATGTACGCCGCCACGCAGGGCGCGGACGGCGAGGCCCCGGCCGAAGCGCCCGCCGACGACGGCGTGGTCGACGCCGAGTTCGAGGAAGTCTCTCCGGACGCCGACGGCGACGAGAAGAAGAGCGCCTAGTGCGATAGAACCCTCTCCCCATCGGGGGAGGGGCACCGCGAAGCGATGGAGGGGGCCGCCGCATTCGCCGGCGTTCGAGGCGGGCCTCCTCCACCGTCCTTCGGCCGCTTCGCCGGGGGAGGAATGGACGGTCGGGGCCGTTTCATGAAACTTGCATCATCGGGCCGGGCGCCCATGTCAGCCCGGTCAATCTTTCCCGGTCAGGGGCCCGAAGAGGTCCCGGCGGGAACGGCAGGGTAAGAGGACGAACGCCAGATGGCGACGCGTGACTATTACGAAATTCTGGGCGTCGAACGGACGATCGACGCCGCCGGCCTGAAGTCGGCCTATCGCAAGCTGGCGATGGAGCATCACCCTGACCGGAACGGCGGGTGCGATGACTCCATGGCCCGCTTCAAGGAAATTTCCGAAGCCTACGGCGTGCTCAGCGACGACCAGAAGCGCGCCGCCTACGACCGCTTCGGCCACGCCGGGGTCAACGGCGGCGGGTTCGGCGGCCAGGGTCAGGGCTTCACCGACGTCAACGACATCTTTTCCCAGGTCTTCGGCGACGCATTCGGCGACGTTTTCGGCGGCCGTCAGCGCGGCGGCGCGCGCCAGCACGGGCCGCGCAGGGGCTCGGACCTGCGCTACGACCTCGAGATCACCCTCGAACAGGCCTACAAGGGTGCCGACGTCGAGATCGCCGTCCCCACCACCGCCACCTGCGACACCTGCGAGGGGTCAGGCGCCAGGCCGGGCACCAAGCCCACCACCTGCAGCACCTGCCAGGGCGCGGGCCGGGTGCGGTCGGCCAACGGCTTCTTCCAGGTCGAGCGGACCTGCCCGCGCTGCGGCGGCGGCGGCCAGATGATCGCCGAGCCCTGCACCACCTGCCACGGCCACGGCCAGGTACGGAAGAACCGCAAGCTCCAGCTCAAGGTCCCGGCCGGGGTCGATGACGGCTCGCGCATCCGCCTGTCGGGCGAGGGCGACGTCGGCCAGCGCGGCGGCCCGCGCGGCGATCTCTACGTCTTCCTGTCCATCACGCCGCACGAGCTGTTCGAGCGCGACAACCTCGATCTGCTGGTCACCGTGCCCGTGTCGATGACCACCGCGGCCCTCGGCGGCGAGATCGACGCCCCGTGCCTGACCTCCGAGGCCTGCGACGGCCGCTGCAAGGCCGCCGTGACCGTCCCCGCCGGGGCCCAGACCGGCAAGGCCGTCCGCATCAAGGGCAAGGGCATGCCCCACCTGAACGGCCGCCAGCGCGGCGATCTGGTGGTCGAGCTGTTCGTCGAGACCCCCACCGACCTGACGCCGCGCCAGAAGGAGCTGCTGGAAGAGCTGGCCGCCTCGCTGGGCGACCTGCAGACGCCGCGCAACTCATCCTTCGCCGGCAAGGCCAAACGCTTCTGGGCCGACATTCTGGGCGCCGAGGCGACGCAATAGGCGCTCCGCCGCGGAGTCTCCCGGGATGACGGCTGGCCGGAAAGCCTTCACAATGCGGACGAATGGTTCGGGGGTCTGATTTGAGCGCCATCTTCCACGCCGGCATTTCCGGCGCCCGGGGCCGAATGGGCCGCGCCGTCTCGGCCGCGCTCGACACCCGCGAGGATGTCGTGGTCGCCGCCCGTTTCGACCGCGGCGAGACCCCCGACCTGTCGCTGTGCGACGTGGTCATCGACTTCTCCACGCCCGAAGCCTCGGTCGAACTGGCCCGGACCTGCGCCGCCCGCGGCGGCCCGGCCCTGGTCATCGGCTCGACCGGCCTGACACCCGAGCAGGAGACCGACATCCACAAGGCGGCGGAGAAGATCGCCATCGTCCGCAGCGGAAACTTCTCGCTCGGCGTCAACATCCTGATCGGCCTGGTCGAACACGCGGCCCAGCGACTGGACGCGGCCGACTGGGACATTGAGGTGCTGGAAGCCCATCACCGCAAGAAGATCGACGCCCCCTCCGGCACCGCCCTGATGCTTGGGGAAGCCGCCGCCAATGGACGCGGCGAGGATCTGGCCGACGTCCGCCGCCCGCCATGGGACGGCATCACCGGCCCTCGCGTGACGGGCGGCATCGGCTTCGCCAGCCTTCGCGCCGGCGGCATCATCGGCGAGCACACCGTCCTGTTCGCCTCCGAAGACGAGACCCTGACGCTGAGCCACTCGGCCATCGACCGCTCCCTGTTCGCCAAGGGCGCCGTCGCCGCCGCCGCCTGGGTCCGCAGCCGCAAGCCCGGCCTCTATGACATGCAGGACGTGCTGGGCTTCAAACAGGCCTGATCCTCGGCAGGCTCGCGCCTGCCTGGGGGCGCTATCGCTCGCCGCACGGCGGCTCGCTGCTTGAGCGCGGATCACGCGAAGCGCCAGGCCGCGTCGGGTCGGGAGGTCCCGAAGGGCCGACGACTGCGGTCCAACAAGGACTCTGAGGCCCCCGGGCCTCAGTGCGCGTGGCTGCGTCGACTGTGACCACGTCCGACGAACAGCGACTTGATGAAGAACATCACCGCTATGACCACGGCAAAGCCGAGGAACAGCGCCAGAACCGTCATCCAGAAGCCCATGGTCAGCAGCTGCGGCATGACGAAGGCGCCGCCGTCCAGCATCGGGCGCAGCAGGCCGACCAGGATGAAGACGAAGGCCGCGCCCAGCGAGGTGGCCCAGAGCCGGCTCCAGGCGGGCATCATGAGGGTCGCGATCACCGCGATGACCAGGCCGGTGACCTGGTTGATGGTGTCGAACCCGCCCTGGGCCAGGCCGAACAGGCTGCCCAGAAACACGCCGATCGAATCGAACAGGGACTCCATACGCCGACCTCCTTCATACGGCCCAGCTTGGCCGGAAGCAGGGTTAACGCCCGTCGCGCCGAATGGCTCCGCTTATCGACCGGTCGAGCCGAACCCGCCGGCACCCCGCGCCGTCTCATCCAGCGTCCCGACCTCGACCATGGCCGCCTGTTCGTGGCGGGCTATGACCATCTGGGCGATGCGTTCGCCGCGCCTGATGACGAACGGCTCCTGCCCGTGGTTGATCAGGATGACCCCGACCTCGCCGCGATAGTCGCTGTCGATGGTGCCCGGCGAGTTCAGGCAGGTGATCCCGTGCTTCAGCGCCAGCCCTGACCGGGGCCGCACCTGGGCCTCATAGCCCGGCTCCAGCGCGATCTTCAGCCCCGTCTTCACCAGCGCCCTCGCGCCGGGCTCCAGCGTCAGCGGCTGGTCCTCGGGCACGGCCGCGCGCAGATCCATCCCGGCCGAGCCCGCGGTCTCATAAGCGGGCAACGGCAGCCCCTCGGCTTGCGGCAGACGTTCGACGCGGACGGTCGTCATGGGCGGTCTTTTCCTTCAGGCTTTGAAATAGTCCGCGATCCGGGCGGCCAACTTGCGCGCCACCGCCGTCTTGCTCTGGCGCGGCCAGCTCTCGGCCTCTCCGCCCCGGGTGAACAGGGTCACGGCGTTGCCGTCGGCGCCGAAGACATCGTCGGACACGTCATTGCCGACGATCCAGTCACAGCCCTTGCGCGACAGCTTGGCCCGGGCATTGGCCTCCAGGTCCGTCGTCTCGGCGGCAAAGCCGACGACCAGCTTCGGCCGCGTCTTTCCGGACGCGGACACGCCGGCGAGGATGTCCGGATTCTCGATCAGGGCCAGTGAGGGCGGGCCGCCCGGGGCCTTCTTGATCTTGCCCGAAGCCACGCCGTCGACGCGCCAGTCCGCCACCGCCGCGCTCATCACCGCGATGTCGGCGGGCAGCGCCGCCTGCACCGCGGCCTGCATCTCGCGCGCCGTCTCGATCCAGACCCGCGCCACGCCCGTCGGCACCGGCAGGGCCACGGGCCCGGACACCAGCGTCACCTCGGCGCCCAGCGCCGCCAGCGCCCCGGCGATGGCATAGCCCTGTTTGCCGCTGGAGCGGTTGGTCAGGCCCCGCACCGGGTCGATCGGCTCGAAGGTCGGCCCCGCCGTCACCACGGCCCTGCGCCCTGCCAGCGGCCTGCCGTCGGGGCCGGCCAGCAGACCGTGAATGGCCTCGAGGATCGCCGCTGGTTCCGCCATCCGCCCCGGGCCGAACTCGCCGCAGGCCATCTCGCCCTCATCCGGCCCGACCACGGCCACGCCGTGGAAGCCGTCGAAGCCCTGGAGCCGTTCGACATTGGCCTGCACCGCCGGGTGCAGCCACATCCGTACATTCATCGCCGGGGCCAGCAGCACCCGCTTGTCGGTGGCCAGCAGCGTGGTCGAGGCCAGGTCGTCCGCCAGTCCGTTGGCGGCCTTGGCGATCAGCCCCGCCGTCGCCGGCGCCACCACCACCAGATCGGCCCAGCGCGACAGCTCGATATGGCCCATGGTCGTCTCGTCCTCTGGCATGAACAGCGCCTGGCGGACCGGATGGCCGGTCAGCGCCGCCAGCGACATCGGGGTGACGAACTCCGCCCCCGCCGCCGTCAGCACGCTCATCACCTCGGCCCCCGCCTTCTTCAGCAGACGCACCAGCTCCAGCGCCTTGTAGGCGGCGATGCCGCCGCCGACGATCAGCAGGATCTTGCGTCCGGAAAGCGTCGCTGGGGTCATGCCCCTGATCTAGCGATGCGGCCCGACGGCGTCGAGGGATCGGCGCCAAACAAGAACATTGCATGAACAGAACAGCGTCGCTATGGTGGTGTCTGCGGGTTCAGACAATTGGAGGGTGTGAGGATGCGCAAGACCACTGGAACGGGGATGGCGGCGCTGGCGCTGCTGGCGCTCGCGTCATGCGGCAATGGCGGATCGGCCGTCGAGACACGGGAGCGGTCGGCCGAGGGAGCGCAGGCGGTTTTCACCGCGGGCGCCGGCGGGGCCACTGAAACGGCGGAGGCCGGGCCGGAAAAGGCGAAACCGGTCCTGACCGCCAACCGGCGAGAAACCGTGGACGCCAAGGTCGCCCGCCTGTTCGAACGCAACGGCGCGGACTTCGGGGCGTCCAGCGCGGAGGACTATCTGGTCCGGGTGCGAGCCTTCACCCGCCGCCCGCCGGCCGGGACGGAGCGCGTCGAACGTCCGAACGGGGATGTCCTGCTCTATCAGGCGTCGACCAACACCTTCGCCGTGGTGTCGCGGGAGGGCGTGGCCAAGACCATGTTCAAGCCGCGCGACGGCGCGACCTACTGGGCCGAACAGAAGTCCGCGGCGCCCAATTTCGGGCGTCGCCGGTCAGAAGGGTCCGAATAGGGGAAGCAGGGACGAGGCTCAGGCCTCGTCCGTCTCCTTGCGGTCGGCCATTTCGCGGACCAGCTCCAGCGCCAGCTTCTGCTGGCGGGTCGACAGCTGGGGGGCCAGCCGGCTGATCTCTATGGTGTAGCGGGTCGCCGGGAAGTCGTGATCGAACGCCGCCCCGCCATCGGCCACGCCGCCACCCTCGGCTCCGTTCAGGCCTTCGAAGAAATAACCGATGTCGACCTTGAAGAACCGGGCGATATCCCAGAGCTTCGACGCGGATACGCGGTTCGCGCCCTTCTCGTATTTCTGGATCTGCTGGAACGTCAGGCCCAGCG
Source organism: Caulobacterales bacterium (assembly GCA_038330765.1). GTDB lineage: Bacteria > Pseudomonadota > Alphaproteobacteria > Caulobacterales > Caulobacteraceae > Brevundimonas. Next base: position 18,375 of record JBBQOK010000013.1, on the reverse strand, counting down.
CGCGACCGAGGTCGCTCTGGTTATAACCAAGCGCCAGGCGCTTTTCGCACACGCGCCGACCGACATGCCGGTCCACTGGATGCGGTCCATCCTCGCCCTTGCCTCTGGCCATCGTTCGTTTTGCCCTCTCATGGGTGAAGCTTGGTCTGAATGCGCCTGCTTCGGCCCCCTGTCACGGAAAAACGCGCCGTTTTTGCCTATTATGCATCTGGCGGTTGTGTAACCGTTCACGGCCCTCCCCGACCACGGGAAAACCTCCGCTCCCGGCGCGGATTCAGCGCCGCCGACGGATCCACGACAGGCCAGGAGCCAGCGCCGGCGTGAGGGCCCCCAGCAGGCCGAGCGCAAACAGCAGGTCGCCGAACCGGCCGTACACGGTCACCGGTCGCGGCTCCGGCAGGCGGGCGTCGATGACGCCGCTTTCGCCGGGATCGAGGCGCTGGTCGCCGACGATCCGGCCCCAGGGATCGATCATCGCCGATACGCCGGTCGGCGTGGAGCGGACCACCGGCAGACCGGTCTCGATGGCCCGATAGCTGGCCAGGTTCAGATGCTGCAGCGGCCCCGAAGTCCGCCCGAACCAGGCGTCGTTCGAAATATTGACGATCCAGCGCGGTCGGCCCACCCAGCCGGGAGTGAAACCCGGATAGAGGCTCTCGTAGCAGATCAGGGGCTGCACCCGCGGCAGGCCGGGAATCTCGATCGGCGCGGGCCGCGCCCCGGCGCTGAAGTCGAGCGGCATATGGGTCAGGCTTCGCACGCCCAGTGCGCCGAGCAGGCCTCCCGCCGGCAGGAATTCGCCGAACGGCACCAGCCGGTATTTGTCATAGGTGGCGGTGATCGTCAGGCCGTCGCCGCCCTGATCGGTCAGCGCCAGAAGGCTGTTATAGTACCGCTCGTCGCCCGGTGCGCCCGGCACCGCCACGCCCCGGCCGAGGCCCAGAATCAGGCTCTGGCCCGGCTGAATGGCGCGGGCGATGGCGACCGCGTCCGGCGACCCCGGCGCGAACACCTGATTGGCCGAGGCGGGCAGCGAGCCCTCCGGCCAGATGATCACATCGGGCCGCACCGCGCCGGGCCGGGCGGTCAGGTTCACATAGCGGTCGACGATGCCGCGATAGGATTCAGGCGTCCATTTGGATTCCTGCGCCACATCGGCCTGAACGATCCGCACCACCGTGTTGGTCAGTTTCAGTTCGGCGCGCGACAGGCTGACGGCGCCGCCGACGATCAGGACGGTCAGGGTCAGGGCGCCGAGCACGGCCGCGCCGATCCGCGCCTTGCGGGGTCCCGGTCCCGCCAGCGGGGCGAAGGCCGCCGCCGCCGCGACGGTGACGAGGCTCAATCCATAGACGCCGGCGACCGAAGCGAATTGCGACGCCGCCGATCCGGCCTTCCAACTGGCGCCCGCCGGATTCCACGGGAAGCCGGTCAGCACATGGCCGCGCAGCCACTCGAGCAGGCAGAACAGGCCGGCAAAGACCAGCACCCGCGTCGCGCCGACGGGAGCCAGCCGGCGATAGAGAGCCGTCGCCGCGCCCCAGAACAGGCCCAGGCCGATCGGCAACAGCGATGCCGCGAACGGTGCCATCCACGCCTGCGCCGGATTGACCAGAAAGGCCTCGGCCACCCACCAGCAGCTGATGAGGAAATAGGCGAAGCCCGCCAGCCACCCCATCCAGAAGCCGCCGCGCACGGTCCGCGACCGCTCGGCCAACAGCATCAGCAGCGCATAGCCCAGCAGACCGGGCAGGACACCGAACGGCGGATGGGCCAGCGCCGCGCCCGCGCCGGCCAGCAGCGCCAGCGCGATGCGGCCGAAACGCAGGATCAGGCGGTCGCGGCGGGAATCCGGGTCAAGCGTCAGCATCGGCCCTGTATGGGTCCACGACGCCCAGCCTGGCAAGGATGGCGCGCTCCTCGGCCTCCATCGCCTCGGCATCGGCCTCGTCCTCATGGTCGCGGCCCAGCAGGTGCAGGACGCCGTGGACGGTCAGGTGCGACAGATGGTCGGCCAGCGTCTTGCCCTGCGCTTCTGCCTCGGTCGCACAGACGCCGAAGGCCAGAACCAGATCGCCCAGATGCGGCGCCTGCCCCGGAAGCGTCATCTCAACCGCCGGAAACGACAGGACGTTGGTGGGCCGATCCTGCTCGCGGAACCGTCCATTCAGGTCCCGCACCGCCGCGTCGTCGGTCAGCAGGATGACCACATCGCCCTCGACCGTCCCGAGGGCGGCGACGGCGGCGCGCTCGGCTACCTCCGCCGCGTCCGGCAGGCGCGCGGACCACGCCATGTCCTCGATCTCGACCTCGATCATGCGCTCGCATCCCGCGCATCAGGGTCTTCGAGGTCGGCGACCGGACGGCGGCTCGCGGCGTCGGCGTCATAGGCACGCACGATGCGCTCGACCATGGCGTGGCGCACCACATCCTGGGCCTGGAAGGTCTGGACGCCCACGCCCTTGACCCCCTCGAGGATGCGCAGCGCGTGTCGCAGGCCCGAGTCGCGCGGGTTCAGCAGGTCGATCTGCGACGGGTCGCCCGTCACCACCATCCGCGCGCCTTCGCCCAGACGGGTCAGGACCATCTTCATCTGCAGCCGCGACGTGTTCTGCGCTTCGTCGACGATGATGAAGGCATGGGCCAGCGTGCGGCCGCGCATGAAGGCGATCGGCGCGGCCTCGATCTCGCCCTTGTCGCGCCGACGACGGACATCGTCCGGACCCAGAATATCGTTCAGCGCCTCCCAGATGGGGGCCAGATAGGGGTCGACCTTCTCGTTCAGGTCGCCGGGCAGGAAGCCCAGCTTCTCGCCCGCCTCGACCGCGGGCCGGGTGATGACCAGCCGGTCGACCTGCCCGCGCCGCAGCAGGGACGCACCGTAGGCGGCCGCCAGGAAGGTCTTGCCCGTTCCCGCCGGACCGACGCCGAAGGTCAGTTCGCACTGCGACAGCAGTGACAGATAATTGGCCTGGGCCGCCGTCTTGGGCGCGATGGCGCCGCGTCGTCCGACCGGCAGGGCCGTGGCGTTGGGGGCGACCGTCCCCTGCCCGTCGCGCGGCTGGACCGCCGCCGTGCCCACCGCCGTCCGCACGTCCGCCTCGGTGATCTCGGCCCCCGTTTCAGAGCGTTTGGCCAGGGTCTGGATGACGCGTTTGGCCTGCGCCCGGTCGCGGGTCGAGCCGTTGATGGTGACGCCGCCGCCCGGTGCCTCGATCAGCACCTTGAACGCATCCTCGATCAGGGCGACGTGGCGGCTGTGCGGGCCCACGACGGCGCGCAGGGCGGCGTCGTCCAACGCCAGAAACTCACTCTCACGCGCCATCAGGCCGCCTTCTGTTGCACGAGCCGGCCGCTGAGGGAGTTCTGCTGGCCGCGCTCGATCTTCACTGGAACGATCTGGCCGATCAGGTGATCCGCATGGTCGACATGGACCGACTGCAGCCACGGCGACCGGCCCACCGCCTGGGCCCGGGACGGGTGACGGCCCCGGCGCTCGAACAGCACCGGCATGACCATTCCCGCCCGCGCTTCATTGAAGGCGGTCTGCTGTTCGATCAGCACGGCCTGGAGCGCGTGCAGCCGTTCGCGGCTGACCGCGTCCGGCACCTGCCCCGCCATGGTCGCCGCGGGCGTGCCGGGGCGTGGCGAATACATGAACGAGAAGGCCGAGGCGTAGGTCACGCGCCGCACCAGGTCCATCGTCTGGTCGAAATCCCGGTCCGTCTCGCCGGGGAAGCCGACGATGAAGTCGCCCGACAGCGCCAGATCCGGCCTCGCCTCGCGGAGGCGCTCGACCAGTTCGAAATACTTTTCCCGTCCGTGTTTGCGGTTCATCAGCCGCAATATGCGGTCCGACCCGGACTGCACCGGCAGATGCAGCCAGGGCATCAGGGCGTCCAGCTCGCCGTGCGCCGCGATCAGATCGTCCGACATGTCGTTGGGATGGCTGGTCGTGTAGCGGATGCGGTCCAGCCCCGGGATCTCCGCCAGCGCATGGGCCAGCCGCGCCAGGGTCGATGGCTTGCCGTCCACGCCCTCGCCGTCATAGGCATTGACGTTCTGGCCCAGCAGGGTGACCTCGCGGACGCCCCGGGCCGCCAGCGCGCGCGCCTCTTCCAGAACCGCCGCCACCGGCCGCGACCACTCGGCGCCGCGCGTGTAGGGCACGACGCAGAAGGTGCAGAATTTGTCGCAACCCTCCTGCACCGTCAGGAAGGCCGTGACCCCGTCGCCGCCGCGCGCGACCGGCAGGGCGTCGAACTTCTCATTGGCGGCGAAGTCGGCACCGATCCGCTCGCCCCGCGCCCGGGCGGTACGGGTCAGCAGCTCCGGCAGTTGGTGATAGGCCTGCGGGCCGACGACCAGATCGACCGCCGGCTGGCGCCGCATGATCTCCTCGCCCTCGGCCTGGGCGACACAGCCGGCCACGGCAATGATCATCGAATTCCTTGTTGTCCCCGTTTCCGTCGCCGAATTCCTCGCGCGGGAGTCCTTCAATTCCTTCAGCTTGCCGAGCTCGGAATAGACCTTCTCGACCGCCTTCTCGCGGATATGGCAGGTGTTCAGGATGACGAAATCGGCGTCCTCGGCCGTGTCGGTCGCGGCATAGCCGAGCGGCCGCAGCACATCGGCCATGCGCTCCGAGTCATAGACGTTCATCTGGCAGCCGTAGGTCTTGATGAACAGGCGTTTAAGCGCGGTGCCCGCCGCTTCCGTCGCTCCGAGAGTTTCGGTCATGAGCGGTCTTTCAGGGCGCGGTGGTGCGACGCGCCGCGTCCGCCGGGCCGCGGCCCACTGGAAAATCAGGCCTCATCCCGATGGGCGTGGCGCTTGAAGATCAGGCCCTCGCGCTTCGACGGTTCGGCCCCGGCGATCGGCTTGCCGTAGAGCTCCAGCTTGTGGCCGATCAGCTCAAAGCCCAGCCGTTCGGCGATCTCCGTCTTCAGCCGCTCGATCTCGGCGTCGAAGAACTCGATCACCTCGCCCGACCGGGTGTCGATCAGATGGTCGTGGTGATCGTCGCCCGCCTCTTCATAGCGCGACCGCCCATCGCCAAAATCATGTTTCTCGACAACCCCGGCCTCCTCGAACAGCCGGACCGTGCGGTAAACGGTGGCGATCGAGATGTGGGGGTCGATCGACGAGGCGCGGCGGTACAGCTCCTCGACATCGGGGTGGTCATCGGCGCTCGACAGCACCCGGGCGATGACGCGCCGCTGCTCGGTCATGCGCATGCCGCGGTCGGCGCAAAGTTTCTCGATCCGGTCCATGGCAGGGAGAATAGGCTGCCCCGGCGGGCTATGGAAGCGTCTCGGCCAGGTTGAGACCAAGAAGCAGGGCGTCGCGCCGCCCGCCGTCCGCGCTGCGGTAGTAGCCGGGCCGCCGCCCCGCCTCGACGAAGCCGGCGGCGGCGTAAAGCGCTCGCGCGGCCTCGTTGTCCCCGGCCACCTCCAGAAAGACCCGCGCCGCGCCTCGCGCCGCCGCCGCCAGCACGCCCTCGCCGATCAGCCGCCCGCCCTCGCCCCGGCGCCGGGCTGCGGGCCGGACGGCCAGGGTCAGGATCTCCGCCTCGTCCGCGACGGCCCGCATCAGGATGAAGCCGTCCACGGTTTCAACGGCGAAGACCCCCGCCTGCCCGAGCAGATCCCCGAACGCCGTCTCCGACCAGGCCGCGTCGCCCGGCTGGTCAAAAGCCTCCGCATGCAGGGCAGCCAGCCGCGCGGCGGTGGCGGCGTCTGCGGTCATGACGCGGGCAGCCGCGGCTGGCCCGGCAGGCGACTGGGCGGGGTCGCGTCGGGCGCGCGCAGATACAGCGGCCGGGGCGGGCTGGCCGCCGGATCGGCCGCCGCCGTCAACCGGGCCAGCGCCTCGGGCGAAGGCCCGGCCAGATCGACCACCGGGGCCTCCGGGAAAGCCTCCGCCAGCAGGGCGGCACCCGAACCGACCAGTCGGACGCCCGCGCCCAGAGCCGCGATCCGTTCCCGCGCCGCATCGAGCGACAGGGCCTCGGCGGGCCCCTGCGGCGCGCCGTCCCGCCAAAAGCGGGCATAGACCTGTCCCCTTCGCGCATCGATCAGCGCCGCCGTGGCCGGAGCCGCCCGCTCCGAAACGGTCCGGTCCGAAGCCGCGAGCGCGTCGAGGGCCGACACCCCGACCACCGGCCGGTCCAGGGCCGCGCCCAGGCCTTGGGCAAAGGCGAGGCCGACCCTCAGGCCGGTGAACGATCCCGGACCCACCGTGACCCCGATCCGGTCCAGCCCATCAAAGCCGCCCGCCCCCAATCCGCCTGCCTTCAACCCACCCGCCTCGCCCACGGCGTCTCGAACCATGCCCGCCAGCCGTTCCTGATGACCCTTGATCATGGCCTCTGAGCGCAGGCCGAGCACTGTCGCACTTCCATCCTCCGCGATCTCGAACACCCCGGCGGTGCACAGGCCCAGCGCCGTATCGACCACCAGCACCCTCACGACCCCGCCTCCACAGACGCGGTCAGTCGTCGCGCGCCAGCGCCCGCACCACCCGCGCCACGGCCTTGCGCAGGTCCCGGTCCTCGATCAGCGGAAAGGCCGTGGCCACCGTCCGCCCGTCGCTGGTCGCGGTGATGTGGCGCAAGGCCTCCCAGCCCGTCTCGCCCGGCTGTCGCGCCGCCGTCTCGACCGGCGGGAAAAAGGCCTCGACCGAGGTGGCCAGCACCGTCGCCACCCGATGCAGGCGCGAGGCGGAGATGCGGTTCTGGCCGGTCTCGTATTTCTGCACCTGCTGGAAGCTGATCCCCAACTGCTGCGCCAGCGCCGTCTGCGAGAGCCCCAGCGCCGACCGCCTCAGACTGATGCGCGCGCCGACGAAGGCGTCCACCCGCTCCGGTCCGCCGATCTTGGCCATGGCTCCGCTCCCTCTGTTCTACACGGAACAGTTTCATGGAAACGGATTTGTTGCAACTAAAACGTTTCATCACACATCCAGCCGGGCGATGACGGCCGAGACCTGACGCGTATCCCCGCGCGCGATCCGCTCCTCACCGCCGCTGATGCCGCGCACGATCACGGCGTCGGCGTCGGCCCGCTCATACAGCCGCACCCGCAGGGTCCCGTCACCCATTTCGATGACGCAGCCCTGATCGCGCCGAGGCCAGCGGCCCGGTTCATATTCCACCACCACCCCCGACGCCGCCCAGGGCGCGAGGTCATCGTTGGACAGCTGCAGCCGCCGGGTCGGCGCGCCCGCGAAGGCCCGTCCGGCGCTTTCCATGCGCCGCCCGGCAGGCTCCGGCGGCGAAGCCGGGGCGTCCGCCGCGCCCAGCCGCATCGCCAACTCCTCGGCGGTCGCATCGATGGCCTGGGTCAGTCGGCGCTGGACGTCCGGCCGGAACAGGCCCGGCCGCTTGCCGGCCTCGTACAGACCCCACCCCTGACTGGTCATCCCCGCCCGCTCACCGGCCTCGGCCTGGCTGAGGCCGCGCTCACGGCGCAGCCCTGCGAGCGCCTCGCCGAGGCGCCGGGCGTCGCTGTCGCTCTCGAACCGGGGCATGCAGGGATTGTGGCGCCGTCCCGCGCGTGACGCGAGGACGGATTTGTTTCAGGCGCGTTCTATATAACCTGCTCGACGCTGGTCACTTCCGGCACATAGTGTTTCATCATCTGCTCGACCCCCGCCTTGAGCGTGGCCGAGGACGACGGGCAGCCGGCGCAGGCCCCGCGCATCCGCAGGGTCAACACGCCGGTCTCCTCATTGAAGGCGTCGAACAGGATGTCGCCGCCGTCCTGGGCCACAGCGGGCCGGATGCGGCTGTCGAGCAGCTGTTTGATCTCGGCCACGACCTCGCTGTCGTCGCTGTCCGGGCTGGCGCTGTCGAAGTCCCCGCCGCGCATCAGGGGCGCACCCGAGACGAAATGATCCATGATCGCCGCCAGGATCGGCGCCTTCATCCGCGTCCAGTCCAGGCCGTCAGCCTGCCGGGTTACCGACACATAGTCCGAACCGTAGAAGACGCCTGCGACACCCTCCAGCTGGAACAGCGCCTCCGCCAGCGGCGAGGCGGCCGCTTCGTCGATGCTCAGGAATTCGCGCGGCTCGGCCGACACCTCGCGGCCGGGCAGGAATTTCAATGCGTTCGGATTGGGGGTGGCTTCGGTCTGGATGAACATGGCCGGTAAGTGCGCCTCACCCGCCGCCTGTTCAAGGCTTCCGACCCACGACCTTCCTCCGGCGCCCCTTCAAATCAGGCCAGGTCCTCGACTTCCTTCTCGGTCAGCTCGCCCGGCACGATGGTGACCGGCAGCTTGCGACCGGTGAAGGCCGCGCCCTGTTTGACGATGGCGGCGACCAGCGGGCCCGGCGCGTTCGAACCGGCGGCCAGCACCAGGATCTTGATGTCCGGGTCCTCGCCGACGACCTTGCGGATGCAGTCCTGGGTCTCGCCCCGCTCGATGACCAGTATGGGGGTTGAGCCGGATCGTTGCGCCGCCTCCCCGGCCCAGGTGTTCAGCGACGACTCGGCCTCGGCCCGGGTCTGGCGCTCGATCTCCTCGCGTACACCGGCCCAGTGGGCGTCGGACGCCGCCGGCGGGATCACCCGCAGCATCACGACATGGCCACCGGTCGAGCGCGCGCGCCGCGCCGCATAGCGCAGCGCCGCCTCGAACTCCGGACTGTCGTCGACGACGACCAGGAATTTACGCGGCATCGGCTTCTCCCATGCCCAACGCTAGCAGATCGAACCTGCTCGCGCGACGCGCCTGGCCGCGTCGGGTCGACACGACGGAGCCTTGTGACTGCGGCCAACCCGAAATGGTGTCGTCAGCTTGCTGACGACGCAATCTCACGGATGGCGCTGTTCGCGATGGTCAGCTTGGCGAAGGTCCAGCCCGAGCCCGAGGCCTCGATCTCGTCGACCGAGCCGCGAACGCCCTCGACCGTGGCCAGACGCGGTCCGATCCAGCGGTCAACCGCCTGTTCCGCCGACTGTTCGCTGGCTCCGACCGAGGCGTCCGCCGACCGGGCCACCGCCCGGGTCAGCAGCAGCTGTTCGTTCATCAGGTCCTCGATCAGCCGGCGCACGGCCAGACGATCAAAATGATCTGCTGACGGAACATTGCCCGCCGCCGCCCTGAGCCGATCGAAGTCGAAGGCCGCGCCGACCTGGTGATAGAGGGTCGCCATCGCCGGTTCGGACCAGCCCGCCTCCCGGGCCAGATCGCCGATGTCGGCGGTGGCCACCAGCGGCTGCAGCATGGCGAAGTCGCGCGCCATCTCCTCGCTGGCCCCGTAGCCGGTGAAGGCCGCGATGCGGGCCTCCAGCCGGGCCTGTTCGAACTGCGACAGCACCGATCCGCCGGCGGCGCGCAGCGCATCGGCGGCGGGCCGGTAGGCGGCGATCAGATCGTCGACCGTCGCGCCGTCTCGCGTGGCCCGCCGGGCCAGCCAGAAGGTCTGACGACGCAGCACGGTCGAGATTTCGCGATAGAGGGCGATCTGGGCCTCTGCCGGTATCTCCAGGTCCAGCGCCGAGACCTGGTCCCAGGCCTCGTCGAGACGAAACACCTGCCGCGCCGCCTCGAAGGCGATGACCATGGCCGAGGTGTCGCATTGCGCCGACAGCCGCAGCCGCTCGGGGAAGGTCGCCCCGCACATGTTGACGATCTCGTTGCCCAGCACTGTCGAGATGATCTCGCGCTTCAGCCGGTGCCGCTCCATATCGGCCTCGAACTTCGCCAGCGGCGCGGGGAAATAGTGCACCAGGGTGCGGTGGAAGAAGGGATCGTCCGGCGCCTGGGAGGCGACGATGTCATCGAACAGCTCGATCTTGGAATAGGCCGTCAGCACGGCCAGCTCGGGTCGCGTCAGGGCGCTGCCCGAGGCCTTCATCTCCGCCAGCCTCAGGTCGTCGGGCAGGCCCTCGACCTTGCGGTCCAGCTTACCCTTGCCGGCCAGCCACAGCATGAAGCGTTGCTGGGAATCCAGCGCGTTCGCGCCTTCGGCCTGCTGCAGGCTGACGGCCAGCGTCTGGTCGTAGTTGTGGACCAGAACCTTCAGCCCGACCTCTTCGGTCATGGAGGCCAGCAGGGCGTCGCGGTCCGCCGCCTTCAGCGCGCCTGAAGCGATAGCCGCCCCGGTCAGGATCTTGATGTTGACCTCATGGTCGGTCGAATCCACCCCGGCCGAATTGTCGATGGCGTCGGTGTTGATGCGGCCGCCGTTGCGGGCGAAGGCGATGCGGCCGGCCTGGGTCAGGCCCAGGTTCGCGCCCTCCCCGACCACCGCCACGCGCAGTTCGCCGGCGTCGACGCGGATGGCGTCATTGGCCTTGTCGCCGACCTGAAGGTCCGTCTCGTTCGGCCCCTTCACATAGGTGCCGATGCCGCCGAGGTAGAGCAGTTCGGCCGGGGCCTTCAATATGGCCTTCATCAGGGACGCCGGATCGAGGGCCTCCTCCTGTATCCCCAGCGCGGCCCTGATCTCGGGCGACAGTTCGATCGACTTGGCCGAGCGCGAGAAGACCCCGCCACCGGCCGAGATTTTCGACAGGTCATAGTCCTGCCAGGACGAGCGCGGCAGTTTGAACATCCGGTCCCGCTCGACCCATGACGTGGCGGGATCCGGAGTCGGGTCGATGAAGATGTCGCGGTGGTCGAAGGCGGCGACCAGTTTGATCGCCTTCGACAGCAGCATGCCGTTGCCGAACACGTCGCCCGACATGTCGCCGACGCCGACGACAGTGAAGGGCTGGGTCTGGATGTCCTTGCCGGCCTCGCGGAAATGCCGCTTCACGGCCTCCCAGGCGCCGCGGGCGGTGATGCCCATGACCTTGTGATCGTAGCCGACCGACCCGCCCGAGGCGAAGGCATCGCCCAGCCAGAAGCCGTAGTCGGCCGAGATCCCGTTGGCGATGTCCGAGAAGGTCGCCGTGCCCTTGTCGGCGGCCACGACCAGATAGGGGTCATCGCCCTCCCACAGAATCACATCGGCCGGATGGATCACCGCGCCGTCGGCGGCGATATTGTCGGTGATGTCCAGCAGGCCCGACAGGAAGGTCTTGTAGGCGCGGATGGCCTCGGCCACCTGGGCGTCGCGGTCGCCGCCCGCACGGACGATGGCCGCCAGATGTTTCGGGAAGAAGCCGCCCTTCGAGCCGACCGGCACGATGACGGCGTTCTTGACCTGCTGCGCCTTGACCAGCCCCAGCACCTCGGTGCGGAAGTCGTCGCGGCGGTCGGACCAGCGCAGGCCGCCCCGGGCCACGGGTCCGAAACGCAGGTGCACGCCCTCGACATGCGGCGCCCAGACGAAGATCTCGCGATAGGGCCGGGGCAGCGGCAGGTCGTCCAGCTCGCGCGAGGCGATCTTGACCGAGATGAGCGACTTCGGCTCTCCGTCCGCACCGGTCTGAAAATAGTTGGTCCGCTTGATGGCCTGCACCAACAGCACCAGACGACGCAGGGCGCGGTCGTGGTCGAGGCTCCTCACCTCCTGCAGCAGGGCCATCAGCTTGGCCGCCTGTTCGGCGACCACCCCCTTGCGGGCCTCGGCGTTGCCGCCGGCGGTCGGATCGAATTTGGCGTGGAACAGCGACAGCAGGCCGCGGGCCACGGCCGGATAGCCGCGCAACGCCTCTTCCTGCACCGCCTGGCTGGGATCGAGTCCGGCCTGCTGGCGATAGCGGGCCAGGGTCCGTACCAGCGCCGCCTCGCGCCAGTCGACGCCCAGCTCCAGCACCAGCCGGTTGAAGCCGTCGCTCTCCGTCCGGCCGGTCCAAACCGCCGAGAAGGCCTGTTCAAACGGCGCGCGCACGTCATCGAAATGCAGGCCGCCGCCGCGCGGGTCCTCCAACAGGAATTCGTGAACGTATATATCGGGATCGCCGGCCGGGGTCAGGGCGTGGCCCCATTCCTCCAGCGTCGTCAGCCCCATGTCGGCCAGCACCGGCAGGACGTCCGACAGCGGTGCCGCCGCGCCCCGGCGATACAGTTTGAAGCGGAAATTCAGCGGCCCGTCTTGCGGCGTGCGGAAGGCGCGCACCGCCACCGGCTCGCCGCCGTCGTTGAGGCCGGTGGCGTTCAGCTGGTCCAACGCCTGCAGGTCCCGCACGGCCTCTTCGGCGTCATAGCGGTCGCGGTAGCCGGCCCCGAAGGCCCAGGCCCAGCGGGCGCTCAGCGGCCCGACCTGGACGTCGTCGACGCCGCCCTCGCGCAGCGCGCTTTCAAAACGGTCGACCCAGCCGCGCCCGGCCTCCGCGACCTCGGCGTCCAGCTCGGCCATGTCCGGGCACGGATGATCGCCGGGCGTGACGCCGATGATATAGTGGATGCGGACCAGCGGCTGATCCGACAGCTGCGGATACCAGGCCGAAAGCCGGCCGCCCCAGGCGTTGGCCAGGATGCGACCGATCCGTTCACGGACTGCCGGGCTGAAGCGTTCGCGCGGGATGAAGGTCAGGACCGAAACGAAACGATCGAACGGGTCCTTGCGGGTGAAGCTCTTGATCCGCGGCCGGTCATGCAGGTGCAATATCCCCAGCGCGATCTCCAGCAACTCGTCCTCGCTGATCTGGAAGAGTTCGTCGCGCGGATAGTTTTCGAGGATGTTCTTCAGCCGCTTGTGGCTGTGCGACCCGGCCACCTTGTCGGCGCGGTCCAGGGCGTTGGCGACCTTGCGGCGCAGCAGCGGCACTTCTTTGGCGGTCTTGTCATAGGCCTCGACGGTGAACAGGCCGACAAAGCGGGTCTCGCCCGACGGCCGGCCGTCGGCTCCGAACCGCTTGACCCCGATATAGTCCATATAGGCGCGGCGATGGACCCGCGACCGGGCGTTGGCCTTGGCCACGGTGACGGGGTCCGACAGGTCCAGCTGGCGTTTCATCGAGCGGGTCAACACCGCCGGCTCATTGGCCCTGCGCAGCACGGTGCGCTCCGGATCGGCCAGCACGCCGAGGCCCGCGCCCGACTGCGACAGCGGGGCCTCGGCCTCATAGCCGCCGTCCCGGGTGCGCGGATATTCATAGTCGCGCGCGCCCAGGAAGACGAAATGGTCCGCCTCGAGCCAGCGCAGGAAGGCGAGGTTCTCGGCCAGAATGTCGGGGTCCAGCCCCGGCGGCGGGCCTTCCAGATGGGCGATCGACCTCGCCATCAGGGCATTCATCGCGGCATGGTCGTCGACCGCCGCCCGAACGTCGGCCATGGTCACGCACAGGCTTTCACCCAGGGCGTCGCGCCGCTCCTGCGGCACCGGGTCCATGACCACGATGATCAGGGAGGTGCGGCCCCCGTCCAGCTCCACGATCGGATGGAACATCGAGCGCACGGTGACGCCGGCCTCGGCCAGCTCGCCCATGACGCTGTCGACGAGGAAGGGCCGGTCGTCCTGGATGATGGCGATGCTGTCATAGCCGGTGGCCCGGCCGTCGGCACCGTTCAGCGGCCCGAGGGTGATCAGGGCCGGGTCGCCGGGCAGGCGCAGAGCGGCGGACGTCCACACCGCGCCCAGCAGCTGGCCGAGATCGCTCCCGCCCAGGTGGGGCGTCTCGTCGGCGACATAGTCGTCGTGCGCCTGGGCCAGGTAGGACCGCGCGGCCTCATCGACCGCGCCTGAAAAACTCGCCACCAGCGCCTCCAGGGTGATGGCCTGAGGGAGCGTGGAGGCCGAGGCGCCGGGCATGAACATTTCTCTTCGCGGACACGGCCGTTCCCGGCCGCTGATGACGTCGCCAGACTAGGCCGCTTCGCCGCTTCGGCAAGCCGCCTGTCCCGACGGGGCTCCACTAGGACAGCCCCGCGGCGCCGGGAACCCCCCAAAACGACAAAGGCCGGCTCCACCGGAGCCGGCCTCGCCGCTTCAGATGAAGCTGTCGCGGATCAGAAGCGAACGCTCATGCCGATGCGCAGCTGGTGCGCCTTGAAGGAATCGCTCTCCCGCATCATGTCCGTGCCGCCGGTGTTCGGGGCCAGGATGAACGGGTTGGTGGCCGGGGTCGTGCCGTTGTTGCCGGCCCGGACATTGTATTCGCCGGTGTCGAGGTCCGAGTAGATATACTCGCCGGTCAGGGCCAGGTTCGGGGCCAGACGCCACTCCACGCCGCCGCCGAACTGATAGCCGTCGGCGTCATCCTCATCCGTCGTGGTGGTGAAGCTGTTGGCACCGTTGCTGGTGGCGAAGCTGTTCGAAACCTTGCCGTAGGCGGGGCCGGCGGTGACATAGATCAGGGCCGGGCCGGCGGCGTAGCCGATGCGGGCGCGCAGAGCCGCCATATGGTCCAGCTTGCGGGTGAAGCTGTAATAGGCCGGCGTCGTGCTGAAGGCGGTGACGCTGTCCTCAACGCTGGTCCCGGCGATCTCGCCGACCGCGCCGATGACCCAGCGGCCGAACTGCATGTCGTAACCCAGCTTCAGGCCGCCCTCGACGCCGGAGCTGTCGTCGTCACATCGGGTGGTGCCGCTGCTGGCCTGGTCGCCGCAGAAGCCCGGGCCGAAGGCGTTGATGCCGCCGGAGGTCAGGACGGTGTCGTCAAAGTCGCCGTCGAAGTCGCGGTCGAACACGACGGTTTCATTGTCGTCGTCGTTCGGCTGAATATAGCCGCCGAACACGCCGATATAGGGGCCGGACCAGTCCGGGGCGGACTGGGCGAGAGCCGGCGCGGCGACGCCGGTCAGCAGGAGGGCAAGAGATGCGGCGGAAATGGTCTTCAACATTGAGATGTCCTTGAATGCGATGGTGAGCCCCGCCCTCCAGCCCCCCGAAACGCCGCCCCCCGGCCCGCGTTCCGGACAGGCGGCCTTCGCAGGCGGCTTTGGGGCACTCCGCGGCCAGCCGTGACATTTCCGCATCTTGAGCGTGACGCCCTCCGGAAATGACAGGGCCGGGAAATGACAAGCCCCGGAAATGACAAGGCCGCCGGACTTTCGTCCGGCGGCCTGTTCGGACCGGCACCCAGGAGGGGGAGGGGTGGCACCGGTCAGCCGCCGCAGCCTTGGGGGGAGGGGAGCCGCGGCGACAGGCATGAGATAGGAGCCGGTTGTGGCCAATCAAGGGCGCGAATAAGGGGTCAATCCGCCTTTGGCTGCGGCGGGTTGACGCGCCGCCGCGCGGGCGGCTTCTCGCCCTCCTCGTCCGCATAGGGCTCGCCGTCTCCCGACAGCAGGATGGCCATCCAGCGCGACCCCTTGAACTCGGACAGTATGGCCATGGCCATGACCGCCAGCGGGGTCGACAGGAACATGCCCACCACCCCCCAGACCTTGCCCCAGAAGGCCAGGGCCAGCAGCACCACCACCGGGTCGATATTCTGGTTGTCGCCCTGCATGCGCGGCTGGATCAGATTGCCGCTGATGAACAGGATCGACTGCAGACCGATCAGCAGGATCAGGGCCGGCCAGTAGCTCTCGAACTGGACCAGGGCGAACAGCGGCGGGGCCAGGCCGGCCACCGCCCCGCCCAGCACCGGGATAAAGCCGACGATGAAGATGACGAAGGTCCAGAACTCGGCGTTCTGCAGCCCCACGGCGCGCATCAACAGCCAGGCCGCCGCGCAGATCATCGCCCCGGTGACGGTCTGGACCCACAGATAGCCCTCGACCCCGCCGCGTACCCTCTGGAACACCTCCAGCGCCTCGCCCCGGGCGGTGCGATCCGGGAACATGCCGACGATCTTGCGCCGGAAGCCCGACTGCGAGGCCAGCAGGAAGGCCAGATAGATCATCACGAAAAAGGCACCGGTCAGCGCGCCCTGGGCCTGAAGCGCCGCCTCGGCCAGATAGCTGCGGATATCCAGCTGGGTCATCAGCTCCGCCGCCGTCGGCACGGTCTCGATGCCCAGCACCGCCGCGCCGTCGATCAGGATCTGGTCGATCCGGGGGCCGATCCGCGAAGTCACCCCGGTCGCCTCGTCGAAGAAGCCGGTCGCGCCGTTCACGATCACCCAGATCGAGGCGAAGAACAGCACCACGACCAGTATAAGGGCGGCGGCCCCCGCGAACCGGTGCGGGATAAGGGTGCGGTCCTCGATGAACCGCTTCACCCCGTCGATCATGATCAGCAGGAAGATGGCCATGGCCAGCGGCGTCAGGATGTCCCGCAGCCAGTAAACCGCCGCGCCCATGGCGACGACGGCGATCGCCACCAGCGCATTGCGGGCCACGGACGATGTCGGCAGGCTGATCGGGGCTTTCATAGGCATATGGTCAAGGTCCCCGGGGTCGCCGTCAATCGGCCCATTCAATCGGCCTTGAACCGCCACGCCGGGCGGTAGAGCATGAGCGCCGATCCCGTTCAGGAGTTCCCCATGACCAACGGCGCCGACCCCGCCGCCGGCCTCTTCCTCGGCCAGTCCTCACCGGATGGCGGTGGCGGGCCCGAAACCCTGCTGTTCAGCCGGGCCAACCGCCACGGGGTGGTGGCCGGGGCGACCGGCACCGGCAAGACTGTGACCCTGCAGATCATGGCCCAGGGCTTCTCGGACGCGGGCGTTCCGGTCTTTTGCGCCGATGTGAAGGGCGACCTGTCCGGCCTCTGCGTGCCCGGTTCGCCGAACGAGAAGCTGCTCGCCCGCGCCGCCGGCATGGGCCTGACCCTGACGCCGCGCGCCGCGCCGGTCGTGTTCTGGGACCTCTATGGCCAGAAGGGTCACCCGATCCGCACCACCGTCAGCGAGATCGGCCCGCTGCTGCTGGCCCGGATGCTGAACCTCAATGACGTGCAGGAGGGTGTTCTGGCGGTGGTCTTCCACGTCGCCGACAAGGAGGGCCTGCTGCTGCTCGACCTCGACGACCTGCGCGCCATGCTGGCCCATGTCGGCGAGAACGCCGAACGGATCGGCCGCGAGGTCGGCAATGTCGCCCCCGCCTCGATCGCCGCCATCCAGCGCGCGCTGCTGCAGTTGGAGCAACAGGGCGGCAAGGCCTTCTTCGGCGAACCGGCCCTGCGTCTGGAAGACATGATGCGCACCGGGCTCGACGGTCGGGGCCAGGTCAATGTGCTCGACGCGACCAGGCTGATGAACAGCCCGCGTCTCTACGCGGCCTTCCTGCTGTGGCTGCTTTCCGAGCTGTTCGAACAGCTGCCCGAGGTCGGTGACCCGGACAAACCCCGTCTCGTCTTCTTCTTCGACGAGGCCCATCTGCTGTTCAACGACACGCCCGCCGCCCTGCGCGAGAAGGTCGAACAGGTCGTGCGCTTGATCCGCTCCAAGGGCGTCGGCGTCTATTTCGTCACCCAGAACCCGGCCGACGTTCCCGACAGCGTCCTCAGCCAGCTGGGCAACCGCATCCAGCACGCCCTGCGCGCCTACACCCCGTCCGAACAACGCGGGCTGAAGGCGGCCTCCAACAGCTTCCGCGCCAATCCGGCCTTCGACACCGCCGAAGCCATCCAGGGTCTCGGCGTCGGCGAGGCCCTGGTCTCGACCCTCGACGAAAAAGGCGCGCCCCATGTCGTCGCCCGCACCATGATCCGCCCGCCCGACAGCCGCCTCGGCCCCGCCACCGACGCCGAGCGCGCCACCGTCATGGCCGCCAGCCCGGTGCGCGGCATCTATGACACCGCCGTGGACCGGGAGTCGGCCGAGGAAATCCTTGCCGCCCGGCGGGGCGAGGCCGAGCAGGCCGCCACCACCGCGCAGGCGGCCGCGACGCGCGCCAGTTCCGACGCCACCGCCGCGAAGGACGCCGAAAAAGTCGCCGCCGCCCGCTTGAAGGAACAGGCCCGGCTTCAGGCCCGGCACGACCGCGACGCCGTCCGCGCCCGCGCCCCGGCGCGCCGCTCCACCCGCGAAACCCCCATCGAGGCCATGACGAAATCGGTGCTCCGCACGGCGGGAACGACGCTCACCCGCGAGCTCCTCAGGGGCGTGCTGGGCGGGTTGCGGCGGCGTTAGGCGCGGCATGGCCCACAACGGCCCTTCTCCCCCGGCGGGTAGAGGGGGCGCGCGGTCCATGACGCTGTGCTGACTATTCCGGAATCTATAGTCGGGTTCAGCCGACAATCCTTCGCAACATCAACCGCTTCCGCTTTTCTCGCTCCGATGTTCCATGCACATCTGGAAACGGGCGCACACTTCTCGCATCCCGTCGACGGGGAGGGCACCGGATCCAACGCTCTCGATGACGGCGGGCTGTGGTCGAGCGATGAAGCCCGGGCGGAGGAAAGCCCGGGGGTCCTCGATGGCAGGGATGGATCCTGTCCGCTTGCTCGCCGCGCGCCTTTGGATGGAACCGCTACGTGACCGAGCACGGTCAGCACGTTCCGCCTTCCGGCCTCCCCGGCAACGGGGGAGCCGGGACGCCGGTGAGGCCCGATAAGGGCCGCCAGCCGGTGGGGCGAGTGGATAACGACCACGCGGGGCGGTCTGTCTCGTCGAAACGGTAAACACTACAAACAGCACCGGGC
>JBBQOK010000012.1:0-25944 GCA_038330765.1 Caulobacterales bacterium | reverse complement strand
GCGGCGTCCAGCCTTGTCTGCCCCGACGCCGTCCTCGCCGGTCGCGTCCCAGGCGGGCAGTTCGGTCGCGCCGGCGTCGCCTCCGCCCAGCAGGAAGGGAACGGCCGCCCGGGCGATCAGCATCTTGTCGGCGCGTTTCGCCAGGTGGACGGCACGGCCGTGGTCCCAACGGTCGGCCGCCTCCAGCGGGCTGCCGCCCTCGATGCGCAGGTCGCCATTGGCGAACATCTCGAACAGGGTCATCAGGCCGGGCTTGAGGATCAGACGGCGCACCGCGCTGGGCCGGGCCACCACAATCTGGATGTCGTCGCGGGCGTTCGGGCCCAGCGGCAGGACCTCGCCGTTCCACAGCCGCAGCGACAGGTCGGCTTGCAACAGGTCGGCGATATGGGCGGTGATGCGGCGCGCGGCGGCGATCCGGCTGTCGGCGTCGGGGGTCATGGCGTCTGTTCCTCGTCGGGCGTCGATCCTTGCGCCGCCCGAATCTTCTTTGCACGGCAGGGGGAAACGGGGCTAGAGACCGGGACGATTTCGAGCGGCGGCGGCGTTTTCCGGCCGTTTCGGGTGCCTTTTGCGTTGACTCGGATGTCCCCATCCGTATATGTCGCCGCTCTTCGCCCGCGGGGTCTCCCGGCGGGCGCAATCTTTTTTGCGTTTACGCTGAGGCTTCAACATGTACGCGGTGATCAAGACCGGCGGCAAGCAGTACCGGGTCCAACCGGGCGACGTCATCGTGGTCGAGAAGCTCGACGGCGACGCGGGCTCGAACGTTTCGTTCGGCGACGTGCTGATGCTGGGCGGCGACAAGGGCATCACCCTGGGCGCCCCGATGATCGCCGGTGCGACCGTCGCAGCGACGCTGGTCGAAACCCGCAAGGGTGAGAAGATCAAGATCTTCAAGAAGATCCGCCGTCAGGGCTACCGCCGGACCAATGGCCACCGCCAGATGGAATCGGTCCTGCGCATCACCGGCATCGAAGGCGCCGGCGAAAAGGCCAAGTGGGACGGCGAAGCGTCGCTGATGACCAAGGCCGAAATGAACCTCCGTGCCCGTGGCCTCGCCCCGCGCGTTGAAGAGACCGAAGCCAGGGCCAAGCCGGCCAAGGCCCCGAAGACTGAAGCCAAGGCGGCTCCGGCCAAGAAGGCCGCGGCTCCGAAGGCCGCCAAGACCGAAGCCAAGGCCCCGGCCGCCAAGAAGGCGCCGGCCAAGGCCAAGGCCGCCAAGTCCGACGAAGCCTAAGAACAAGATCGAGAGTAGGAGCGACCCATGGCTCACAAAAAATCCGGTGGTTCGTCGCGCAACGGTCGCGACTCCGAGTCGAAGCGCCTCGGCGTGAAGAAGTTCGGCGGCGAGCGCGTGCTGGCCGGCAACATCCTCGTGCGCCAGCGCGGCACCACCTTCCACCCGGGTGACAACGTCGGCCTCGGCCGCGACCACACCTTGTTCGCCACCGTGCACGGCTCGGTGAAATTCACCACCAAGCGTGGCGGTCGTTGTTACGTGTCGATTCTTCCGGCCAACGACACCATGCCCATGGCCGCCGAGTAAGCGCGAACGGAGCACCTCCCGGATCGCGCAAGGCTCAAGAGCCGCGATCCGGACCAAGGGAAATATTTCCGCGGGGAGTCTGGATCACCAGGCTCCCCGTTTGCGTTTCCCCGCCTCGAAGCCGTCCGAGCCCTCCACGGAGGCGGCCAGAAGACCGAGGCCGACATGTGCGTGATCGAACCCTCTCCTGTCGTCGAGACGCGGCGCCTGGCCCTGCGCGCGCCGGGCCCGCAGGACATCAGCCGCCTGGCCGGCCTCGCCAACGATCCTGACATCGCGCGGATGACCCTGCGGATGCCGCATCCCTATTCGGTCGATGACGCCGAGGCCTTCGTCGTGGCCGTCGCCGGCCAGAATCCGGAGCGGGCCGTCACCTTTCTGATCGAGCATGAAGACCACGGTGCCGTCGGGGTGATCGGCCTGTTCGAGGACGGCGATCCCGCGCCCGAGGTCGGCTACTGGATCGGCCGGCCGTTCTGGGGACGCGGCTATGCCACCGAGGCGCTGGAAGGTGCGCTGGTCTGGGCGTCGAAGCGCTGGCGGCGGCGGGCGCTGGTGGCCGGGCATTTCACCGACAATCCGGCGTCAGGCCGCGTGCTGGAGAAGGCCGGCTTCCTCTACACGGGCGAGGTGCGGCGCGGCTTCAGCAAGGCGCGCGACGGCGACGCCCGGACACGACGGATGGTCTGGCTGGCCTGAGGCCGGTCAGCCGAAGACGGTGGGGCCGAGGATGGCGGCGACGGCGACGGCACCGCCGATGACGGCCACCACCGCGCCGGCGAGGAAGGCCGCCCACGTGCGAGCCGCCCGCTTGCGTCGCAGGCCGCTGGTCTTGACCGATCTCACCATCACGCCGGGCTTGGGCCCGAAGACTTCCGAGCCAGAAATATTGTGCTGGGACATGAACGCGCTCCCTGATTCACCGCCCCTTGCGGGTCAGGGAGACCGAAGCCGTGCAGACAAGGCCAAACGATGGCGAACCGCGTTCCTCCACCATTCCGTGATCGGATGAACCGCGTTTCCTCCGGCGCTCAGCCGCAGAACACCCGCCGGCCGCTCCAGGCGCGATAGTAGCCGCTGCCCGGATCGTAGGAGCGGTAGGTGGCGCGGCACCAGTCGATCCGGCCCGGATCCCGGCCTCCGCCGGAACCGTAGCCATGCCCACCATATCCGCCACGGCCACCGCCTCCATAGACGACGTCGGGGCGACCATAGGCACCGTAGTAGGTGTTGCCCGTCTCGCCATAGCCGTAGCCGTAGCCGCGCCGCCGCGTCTGATACCGGTCATCGTAGCGGTAGGAACCGCCCGCGTAGCGACCGTGGTTGTAGCCGCCATAGCCCGCGAGCGACCGGTAGTCGCGGCGCGCCTGGGGGCTGACCCGGCTCCGCTGGTCCCGCCAACGGGCCCCGCAGTCGGTACGGTTGGCGTCCCAGAAGGCGTCGCAGCGATAGTCGCCGGGCCGGTCCAGCTGGCTGCGCCAGTCGAAGGTCGACGGCACGGCGTTCGAGCCGCCGCGCTGATGGCCATAGCCGCTGTTGTGGCCCCACGACTGGGCCGCGGCCGGGCCGGCAACCAATGCGGCACCGGCGACGAGCAGCAAGGCTGACCGGATCAGGAACGGGCGCATGGTTAATCCTCCAGAACGGCCCGATACGCGGCCTGAAATGACGAAACGCGAAACGCTACAGGGAGACGGCGATCCGACCGCCGCGAGTATTCACACGACGCATCAACACCACGCGGTCTCCACCGGCGCTGACCGGGGCGATGACGAACCAGCCGCCGTCGGGCAGGCCGGTGAAGCTGAAACGCCCGTTCTCGCACGTCGTCGATCGGACGAAGGAGCGGTAGTCGGCGTTGGGATCGGCCACGGTGCGGGCCCGCACGATGGCTTCCGGCACCTGGGCGCGGTCGGTCGAGCCATACAGGGTGCGGAAGCGGGCGCGGGTGTAGGGGGTGTCCGGCGTCAGGGCGACCGAACCGGTGCAGTCGTAGGCCTGCCCGTCGCGGCGATAGTCGACCCGCCCGTCGATCGAGGCGCGGCCCGCGCCGGTGGACCAGGCGAAGTCATCGGCCCGGAAGGCCGCTGACGGCGGGGGGGGACCCATTCCACCGCCCATGGGCGTGGTTTCGCACGCCGCCAGCAGTCCGCCGAGCACGGCGATGGCGAGGACCGGGAGGATGTTGCGAGGGGTCTTATGGGCAGCCAAGGGCTCTCTCCGTAGCAGATGCGGGTCGAACGTCCGGATGAGACGCTGAACGCCGGCGCAAGGTCAAGGTTGCGAGGCGCAGGACGGTGGTCCAAAAGCTCCCGGCAATCCGGCGAAGACCGGGTATAGGGAAGGCCCATGACAGTCACGTTTGACGACATTCTGGCGGCGCGCGACCGAATCGCCGGTCAGGTCGACCGGACGCCGGTGCGCCACTCGCGCCGGTTGTCGCAACTGACCGGGGCCGAGGTCTGGGTCAAGTTCGACAACCTGCATTTCACCGGTAGCTTCAAGGAGCGCGGGGCGCTGAACCGGCTGCTGCAACTGACGCCGGACGAGCGCAAGCGTGGGGTCGTGGCGGCCAGCGCCGGCAACCACGCCCAGGCCCTCGCCTATCACGGCGCCCGGCTGGGCGTGCCGGTGACCATCGTCATGCCCGAGGGCACGCCGTTCACCAAGGCCGACGGGACGCGGGCGCACGGCGCCACGGTGGTGATCAAGGGGCTGGATTTCACGGGCTCGACCGAGGAGGCGCACCGTCTGCGCGACGAAGAGGGCTTCGTCTTCATCTCGGCCTTCGATGACGAGGGCATCGTCACCGGTCAGGGCGTCTGCGCCGTGGAGTTTCTCGAGGACGCGCCCGACCTCGACGTCCTGATCATCCCCATCGGCGGAGGCGGGCTGATCGCCGGCTGCTCGGTCGCGGCCAAGGCAATGAAGCCGGAAATCCGCATCTTCGGCGTCGAGGCGTCCATGTATCCCTCGTTCAGCGCCCGACGGCGCGGCGAGGTCGCGAAATGCGGCGGCCAGACCATAGCCGAGGGCATCGCCATCAAGGCCGTGGGCGACATCCCCTTCACCATCGCCGACCCGCTGGTCGAGGACGTTCTGGTCTGTCAGGAGGCGGATTTCGAGACCGCCGTGGCCTATTACGCCACCCTGGAAAAGACGGTCGCGGAAGGCGCGGGTGCTGGCGGACTGGCGGCCCTGCTGGCGTACCCGGACAAGTTCAAGGGGCTGAAGGTCGGGCTGGTGCTGTGTGGCGGCAATATCGACGCGCGGATGCTGGCCGTGGTCCTGAACCGGGAACTGGTGCGTGAGAAGCGGCTGATCGTCTATCGCATCCTCGGCGACGACCGGCCAGGCATGCTGTCCAAGATGAGCGCCGTGATCGGCGGTCTTGGCGGCAACATCATTGACGTGGTCCACAACCGGCTGGCGCTCGACGTGCCGGCCAAGGGGGCAGAGTTCGACATCATGGTCGAGACCCGCGGCGAGGCCCACGCAGAAGAAATCAGACACGGACTGGAAGAGGCAGGCTATGCGCTACGGATGGGTTAGGGCGGCGGCCACGCTGGCCATGGCAGTTGCGCTGGCCGGATGCGGCCAGGGTGCCGCGCCGGAAGGAAATCCCGAAGCCGCGGCCAACCTGCGCCAGGCCGAGTTCTTCATGACGTCCAACGCCCGGGCCGAGGGCGTCCGCACCCTGCCGTCCGGCGTCCAGTACAAGGTGCTTCAGTCAGGCCCCCCCGGCGGCCAGAAGCCCGACGGCAACGATCTGGTCCGCGTCGATTACGAGGGGTCACTGACCGACGGGACAGTGTTCGACAGCTCGTTCACGCGCGGCCAGCCCGCCGTGTTCACGGTCGAGGACGGCATCTCCGGTTCGGTCATCCCCGGCATGCGCGACGCGCTCCAGAACATGAGCGTAGGCGACGAGTGGCTGGTCTATATCTCGCCCGGGATGGGCTATGGCGAGGCAGACAGCGGTGAGATTCCAGCCAACAGCGTGCTGATCTTCCGGCTCAAACTGCTCGACATCGCCCGCACACCCGGCGGCGGCACGGCTGTGGTCACCGCCAACGGCTGAATCCAGTCCCCGGGCGACGGTGCCGTTTAGCGGCGGTCAGCATTGCTGCGCGGGTGTTGATTGTCGCGTCTCCTCTTCGGGCCCGGTTTCATCGGGCATGGCGCGGAACGGCGATGCAGGCCTCTCCTCCGCAACGGCTCGTTAATCGGCGAGGCGCAGGCTCCGGGCTGTCCATCTCCGGAGCGACGCGATGTCGACCATCCAGACCGCCTCCTATCGCCGGCAGCGCGATCATTTCGAGCCGCAGGACACCGATCCCCAAGAGCAGCGCCGCCTGCGCGGCCTGCTGGAGCAGATCGACTATTCGGCCTTCATCGCCAATCGCGAGGTGATCGGCGCGGCCCTGCCCGGCCTCGATCCCGCGGTGTTCCAGCGGCTGGCGGTGCAGACCGCGACAGCCCGCGCCAAATGGGTCAGCGAGGCATTGCGCCAGAGCGAGTCAGGCTCGCCGTCGACGCCGGACCAGATCGCCCGGCTGACGTCGACCCGCACGGCCTATGAAGAGCTGGCCGAGGCCTATGAAGGCCTGCGCCGCATGGTCGAGCGCGGCTATCTTTCGCTCCGCCCGGCCTAGTTCAGCGGCTGGGGCCGGGTCGTGATCGGCGCGTCCGGATCGACGGGCGGCCGCTCGGCGGAGGTCGGCGGCGGCCCCGCGGGCTGGGCCGGGACAATCTCAATCAGCGGCGACGGCGCGACAGTCCCGGTCGGCGGTGTCAGCGTGGGCGTGGCCTGGGCGGGCTGAACGGGCGCGGGCTGGACGGCCGGCGGCGGTGCCGCCTCCCGGCGCGCGGGCACGGGACTCGCCGGTGCCGCGGCGGCGGGCGGAGGCGCGGCGACGGGCTGCGAAACCGTCTCCTCGAGCGCCACCGCCTCGGCCTCGATCGGTACGGAAAGCGGCTCGGCGTCCGGCTGAGGTGCCAGTACAGCTGGCGGGACGGCGACTTCGACGGCCGGCGGTGCAGCGGGCGGGCGGGTCAGCATCCAGACTCCGAC
Organism: Caulobacterales bacterium; assembly: GCA_038330765.1. Lineage (GTDB taxonomy): Bacteria > Pseudomonadota > Alphaproteobacteria > Caulobacterales > Caulobacteraceae > Brevundimonas. The sequence goes on along the minus strand of JBBQOK010000012.1, from coordinate 19,321 downwards.
GGCCGCAACAGCAACCACAGCAACGGCGACACCGGCATAGAGCGGTAGACGGCCGCCCGAACGGCGGGCGCTGGCCGTCGCGAGGACCGGGCTGACCCCCGGCGCAGGTTCGGCCCGCGGCGGGGCCGTCCCGGCGACGACCGGCTCGGCGACGACGGGCTCGGCCAGGATTGGCACGTGAGCCGGTTCCGGTGCCGGCAACGGCCGGACGGTCAGGTCCGGCTCGGGTGCCCTGGCCCGCGGCTCGGGGGCCGGAACAGAGGCAGGAGCCGGAGTGGGAGCCGGAATGGGAGTGGAAGTCGGGGCGGGAGAGGGCACCGGTGCCTGCGGAATCAGGGAACCGCCCAGAATGCCGCTTCCGACACGCGCGCCGACGGGGGTCGCCGACGACGGCTCGGGCAGCGGCGGCAGGCGCTCACCCTTCGGCAGCGGCCCGGCACGGAACACGGTCTGGGGCGGACGCCCCCAGGTCACGGTACCGCGCGAGAAGGGGGTGTTCGACCCGCTCAGGGGCTGTTTGTCGTCGGTGGACATGGCTACTCCCGCGCCGGCGAGGCGCGCTTCAGAAACGCGAAGGCCGGCCAAGGGTGCGCACCGATCTGGCCCGTTTCGTGACGGCAGGGCACCGCTCTAGTTCTTGAGCCGGTAACCGGTCCTGAACATCCAGCCCACGACGGCGAGGCAGACGAAAAGGAAGCCCAGCGTCGCGGCCAGACTGACCCCGATGCTGACGTCCCCCGAGCCGTAGAAGGTCCAGCGGAAGCCCGAGATCAGATAGACCACCGGGTTGAACAGGGTCACCGTCCGCCACGCTGGCGGCAGCATGTCGATCGAATAGAAGGATCCGCCCAGGAAGGTCAGCGGCGTGACCACCAGCATGGGGATCATCTGCAACTGCTCGAACCCGTTGGCCCAGATCCCGATGATGAAGCCGAACAGGCTGAAGGTCGTCGAGATCAGGATCAGGAAGGCCAGCATCTCGATCGGGTGCAGGATCCGCAGCGGCACGAACAGGGCCGCCGTCGCCAGGATGATCAGGCCCAGCACCGCCGACTTGGTCGCCGCCGCCCCGACATAGGCGAGGACGATCTCGAACGGCGACACGGGCGCGGACAGCAGCTCGTAGATGGTGCCGGTGAATTTGGGGAAATAGATGCCGAAGGAGGCATTGAAGATCGACTGGGTGAACAGGCTCAGCATGATCAGGCCGGGCACGATGAAGGCACCGTAGGGCACGCCGTCGATCTCGGTCATCCGGCTGCCGATGGCCGAGCCGAAGACCACGAAATACAGGGCGGTGGTGATCACCGGGGTGACGATTGACTGCCAGATGGTGCGCAGTGCCCGCGCCATCTCAAAGCGGTAGATGGCCCAGACGCCGTAGCCGTTGAAGCTCAGACTGTTCATGCCGCGGCTCCGGTCGTTTTGTCCCGGTGGACGAGGCTGACGAAGATGTCCTCCAGCGAGCTCTGGCTGGTGTTCAGGTCCTTGAAGGCGATGCCGAGGTCCGACAGCTTGCGCAGCAGGCTCGGCACGCCGGTGTTCTCGAGGTTTGAATCGAAGACGTATTCCAGCTCGTTTCCGTCCGCCTTCAGCGTCGGCAACCATTCGGCCAGTGCCGGCGGCACGGCGGTCAGCGGCTCCTGCAGGTTCAGGGTCAGGGTCTTCTTGCCCAGCTTCTTCATCAGGGTCGCCGTCTGTTCGACCAGGATCAGCTCGCCCTTCAGGATCACGCCCACGCGGTCGGCCATCTCTTCGGCCTCCTCGATATAGTGGGTGGTCAGGATGATGGTGACGCCCTTGTCGCGCAGGCCCCGCACGAGATTCCACATGTCGCGGCGCAGTTCGACATCCACGCCGGCGGTCGGCTCGTCCAGAAACAGGATGTCCGGTTCGTGGCTCAGGGCCTTGGCGATCATGACCCGGCGCTTCATGCCGCCGGACAGGGTCATGATCTTGTCGTTGCGCTTCTCCCACAGCGACAGTTCGCGCAGCGTCTTCTCGATATGCCCCGGGTTCGGCGCCTTGCCGAACAGGCCGCGACTGAAGGTGACGGTGGCCAGCACCGTCTCGAAGGCGTCGGTGGTCAGCTCCTGCGGGACCAGGCCGATCTTCGAGCGGGCGGCGCGGTAATCGGACTGGATGTTGTGCCCGTCGGCGGTGACCGTGCCCGTGCTCGGGGTGACGATGCCGCAGACGACGGAGATCAACGTCGTCTTGCCGGCGCCGTTCGGGCCGAGCAGGGCGAATATCTCGCCCTTGCCGATGGTCAGATTGATCGGCTTGAGAGCCTGAAGACCAGACTTGTAGGTCTTGGTCAGACCCTCGATGGAAATCACAGGCTGCATGCGCGCCCTCCCTGAGCGCGCAGCAGATATGCGTCCGCCTGCCGCACCTCAAGGGCGGGCGAGGCAGGGGAGCCATATTCCAGGCCGCGGGTTACGATCGGCGTGCCGAGCCTCATCACCCCCCTGCGTACCCGGATGGCCGAATTGGGCGAACTGGGGCGACGTCGATCGTCCCTGCTCCGCCGGGTCCCGCCCCTGCACGACCTGCTGGAGATGACGGCGCGGGTCGGCTACGGCGCACGCGGCTTCGTCTATCTGTCGGTCGGGGCGATCGCCCTGTTGGCGGCGACTGACCAGGTCGGCGACGCCGTGGGGTCGCGCGGAGTCGGTGCCTGGCTGGCGGAACAACCCTTCGGCCGGGTGTGGCTGATCCTGTTGGGCCTGGGTCTGTGGGCTTTCGTGGTCTGGCGCATCCTGCAGTCCGTATTCGACGCGGATCGCCAGGACGTCGGCTGGCGCGCCCTGCTGTCGCGTGCGGGGGCGGGCCTCAGCGCCCTGTCCTATGGTGTTCTGGCCGCCTCGTTGTTCGAGTTTCTTGATGAGGTCAGCGCCAATCCGGCAGGCGAGGATGTGGCCGAAAATCAGGAGAAGGCGGCGACCCTGCTGACCCTGCCGTTCGGCGAACTTGCGTTGATGGGGGTGGGGCTGGTGATTCTGGCGTTCGGCGTCGGCAATGTTGTTCGCGGTGCCCGCTCGGACTTCGGAAGCGCCCTGGCCTGTTCGGCGCAACTCTGCCGCCGCGTCGTGCCGATCGCCCGCGCCGGCTATATCGCGCGAGGCGTGGCCTTTCTGCCGCTGGCGGCGTTCGTCATCGTGGCGGGAATGCAGTCCAGCGCCTCGCAGGTCGCCAGTTTCGGCGAGGGACTGGACGCCCTCGAGCGCCAGCCCGGCGGCTCCATGGTGCTGGCGGCCACGGCCGTGGGCCTGATGGCCTTCGGTGCCTTCGCCTTCGTCGAGGCCCGCTGGCGCCGGATCCGTCCGCCGCGCGACCTGAATCCGCTGGCCTGAAGCGTCCGGCGGGAACCTTGAACGTATCTGTTCTGTCGAGCCCTGATCGGAGCCTCCCATGTCAAAGCGAATCCTCGTCGTCGCCCTTGCGTTGACCGGCGCACTTGCGCTGCCCGCCTGCGTCACAGCACCGTCGCCGGACGAGTTCCGGGCCCCCGCGCCGGTCCGGGCCGTCGACGCCGAGCGCTTCTATACCGGCCGATGGCTGGAGATCGCCCGCCTGCCGATGGGGCTGACCGACGGCTGCTTCGCCGGTGCCACCAACTATGTGCTGGTCAATCCGACCCGGGTGGATGTGCGCGACACCTGTCAGGTCAGCACGCCGGACGGCCGCGAGAAGGCCATTGGCGCGAGAGGCGAGATTCTCGATCCCGGCTTCAACGCAAAGCTTCGCGCACGCTACGTCGGCGGCCTGATCACATGGGACTATTGGGTGCTGGACCACGCGGAGGACTACAGCTGGTTCATCTCGTCCGACCCGACTTTCGACAAGCTGTGGATCTATACGCGGGAGGTTCCGGACGCGCGACAGCGCGAGGCGTTGGTCGCCCGGGCGCGGGCGCTCGGATATGATGTGAGCCGACTGGAGTTTCCCGCGTTCTGACCCTTGGCGCGTTCGCCCTGGAGATCGTCATGTCCCGTGCTCCCCTCCTTCTCGTCGCAGCTCTGGCCGCGACAATGGCCGCCTGCGGCGGCAACGAGGCGCTCGACCCCTCGGCCGGCTTCGGTCCGAATCCCACCCTGCCCGCGCCCCGGCGGTCGCTGATCCCGACCGTCAATGTGGCCGAGGCGATAGCCTGGCCCGAGGGACGAACCCCCACGCCCGCTGCCGGCTTCAGGGTGCAGGCCTTCGCCTCCGGACTCGATCATCCTCGATGGATCTACCGACTGCCCAATGGCGACATCCTGGTCGCGGAATCCAACGCGCCGCCAAAGCCCGAGGGCAACGAAGGCGGAATCCGCGCCTTCTTCCAGGGCCTTTTCATGAAGAAGGCCGGGGCGAAGACGCCCAGCGCCGACCGTATCACCCTGTTGCGCGACGCCGACGGCGACGGGACCGCGGAGATGAAAACCGTCTTCCTCCAGAACCTGATGTCGCCGTTCGGCATGGCGTTGATCGGCGACACCCTCTACGTCGCCAACGCCGACGCCCTGGTCGCCGTCCCCTATGCCGCGGGTCAGACCCAGATCACCGCCACGCCGCGCAAGGTCGCCGACCTGCCCGCCGGCCGGAACCACCACTGGACCAAGAGCCTGGTCGCCAGCGCCGACGGCTCACGCCTCTATGTCGGTGTCGGTTCCAACTCCAACGCCGGCGAGAACGGGCTGGAGGAAGAGACCGACCGCGCCGCCGTTCTGGAGATCGATCCCGCGACGGGCGCGCGCCGCGTCTACGCCTCGGGCCTGCGCAACCCGGTCGGCATGGCGTGGCAGCCGGACAGCGGCAAGCTATGGGTCTCGGTCAACGAGCGCGATGAACTCGGCAACGACCTCGTGCCGGATTACATGACTTCGGTGACGCCAGGCGGCTTCTACGGCTGGCCGTGGAGCTACTACGGCCAGATCGTCGACGAACGGGTCGAGCCGCGCAATCCGGACATGGTGGCCCGCGCCATCAAGCCGGACTACGCCCTCGGTGCCCACACCGCCTCGCTGGGCCTGACCTTCGGGGAGGGGCCGCTGTTCCCCGCCCGCTATCGCGGCGGAGCCTTCGTCGGCCAGCACGGATCGTGGAATCGCGAGCCGCGCAACGGCTACCGGGTCATCTTCGTGCCTTTCGCCGGCGGCGTTCCGACCGGACCGCCCGAGGACATCCTGACCGGCTTCATCAATGACCGCGATCAGGCCATGGGTCGGCCGGTCGGCGTGCAGTTCGACGGACGGGGCGGCCTTCTGGTCGCCGACGACGTTGGCAATGTGATCTGGCGGGTTTCTCCAGCTGCCTCATGAGGGCGGCCCCGGCGTCGCCGGGGCGCGCGGGAGCCGCTGCCACGATCGGAGCCAGTGGGCTCGACGATCATTCCCGGGCACCCGGCGGCACCTTTCCCTGCGGAACCGGCGCTTCGGCGCCACGGCCCGGTACAAACCGGCGTACACGGGTGCGCAATGCGCCGGTGGATTCCCCTGCCGGTTGACCGGGACGGGCGGCTTGTTCATCACCATAGTCGGCGGCGCCCGCTGACGGAGTGGATGAGACTATGGGTCTGGTGGCGAACATCCGGCGCGACATGCGGTTCGCGAAGGGGCTGGGCCGACTCCTCAAACGCATTAAGCCGATCGAGCTCGACAGCGTGGACCTGGTTTGTGACGACTGGGAAGAAGCGGTCGACCGCTTCGGCGACCATATCGCGCTCCAGGACGACCGGGTCACCCTGACCTATCGGGAGCTGGACGCCATGGCCAACCGGTTCGGCCACTGGGCCCAGAGCCGCCGCCTCAAGCGCGGGGACACCATCGCCCTGCTGATGCTGAACCGAGCAGAGTATATCGCGGCCTGGCTGGGATTCTCCAAGGTCGGCGTCGCCACCGCCCTGATCAACACCAACCTGACCGGCCACGCCCTGGCGCACTGCCTGTCCATCTCCAACGCCTCGCAGGTGGTCACGGACTCGGACTCCTGGCGCAAGGTTGAGGAGGCGCGTCCGTTCGCCGGCCGCAATCTGATGCTCTGGGTCCTGGGCCTCGCTGACGCCGACGAGGCTGACGAACGCCGCGGCCTCGACAAGCCCGTGCGGGGCGGCTCATCGGTGCGGCCGGCCCGGTCCGTCCGCTCGGGGCTGACCAACCGCGACACGGCCCTCTACATCTACACCTCGGGCACCACCGGCCTGCCCAAGGCGGCAAAGATCACTCACGCCCGTGCCCGCACCTATATGCGCGCTTTCGCCGGAGCCACGGCGGCGACCGACAAGGATGTGACCTTCAACGTCCTGCCTCTCTATCACTCGACCGGAGGACTGGTCGGCATCGGCCCGGCGCTGCTGAACGGCGGCCGGCTGGTCTTGCGCAAGCGTTTCTCGGCCACGAATTTCTGGCCGGACGTCAAGGCGTCGGGCGCGACCCTGTTCGTCTACATCGGCGAGCTGTGCCGGTATCTGGTCAACTGCCCGGAAAACCCGGACGAGCGGGCCCACAAGCTGCGGCTCGCCTTCGGTAACGGCCTGCGCCCCGACGTCTGGCATGATTTCCAGAAGCGGTTCGCGGTGCCGGACATCCTCGAATTCTACGGCTCGACCGAAGGCAATGTCTCGCTGTTCAATTTCGACGGCAAGCCGGGCGCGATCGGCCGCGCCCCGGGCTTCCTGAAGAAGCAGATCAATTTCCGCCTCGTCCGGTTCGACATCGACAGCGAGGAGCCGTTTCGCGGTGCCGACGGCCTTTGCCAGTTGACCAGGGCCGGCGAGGTCGGCGAGGCCATCGGCCGGATCGGCGACGACATCCGTCATGCCTTCTCGGGCTATGCCGACAAGGCGGCCTCAGAGAAGAAGATCCTGCGCGACGTCTTCGTCCGCGGCGACCGCTGGTTTCGCACCGGCGACCTGATGAAGCAGGACTCGGAGGGCTACGTCTATTTCATCGACCGGATCGGCGACACTTTCCGCTGGAAGGGCGAGAACGTATCGACCGCCGAGGTCGAGCAGCGGCTGGCCGACGGCCCGGGCGTCAAGGAAGTGATCGCCTATGGCGTGCCGGTGCCGGGGCACGACGGCAAGGCCGGAATGGTCGCCCTGATCGTGGACGGCAAATTCACCGCCCGGCCGTTCGCCGACTGGGTGGATCAGGAGCTGCCGGTCTACGCCCGCCCGGCTTTCGTGCGCGTCATCAAGTCCGCCGACACCACCGGAACGTTCAAATACCGCAAGATGGACCTTGTCGCCGACGGCTTCGATCCGGCCAGGGTGGACGGCCCGGTCTATGTCCGGGGCGGCAAGAGCGGCTACACCAAGCTGAGCGAGACGGCGCTACAGACGATCCTGAACGGCGAACACAGGCTTTGACGAAGGGCGGTTCGCAACCGCCCCTTAATCATTAACGGCGATGGTCGGGCTCTCTCCCGTTCAGGACAGTCCGGCTTTTCATGTTTCAGATCATCGGCATCGTCTTGCTGTTCGCCATGGTGTTCGGCAGCTACATCCTGGCGGGCGGCAAGATGGGGGTCATCATGCACTCCCTGCCCTATGAGCTGATGGCCATCCTGGGCGCGGCCGTGGCGGCCTTCCTGATCGGCAACAGCGTCACCACGATCAAGGTGACCTTGGGCGGCTTCGGCAAGGTGTTCGTCGGCCCCAAATGGAAGAAGCAGGACTACAAGGACCTGCTGTCCCTGTTGTTCCAGCTGACCAAGACGATGAAGTCCAAGGGCGTCATCGCCCTGGAAAGCCATATCGAGAAGCCCGCCGAGAGCGCCATCTTCCAGAAATACCCCAAGGTACTGAAGGATCACTTCGCCACCGACTTCATCTGCGACACCCTGCGGATGATGACCATGAACCTCGAGGATCCGCACCAGATCGAGGACGCCATGGAAAAGCAGCTGGAGAAGCATCACCACGAGGGCCTGGCCGGCGCTCACGCCCTTCAGCAGATGGCCGACGGCCTGCCCGCCCTCGGCATCGTCGCGGCCGTGCTGGGGGTCATCAAGACCATGGGTTCGATCACCGAGCCGCCGGAGATCCTGGGCGGAATGATCGGTGGTGCCCTGGTCGGCACCTTCCTGGGCGTCTTCCTGGCCTATGGCCTGGTCGGGCCGATGTCGGTGCGGCTGAAGGAAATCATCGACGGCGACGGGGCCTTCTACAAGATTATCCAGTCGGTGCTGGTCGCCCACCTGCACGGCAACGCCGCCCAGATCTCGATCGAGATCGGCCGCGGCGACATCCCCTCGACGGCCCAGCCGTCCTTCCTGGAAATGGAAGAGTCGCTGCAGGGCGCGCCCTCCGAGGCCTGATCCTGCGCCACACGCTTCCATCGCGTCGCGTCACCGGACATCACGCGCCCGGGAACAGCGGAACCGGCAGACGGTTACCCGTTCGACTGATCGTGTAGCGGGCGGGTGTTTCGCCCGGCCCATCGCTCGGAGGACGACCCATGAAGCTGATCACCATCTCCGCTGCGAGCATCGGGGCCTTGGCCCTCGCCGCCTGCACTCCCGCCGAAAAGACAGAGGAACCTCCGGCCGCCGAGGCCACGGTCGTGGTCCCGGCTCCCGCCGACGGGGCCATGACGACCACGCAACCCGACGGCATGGCTGATCCGGACGCAAGCATGACCCCTCCGGGCCAGACCCCGCCGACGCTTCCGCCCGAACCGGACGCGATAATGTCGCCGACGACTTCCCCGCCGCCGATGTAGGGCTTCAGGGCCTCTGAACGCCGGGAAAAGAGACCGCCGACGCGGTTCCCATTTCCCGGATCACAACAGTTCACAAACGCGTGAGAATTTCGCTTGCTAATGTGGTCACGAAGCCGTTATCTCGGACCTGCGAGGATTCATGACCTCGTATGACCCTTCTGAAGGAAGAAACACCATGCGCATCACCGCCCTTATCGCCGCTTCGGTCGCTGCTCTGGCCCTGGCCGCCTGCACCCCCGCCGAGAAGACCGAAGAAGCCCCGGCTGCTGAAGTCACCGTCGAAGCCCCGGCTGCTGACGCTGCCATGGCCCCGGCTGCTGAAGCCCCGGCCGCCGACGCCGCGATGGCCCCGGCTGCTGAAGCCCCGGCCGCTCAATAAGAGTGACGGATTGACGGGCCTCCGGGTCCGTTCGGAAAGGGTCGCCCTCACGGGCGGCCCTTTTTCGTTGCGCGGACGCCATCGTGCCTTTCGCCAAATTCACTTGCGGCGGCGGGTCGACCCTCGGTATCCCCGGGGTCCGGGACGCTGTCGTCCATCTGAACGAAGGATTTCCCCATGCGCATCGCCGCCCTGATCGCCGCCTCCGCCGCCGCCCTGGCGCTCGCCGCCTGCAACAATGCCGAAGAGACGGCCCCCGAAGCCTCCTCCGAAGCCGTCGAGGCCGCCGGCATCGCCGACGAGGCCGCCGTCACCACGACCATCGACCAGAGCGCCGCCGACGCCAAGGCCGCCGCTGACGGTGCCGCCGCCTCGGAAGCCGCCCAGGCCGCGCCGGAGCCGGCCACGGCCGTCGAGGCACACTGACGCCCGTCGCCGCTTGGAACCGATTCGAGGGGCTGTTCGAAGGGACGGCCCCTTTTTGCTGGCCGGCTGCCTGGGCTAATGCCGAAGCATGACTGACGACCGTTCGCCCCGACTGGTCTGGACCGACGACGGCGCGCCGCGTTCGGGACGGTTCGACGACGTCTATTTCTCGCGGGAGGACGGCCTCGCTGAAAGTCGGGCTGTCTTCCTGGCCGGCTGCGGCCTGCCGGAGACCTGGCGCGGACGCCGCCGCTTCACCGTCGCGGAACTTGGCTTCGGCACCGGGCTCAACATCGCCGCCCTGCTCGACCTGTGGCAGCGCGAAGGCCCCGCCGGGGGCCGGCTGAACGTCTTTTCCGTCGAAGGCTTCCCGCTGAGCCGGGACGAAGCCGCCCGCGCCCTGTCGGCCTGGCCGGAACTGGCAGAAGCATCGCGCGCCCTGCTGGACGCCTGGCCCGCGCCGACGCCGGGATTCCACCGGCTGGACCTGCCTGCCTTCAACGCCACCCTCGATCTTGCCGTGGGGGAGGCGTCCTGGGCCCTGTCGGAGTGGTCAGGCCGCGCAGACGCCTGGTTCCTGGACGGCTTCGCGCCCTCGACCAATCCCGGAATGTGGTCCGACGCGGTGCTGGACGCGGTCGCCGCCCGGTCCGGGCCCGGTGCCCGGCTGGCGACCTTCACCGTCGCCGGCTCCGTACGGCGGGGACTGTCGGAGCGAGGCTTCAGCGTGGACAAGCGGCCCGGCCACGGCCGCAAGCGCGAGCGGCTGGAGGCGTATCTGGACGGGCCGACCCCGGCTGACAGCGTGCCGACGGTCGCCATCATCGGAGCGGGGGTCGCGGGTGCCGCCCTGGCTCGCGCTTTCGCCACCTTCGGCCTCCCGTGCGTCGTCGTCGAGGAGGCCGGAGCCGGCGCGGGAGCCTCCGGCTTTCCCTCGGCCCTCGTGACGCCCCGGCTGGACGCGGGGGACGTCGGCATCGCCGCCCTGCACGCCCAGACCCTGTCCCGCGCGAAGGCCCTCTACGCCGCCATTCCCGGCGCGGTCGTGGTCGAGGGCGTCCTGCAGCTGGAACAGACCGCCCGCGACGCCGCGCGCTTCGCGAAGGTAGCGGCGCAGGACATCTGGCCGTCCGGGGCCATGCAGACGCTGGACAGCGAGGCCTGCTCCGTCCGTCTGGGAGAGCGGGTTGAAACCGGCGGTCTGTTGATGCGCGACGCCCTCGCCCTTGACCCCCGCGCGGTGCTGGAGGCCTGGCTGGCGTCGGCCCGACCCGTGACGGCGCGGGTTGCCGGGATCGAGGCCAGCCCCGGCGGCTGGCGGCTGCTGGACGGCACCGGGGCAGAGATCATCGAGGCGGAGATCGTCGTGATCGCGGCGGGCTGGGGCGCGGCGGCCCTCGCACCGGACCTGCCGCTGTCGCCGGTCAGGGGGCAGGCGGACTGGGTCGAAGGGCCGGGCGTCCCGCCGGCCGCCTGGGGCGGCTATGCGGTCCCGACCGCAAATGGCCTGGTGTTCGGCGCCACCCATGACAGGGGCGAGACGACCGCGGCTACGAGCGCCGAAGCCTCGGCCCGCAACGTCGAGACGGTCCGCGCCCGCCTGCCCGGGCTGGCGGCACGTCTCGCGGCGGCGTCGAAGCGGAACAGCCGCGCCGCCATCCGCGCCACGACACCGGACCGGCTGCCGCTGGCTGGGGCCGTGGCCCCCGGACTGTTCGTCCTGAGCGGCCTCGGTTCACGGGGTTTCTGCGTTGCGCCGCTGCTGGCCGAACACGTCGTAGCCGAGGCCCTGGGCGCACCGTCGCCGCTGCCCGCGTTCCTCGCCGCGAGGGTGGCACCGAATCGTTTCGTGATGGCCGAGCCTCTTGCGAAACCTTTGCCGGAAGTGGACGCTTCCTGAGGGGCTCACATCCAGGTTCGCGCCGTTCGGAGATTCAAACATGATCCGCCTGATTTCATCCGCCGCTGTCGTGGGCGTCGCCGCCCTGACCGTGTCCTGCGCCCCGACCACCGAATCCGCCCCGGGCGACAGCGCGTCCGCGCGTCCCGAGCGCCAGTGTTTCAACGCCGAGCAGGTGCGAAACTTCCGTTCGGGCGACAGCGGCCAGCTGTTCATCCGGGTCATGCGCAATGAGGTTTATGAGCTGAACTCGTCTGGCGGCTGCACCGATCTCGACTTCGCGCAGCAACTGGCCATCACGCCCGACGTCGGCGGCCTGGCGGGCGGACGCATCTGTACGGGCGAGTGGGCCCGGATCACCCTGCCGGCGTCCTCCGCCCCGATCAGGACCTGCCGCGCCCGCGTGAGCCGCGTCCTGACCGAAGCGGAAGTCGCCGCCCTGCCCAACGCGCACCGGCCCTGATCAGGCCTTCTGGGCGTAGCCGAGACGCTGGTTCAGCTTCTCGATCAGGTCGATGGCCGTTTCGGCGATGACCGAGCCGGGCGGATAGACGGCGGCGACGCCGGCATCCAGCAACGGCTGCACGTCGGCGGGGGGAATGACCCCGCCGACCACCACCATGATGTCCTCGCGGCCCAGCCTCTTCAGTTCGGCGATCAGTTCGGGGGCGAGGGTCAGGTGGCCGGCGGCCAGCGATGACGCGCCGACGGCGTGAACGCCCCGCTCGACCGCCTCCCGGGCCGCCTCGGCCGGAGTCTGGAACAGGGAGCCGGCGGTGGCGTCAAAGCCGAGGTCGCCATAGGCCGTGGCGATGACCTTCTGGCCGCGGTCGTGGCCGTCCTGGCCGAGCTTGGCAATCAGGATGCGCGGCGGGCCGCCGTCGTTCTCGACAAAGGCGGCGACCATGTCGCGGGCGCGGGCGATCTTCGGATCCTTGCCGGCCTCCTTCGCATAGACACCGGACACGGTCTTCACCGTCGCCACATGGCGGCCGAAGGTGGCCTCCAACGCGTCCGAAATCTCGCCGACGGTGGCACAGGCCCGGGCCGCCTCGACGGCCAGCTGCAGCAGGTTCGCCTTGCCCCTGGCACCGGCAGTCAGGGCGTCCAGCGCCGCCTGCGTCTTCGCCTCGTCGCGTTCGGCGCGGAGGCGTTTCAGCTTGTCGAGCTGCGCGGCCAGAACGGCGGCATTGTCGACCTTCAGCATCGGGATGTCGTCGGGCGTGTCGTTGAAATAGCTGTTCACGCCGACGACGGTCTGCTGGCCGGTGTCGATGCGGGCCTGGGTCCGGGCCGAGGCCTCCTCGATCCGCAGCTTGGGAATGCCGGCCTCGATGGCCTTGGCCATGCCGCCCAGCGCCTCGACCTCGGCCATGTGGGCGCGGGCCCGCTCGGCCAGTTCGTGGGTCAGGCGCTCGACGTAATAGCTGCCGCCCCACGGATCGATGACCCGGGTCAGGCCCGTCTCCATCTGAAGCAGGATCTGGGTGTTGCGCGCGATCCGGGCCGAGAAGTCGGTCGGCAGGGCCAGCGCCTCGTCCAGCGCATTGGTGTGCAGGCTCTGGGTCTGGCCGCCGGCCGCCGCCATGGCCTCGACCATCGTCCTCGAGACGTTGTTGAACACGTCCTGCGCCGCCAGCGACCAGCCGGAGGTCTGGCAGTGCGCCCGCAGCGACAGGGAGCGCGGGTCCTTCGCGCCGAATTTAGAGACCGCCTCGGCCCACAGCATCCGGCCAGCGCGAAGTTTGGCCACCTCCATGAAATAGTTCATGCCGATAGCCCAGAAGAAGGACAGGCGGGGCGCGAACCGGTCGATGGCCATGCCCGCCTCGACCCCGGCCTTCATGTATTCGATGCCGTCCGCCAGGGTGTAGGCCAGCTCCAGATCGGCCGAGGCTCCGGCCTCCTGCATATGGTAGCCGCTGATCGAGATGGAGTTGAATTTCGGCGTGTGTTCCGCGGTCCAGGCGAAGATGTCCGAGACGATCCGCATCGAGGGCTCGGGCGGATAGATGTAGGTGTTGCGGACCATGAACTCCTTGAGGATGTCGTTCTGGATGGTCCCGATCAGGGCGCTGTGGGCCACGCCCTGCTCTTCCGCCGCCACGATGTAGAGCGCCAGTACCGGCAGGACGGCGCCGTTCATGGTCATCGACACCGACATCTGGTCCAGCGGGATGCCATCGAACAGGGTCCGCATGTCGTAGATGCTGTCGATGGCCACCCCGGCCATGCCGACGTCGCCCTTCACCCGCGGATGATCGCTGTCATAGCCCCGATGGGTGGCCAGATCGAAGGCGATCGACAGCCCCTTCTGACCGGCCGCGAGGTTGCGGCGATAGAAGGCGTTCGAGGCCTCGGCGGTCGAGAAGCCCGCATACTGGCGGATGGTCCACGGGTTGGACGCATACATGGTCGGATAGGGGCCGCGATGGTAGGGTGCGATGCCCGGCAGGCCGTGGATGAAGTCCAGTCCATCGAGGGCGGCGGCGTCATAGGCCGTGGCCACCGTCAGCCCCTCGGGCGTCTTCCACGCCTTGCGCGCCGGACCGGTCCCGGTCGGCGACAGGTCGAGGGCGATCTTTGAAAAATCGGGGCCGCTCATTGGCCGGCCTCCTGCGCTTCGAAGGGCGCGGCGAGGCGGATCGGCGTCAGGGGCACGCAGGCGTCGCCACCGCCCGCCGGAGCTTCGATCGTCACCGGTTCAGCCGAGGCCGGGCGCGGATCGGGATCGACGAACCGGGTGACCCCCACCATCTGCCGCCCGCCTTCTCTGAGCGCCGTCTCCAGTCCCAGCCGGGCGCGGGCGACGCGCGGCTGGATCAGGTGGCCGCGCAGGGCCTCGGTGATGCCGCCCTCGGCCTCGATGATCTGGAACTCGGCCCAGCCCGCCTCGGCCAGCTCGCGGGTGCGCTGATCGAGGAACCATGACCCCGCCGCCGGGTCGTCGACCCGCCCAAGGTGGGCCTCCTCCATCAGCACCAACTGGGTGCTGCGCGCCTGCCGCCGGGCGAAGGCGTCCGGCCGTCCTCCGGCCCGGGTGAAGCCGTCCAGCACCACGGCGTCCGCTCCGCCGACCGCGCCTGCGAACCCGGCCGCCGTCAGCCGCAGCAGGTTCGGCCAGGGATCGCGCGCCGACAGCATCCGCCGGGACGACCGCGCCTCGATATTCGCCGCGACCTCGACGCCGAACCCCGTGCAGATCGACCGCCAGATCAAGCGCAGGGCCCGGACCTTGGCCAGGCCATCGAAATATTCCTGATCGACTGCGACGCCCAGAACGGTGCCCTTCAACGCCTGTTCGGCGTCCATGCCGGCCTTGATCGCCGCCTTGACCAGCGCCACGGCGTTAGATGCGGCAAACGCCAGTTCCTGCCCGATCGAGCCGCCCGCCTCATGCGCCACACGTCCCGAGGCCATGAAGAAGCTCGCATCCGGATAGGCGCCCGCGTGCCGCGCCGCCGTATTGGCGGCCAGCAGCAGATGCTCTTCCATCGCCCTCGGTGACTCGCCCGTCGCGGCGAAGGCGGAGACCGGGTCCATGTGGAACATCAGTTTCGCGCGCGGCGAGCCCTTGCCCGCCACAGCCAGCGCATTGGCCGCATCCGGCCCGTCGATGCCCGCATCCAGCCCGACCGCCGCCAGCTCCAGCGCGACGCCGTCCAGCGCCCGCAGCAGCGGCTCGCTGTCGGCCAGCACGCCGCCGCCCAGCACCACCGAGGCCGCTCCGCCGGTCAGATCGGCCAGCACCGCGGCGTTCACGGCGGCGGGATCCTCGCCCTCGACCAGGGTCCGCAAATCCCACGCCCGGCCCTCGGCGTCGGACGGACGCGGCGCGAACACCGGCTCGACCCCCGTCGCCGCCGCATACAGCGGCCGCACCGCCAGCTGATCGGCGTCCAGATACACCAGGCTCTCGATCGGACGGCCCTTCAGCGCCTTTTCGGCAAGCGCCTTCCAGTCGGCGGGGGTCGGGGTCGGAAAAGTCATGGGTCTCCAATGCCCGCGTGGACGCGTCTGGTCCAGTGACGAGGACCGGCCGCCCCCGTGCAAAAAACACCGTGCGAAGCGTGCAAAGCGTGCACTGCGTGGGGATCAATCGCCCGGTTCAGCAGGCTAGCAACCGGATACGCCAGAATCGGTCGTATTAATTCGCTACAGTGATGGTTGTTGTTGTGGGCGGCCCACGGTTCAGCACGGAGATGCGCGGAATGAGAGGGCGGGCGGCACCCGCCAGCACCGGCTCGAACACATGCCGGGCCAGATGGCGCACGACCGGAGCGGCGACCCCGTCTCCGGTCAGGTGATAGGCGTCGCTATAGTTGCGGGGCAGGATGTAGGCGTCGTTCAGCCCCATCAGCCGCGCCGTCTCCCGGGCCGAGATCAACCGCGACCGGATCCGGTAGCCGTCGACCACCAGGAGGATCTGGCGGCTCGACCCGCCGGACGGGGTCCTGAGACAGCCGGCCACGTCGTCGAACCGCACCTCGGCGCGCTGAATCTTCACGCCCGACTCGACCCGGGTGCGGCGATAGACGCCGCCCACCATGCGCCGCCCCGCCCGTCGCGCCGCGTCGACCTTGGCCAGATGAACCGGCGACATCAGGTCCAGCAGCCGTTTGGTCTCGGCCTGATTGTGCCAGAGCACGCTGTCCGGCTCATCCTCGATCAGGTCGGCGAAGGTCTGCACCCGCCGCTCCGGCGTCGGCAGGTTCCACCAGACCATCCGCTCACCCAGGTCAGCGGGCAGACGCGCGGCGGCCCGACGCAGCGCCGGCGTATGAAAGGGCTCCAGCGGCCCGGGGGAGGTCAGTCCCGCGTCGATCTCCATATCGGCGCGGACCCCGATGACGAACAGCCGCGGCCGGCTCTGCGGCACGAACAGCTCAGCATTGATGACCAGCGCGCCCGGCCGGTAGCCGGCCTCACCGAAGGTCCGGCAGATGGCCTCAAAGTCGCGCCCGCCGTGCGAGGTCAGGGCGCCGCAGACGTTCTCGACCGCCACCATCCGGGGCGCGCGCCCCTGTGCGGCCAGGCCGGTTACAATGTCGAACAGGGTGTGGAAGGTCCCCGAACGCTCGCCCGCCAACCCCTTGCCCGCCCCCGCCAGCGACAGGTCCTGACAGGGGAAGCTGCCCCAGACCAGATCGGGCGCGCCTGGAAGAACGTCCACATCCAGCGCCCGGATGTCGCCGACCGTCAGCTCACCGCCGGCGCCCCAGTTGGCCTGATAGGAGAAGCCCTTGCGGGCGTCGAAATCATTGGCGAACAGGCAGGCCCAGCCCTCGCCCAGCCCGGCCCGAACCATGCCTCCGCCGGCGAAGAATTCGTAGAAGCTGGGCAAGCGTCGTCCCCGGTTCGGATCAGGCCCGGAGCCTACAGCGTCTGGCGATGTGGAGGAAATGGTGGACGCGGCACGGGTCGTGTCAATCAGGAGCAGTCAGCTTCCGGCCGCTCCAGGATGCCGCCCGGGCGTCTGACGCTGGGTCGATGAAGGCCTAACCGGAGGGCGGCACCACCTCGTCCAACGGCATGACGAACATGCGGCTGTAGCCATTGCGGCCGTCACTCGTCGGGAAGACCACGAAGTCCTCGCCCGCATGGTCCGCAGCTTCGCGCACAAGAGCGTTGAATTCGTCGAGACGGCGGGGCTTGGCCACCAGGGTGAAACCACCCTTCTCGGGCTGCACGACGCAGGCCGGGGTACCTTGCCTCAACCTGTCCAGCAGCCTTCCCATGGCCGAAGGAAAACACCGGTCACTCTATCGGTCAAGCAGAGCCGTGCGAGATCACGCCCGGCGTCTTTGGTCTTCCTGTTCGCTGGCGAGCTCGCGCATCATCTTCAGAGCGTGCCCATACGATCCTTCACACCCTCCGACGAGTTTGTGGAGAAGGGCGGTGCGGTCTGGCCTCATCCTCGGCGTTTCCATCACCCAGACAGGGAAGGCGCGTTCAGAGGCCATGTCCTCGCCAAGCACCTCAAGGCCTCGATGGCGCGTGTCGGCCCGTAGTCGGGACATCAGCTTGTCCACCGCGTGTTGAGGCCCTTCGATGGCCTGGATGAACACGCCCCCTGCGAAGGCGAGAACGCCGGTGATCTCATCGCGCCGATTGTTTCGGGCCGACGCCCCGAGCAGTTCCGCTAGGTTCAGCGGATTCTCCATCGAGACCGCCGCATGGCTACAATAGATCACTCTTTTCCAGCGCATCACCCGTCCTCTCTTCAGGGTTCAACCCGAAAAACCAACCGCCGTTCCGCTGTGGCAAATCACAGGATTCTGATGATGTCTCCGCGCGCGTGCCATTCGCAGGGGAGCAGGGGCCGGGTTCGGAGGGGATCTGGTCACGCCACCAATGGCACCAAAAACGCGCAGCCAGTTGGTGTCGCGAGCGTGCGTCCGGGACCGCTGATGAGTGGTCTGTTCAGCGCTTGCCTGATGGGGAGGGAATGGTGGACGCGACAGGGATTGAACCTGTGACCCCCTCGATGTCAACGAGGTGCTCTCCCGCTGAGCTACGCATCCGCCAGACGGTTCCGGACAGGTCCGGAACGGGAAGGAGCGGTCTATAACCCCGGGAGCCCGCTGACTGCAAGGGCGAAACCGGGGCAAGTCCGTGGCAATCGCGCTTGCCCGCTCAGGCCGCGGCGACCATCCGCTCGACCTCGCCGACGAGGTCGCGCAGGTGGACGGGCTTGGCCAGAACCTTGGCCTGCGGCGTGGCTTGGGCCGCCGACAGGGCAACGGCGGCGAAACCGGTGATGAACATGATGCGGATGCCCGGCTGGCGGGCGGCGGCGACGCGCGCCACCTCGATGCCGTCGGCCCCGGGCATGACGATGTCGGTCAGCAGAAGGTCCCATGGGCCCTGGTCGAGGGCGTCGATGGCGTCGTCGCCGTTCTCGCAGTCGACCACCGAATGGCCCGCCCGTTCCAGCGCCCGGGTGAGGAAGCCCCGCAGCGAATGATCGTCTTCGGCCAGTAGAATGCGCGCCATGAAGTGTCGTTCGCCCCGTCTTGTTGGCGGAACGCTACGCCGCCATCGGTAAACCCGCTATGAAAATCCCCGTTCGGGCGAGGCCGCGGAACGGTGCCAACCTGTGGATCGATGCGCGAAACACGCTATGGGGATCGCCATGGCGGACAGCGGAGACAGCACCGGAAGCGACGCGGACGACGCCGCCTTCGCGGTCGTCATGCCGGAGGTTTCGGGACGGTTCGTCTTCGCCTCGCCCCACTCGGGCGACGTCTATCCCGCCGACATGGGGGCCGCGGTGCTGGAGCCTGCCAGCCTGCGCAGCGCCGAGGACGCCCTGGTCGACCGGCTGATCGCGCCGGGGACCGGCCGGGGTGCGGCCCTGCTGCTGGGCCGGGTCGGGCGCGCCTATGTCGATCTGAACCGCGACCCCGACGATCTGGACCCGGGTCTGGTCGAGGGGCTGGACGGCCACGCGGGCTCGCCGCGGACGGTGGCCGGATATGGCGTCGTGCCGCGGCTGACCGGCGACGGCCGCCCGCTGTATGACCGCCGGCTGAGCCTCGACGAGGCGCAGGGCCGGGTGGCCCGCACCCACGCCCCCTATCACGCGGCGCTGGACCGGCTGATGCAGGCGGCGCGGGACCAGCATGGCGAGGCCGTGCTGGTCGACTGGCATTCGATGCCGTCCCGGGCGACGCGGAGCGCAGGCAGAGCGCGGAGGCCAGACGTGGTGCTGGGCGACCGGCACGGATCGTCCTGCTCCGCCGAGCTGACGCGACGGTTGCGCCGGGGGTTCGAGGCGCTGGGCTGGCGGGTGGCGCTGAACCAGCCCTACGCCGGCGGCTGGACGACGCAGCGCTGGGGTCGGCCGTCGGAGGGGTTTCACGCCATCCAGATCGAGCTGAACCGGGCGCTGTATTTCGACGAGGC
>JBBQOK010000011.1:0-26334 GCA_038330765.1 Caulobacterales bacterium | reverse complement strand
ATGGTGAAGGGCTGGAACAGCAGCACCCGCAGGACGAAGGCGATCAGCAGCGCGAAGAAGACGGTCTTGAAGATTTCGAAGGTCTCATTGCCGCCGCCGGACTTGCCCTTTGTGCCGCCCTTCTTGCCGCCGCGCGCATAGACCGGCGTGGCATCGACGTCCTCGAACGGGGCGTCGCCGGCATCGCTCCAGACGGGAGCCTTGTGGCTGCTGGCGGCTGCGCCACCGGCGGCACCGACCGCCACAGCGGCTGCGGCCGGGGTCACATCGGCGTCGTGGCCCGAGTCGTGGCCCGAGTCGTGGCCCGAGTCGTGGCCCGCATCGTGCGGCGCGTGGTGATCGGAATGATCGTCGTGGGTCGCAGCGGCGTGGTCGTCATGACTGTGGCCGTGATCGTCGGAGGCGTGCGCCTCGGGCGCGGCATGGCCGTGATCGTCGGCGGCGTGGCTGTCGTGAGCATGGGCGTCATGAGCGTGATCGTCATGGGCGTGCGCATCACCGGCGGCGGGCGCGTCATGTGCCTCGTGCGCCGGCGCGGCAGGAGCATGGTCGTCGTGAGCGTGACCGGCGTCGTGACCGTGCTCGTCGTGCGGCTTGTTCTCGTCGCTCATCTTGACCCAGTCCCCCAGCCGCCGTTCGCGGTCATTTGCGGCAAAAGCGGTATAACGTGATTAAGCCATCGGCAAGGCTTCGATCACCACGAAGGCGAGTGCGTACGGGTGTTCGTCACTCAGCGTTAGATGTATCCGCGCTTCGTGACCGGCGGGTGTCAGTCGGGCCAGATGTTCGGCGGCGTGTCCGGTCAGGGCCAGGGTCGGTTGGCCCGAGGGCAGGTTCACCACCCCCATGTCCCGCCAGTAGACGTCGGCCCGCATGCCGGTGCCCAGCGCTTTGGCGAAGGCCTCCTTGGCTGCGAACCGCTTGGCGTAGCTCCAGGCGGGGTCCGCCTTGCGCTCGGACCGGGTCCGCTCCAGTTCGGTGAAGCAACGATTGCGGAAGCGGTCGCCGAACCGGTCAAGAGACGCCTGGATGCGCCGGATGTCGCACAGGTCCGCGCCAACGCCGATGATCACGAGACGGCGTCCATGGCGGCCCGCATCCGGTGAATGGCGGCGGTCAGGCCGACGAACACGGCCTCGCCGATCAGGAAATGGCCGATGTTGAGCTCGCGGACCTCGGCGATGGCCAGCATGTCGGCGGCGGTTGCATAGTCGAGCCCGTGCCCGGCATGGACCTCCAGTCCCAGGTCGGCCGCCCGGGTGGCGGCGGCCTGCAGGCGGACAAACTCCACCGCCCGCGCGTCGCCCGACAGGTGACAATAGCGGCCGGTGTGGAACTCAACGACCTGGGCACCGACGGCGTGGGCGGCCTCGACCTGCTCCAACGCCGGCTCGATGAACAGCGAGACCCGCATCCCGGCCTCGGCCAGCGCCCGGGCCACCGGGGCGATCCGGGCCTCGTGCCCCGCCACGGCCAGGCCGCCTTCCGTCGTCACCTCCTCGCGCCGTTCGGGCACCAGACAGGCAGCGTGCGGGCGGTGCCGCAGGGCGATGGCCAGCATCTCGTCGGTGACGGCCATTTCGAGGTTGAGCGGCCGCCCGGCGACGGCGCACAGGTCGCTCAGCGCCTCGATGTCAGTGTCGGTGATATGGCGGCGATCCTCGCGCAGGTGGGCGGTGATGCCGTCGGCCCCGGCCGCAAGCGCCTCCCGCGCTGCGCGGACAGGGTCTGGATGAACCCCGCCGCGGGCGTTTCGCACCGTGGCGACGTGGTCGATATTGACCCCAAGCCGGACCCGATCCGCCATCGCCCTACCCTTTCGCCAGCCGCCGGCTGCCCGGATCCTCGACCGGCAGGACGGCCAGTTCGGGCGGCAGCGCGTCGGCGGGGTATGCAGGCACGTCCAGCGTCGCCAGCGCCACCAGCGGCACGCCGACATCGGCCCGTCCTCCCGAGCGGTCGACGATGCAGGCCGCAGCCACCACCTCGCCGCCCGCCGCCTGGATCGCGGCGATGCATTCGCGCGAGCTCAGGCCCGTGGTTACGATGTCCTCGACCATCACCACCTTCTGGCCCGGCTCGACGTGGAAGCCACGACGCAGTTTGAATGCGCCGCCCTCCCGCTCGACATACATCGACGGGACCTTGAGCCAGCGCGCCGTCTCATAACCGGGGATGATGCCCCCGACGGCCGGCGAGATGGCTACATCGACGGTCCCGACCGCCGCAGTGATCTTCTCCGCCAGCGCCTTGCACAGGCGGGCGCAGCGCTCCGCATCCATGAAGACCAGATTCTTTTGCAGGAAGACGGGGCTGTGCAGCCCCGATGACAGCACGAAATGGCCCTCACGCAGGGCCCCGGCGTCGCGGAATTCGGAAAGAACGTCGTCTGAGGTCATGGCTGTCGTCATAACGAGCGCCGCCGTCGCCGCAAGGCCTAGCCCCGCGACCGTTCGACCGTGTCGACCGACGGATTGGCCCTGAGCGCCGCCATGATGGTGGTGGCGTGTTTGGCGTCCTCGACCTCCATGTCGATGTCGACGTCAAAGAAGTCCTGCTGCCGGTGGGTCATGACCAGGTTCAGGATGTTGCCGCCGGCCTCGCCGATGATGGTGGCCACCTGGCCCAGCACGCCGGGCGCATTCTTGATGGTGGCGCGGATGCGGGCGGCGGCGACGGTCCCCTGTTCGGCCTGCGGCGTCCATTGCAGGTCCTGCCAGACCGAATCATCGTCGGCGAAATCCGCCAGCTGCTGGCAGTCGATGGTGTGGACGGTCAGTCCGGCCTCGGGCTCGAGGATGCCGACGATGCGGTCGCCCGGCACCGGCGAGCAGCCGTGGCCGAAATGGATGCTGATACCGGGGGTCAAGCCACCGCCGCGCACGAACAGCCGGCCCTGTTTGTCGCCGATCCGCTTGCGGTCGGGCCCGGCCTTGAGGCGGCCCTTGAGCGCGGGGAAGAGCGTCTCGCCGACCTTGGCGGCCGACAGCCGGCCCCGGCCAATGGCCTCGAACAAGTCGTCATCATGGGCGAAACCGAGCGTCTCGAGCACCGGCCGCAGGGTGACGTCGGTGTCGGCCTTGCCCGCCCGCGCCAGTGTCTGTTCGAGGGTGGCCCGACCCAGCTTCTGGAACTCGCCACGCTCCGAGGTGCGGATGTGGCGGCGAATGGCCGAGCGGGCTCGGCCGGTCACGGTCAGCGAGCGCCAATCGACGGGAATTTCGCGCTTCGGACCGCGGACGATCTCGACCACATCGCCGTTCTGCAGTTGGGTGCGCATCGGCTTCAGCTCGCCGTTGATCTTGGCTCCGACCGCGGTGTCGCCCACCTCGGTGTGGACGGCGTAGGCGAAGTCCAGCGGCATGCCGCCCCGCGGAAGGGTGATCAACGCGCCCTTGGGCGTGAAGACGAACACCTGGTCGAGATACATTTCCAGCTTGGCATGCTCGACCCAGTCCTCGCCGCCCTCGCCGTGCTCGATCACCTGGACGAGGTGGCGCAGGTTCTGCAGCGGGTCACGCCCGCCGTCGCGCTCCATGGCCTCCTTGTCGAAGCCGTAGCTCTTGTTCTTGTAGGCCCAATGCGCGGCCACCCCGTCCTCGGCCACGCGGTCCATCGCATCGGTGCGGATCTGCATCTCGATGCGCAGGCCGGACGGGCCGACGACCGTGGTGTGCAGCGAACGATAGTTGTTCGACTTGGGTGTCGAGATGAAATCCTTGAACCGCTCGGGCACCATCGGCCAGGCGCGGTGGATGACGCCCAGCGCGCGGTAGCAGTCATCCTCGGCCTCGACGATGACGCGGAAGCCATAGATGTCGGACAGGGACGAAAAGCCGACGGACTTGCGCTGCAGCTTGCGCCAGATCGAATACGGCGTCTTCTGCCGGCCATAGACCTGGGCGTGGACGCCCGCCTCCTCAAGCACCCGCTCGACCTCGCGCGACACCCCGTCGATGGCCTGGCCGTGCTCCAGCTTCAACGCCTCCAGCCGGCGCTCGATGGCGGTGCGGGCCGTCGGGTTCAGGTGTTCGAACGCCAGTTCCTCCAGCTCGGAGGCGATCGAGTGGATGCCGATGGACCGGCCCAACGGGGCATAGACTTCGAGCGTCTCGCGGCTGATGCGCTCGCGCTTCTCCGGCTTCACGTATTTCAGCGTCCGCATATTGTGCAGACGGTCGGCCAGCTTCACCAGCAGGACCCGGACGTCCTTCGAGATGGCGAGGATGAATTTTCGCAGGTTCTCGGCCTGACGCGTGTGCTCGGCCTGAAGCTCCAGCCGCGACAGCTTGGTGACGCCCTCGACCAGCGAGGCGATCTCCTCGCCGAACATCCCGGCGATGTCGTCGCGGGTGGCCGAGGTGTCCTCGACGACGTCGTGCAGCAGGGCGGTGACGATGGTGGCGGTGTCGAGCCGGTAGTCGGTCAGGATGCCCGCGACCTGGATCGGATGGGCGAAATAGGCGTCGCCCGAGGCCCGCAATTGCGAGCCGTGCATCTTCATCGCATAGACATAGGCCCGGTTCAGCAGGGCTTCGTCGGCGGTGGGGTCATAGGCCTTGACCGCCTCGACCAGTTCGAATTGCCGTAGCACCCTGACCCTGGAGGGCTCGGGTGCTTCCGGCGGAGGGCGCTCGCCCTCCGGGTCGTTGAGATTGGCAGCTTTCAGAGGCGGCGCGGGCGAAGCGGTCCGCGCCGGCAGGATGGTGATACCGTTGGCGGGTTCTGCCGTCAGTATCGCTCCTCCTGCCCGCCGTCGCGGTCGCTTTGCAGCGCGCGGATCAGCTCGGCTTCCGCCATGTTCATGTGCTGCGGTTCGGCCAGCAGGGCGACGACTTCCGCCTCATCCTCGGCCTCGGTCCGCTCATCGACGCGTTGCAGCGTGACGATGATGGCCTCTTCCAGCTCGGCCGGTACGACGGTGTCGTCAGCCAGTTCGCGCAGGGCGACGACCGGATTCTTGTCGTTGTCGCGGTCGATGGTCAGGGCGGCACCGTTGGCGATGGCGCGGGCGCGGTGACCCGCCAGCAGAACCAGACCAAAACGGTTCGGCACCTTCTCGATGCAGTCTTCGACAGTGACGCGGGCCATGAAATTCCTCGAGCGCGGGGGAGAACCGCACAAAATATAGGGTTGGACGCCATTGTGCAACGCCGCATGGGCCGGAATGAGGCGTTTAGGGCAGCACGGTCGCGTCAAGCCCGATCGTGGCAGCCTCAGCAAGGTCCATGGCCCGCCCTCCGGCCGGATGCCGCCACTCCGGCGCGATCTCCGCCAGCGGCCCCATCACGAACCTCCGCTCCGCCGCTCGCGGATGCGGCACGATCAGGCCTTCGAAGTCCCCGTTCAGCCTTCCATAGGCGATCAGGTCCAGATCCAGCGTGCGCGGTGCGTTGCGGGCGCCGCGCTGGCGGCCGAACGCCTCCTCGACCCGTCCCAGCGCCGCCATCAGGGCGTGTGGGTCGTGGGCGGTGCGGACGATCACAACGCCGTTCAGGAAGGCGGGATCGCTCGCGTCCGGCCAGGCCTGCGACCGCCACCACGACGACCGGGCGATCACATCGATCCCTTCGGCGCGGAACCGGGCCAGCGCCGCCTCCAGCGCCTCGCGGCAGTCCTTCCAGGCGCCCTTGTCATTACAGCCGAGGGCGACGATGACGGCATCGTCCAGATCGACGGTGCCGTCCATTTCGACGGTGACCGGGACATCCATATTGCCGGAGCCGATTTTCATGACGCCTTATCCGACCGAGCGCATCGCCCTGTTCATCGACGGGGCCAATCTCTATTCCGCCGCCAAGGCGCTGAACGCCGATCTCGACTTCAGCCGGCTGCTGGAGACTTATCGCGCAAAAGGCGTTCTGGTTCGCGCCTATTATTACACGGCGGTGATCGAGGGCGAGGAATTCTCGCCGATCAAGCCGCTGGTCGACTGGCTCGACTACAACGGCTTCACCGTGGTGACCAAGCCGGTCAAACGGTTCACCGACGGTCAGGGCCAGACCCGGATCAAGGGCAATATGGACATCGAGATCGCGGTCGACATGCTGGAGCTGGCTCCGCACGTCGACCATATGGTCCTGTTCAGCGGTGACGGCGACTTCCGCCGATTGGTGCAGGCGGTGCAGGCCCGGGGCGTGCGAGTCACCGTCGTCTCGACCATGAAGACCCAGCCGCCTCACATCGCCGACGAACTGAGACGCCAGGCCGATGCCTTCGTCGAGCTGGAAGGCCTGCTGCCCGAGATCGGCCGGCCCCGTACGCCCGGCACCGCGCCGAACAGCCGGGTGTTCGAACAGTGAACCCGATCTATCCGCCCGAGGCCCCGCGCGACTGCCCCCTGTGTCCCCGGCTGGTTGAATATCGGCAGGAGAACGCGCGTCAGAACCCCGACTGGTTCAACGGTGCCGCGCCGTCGTTCGGCGATCCGCAGGCGCGGCTGCTGGTGGCGGGACTGGCGCCGGGACGGACCGGAGCCAACCGGACCGGTCGCCCCTTCACCGGCGATCATGCAGGCTGGCTGTTGTATGCGACGCTGCAGAAGGCTGGCTTCGCGCGCGGCGGCTACGACCCGAACGGTGACGACGATCTGGAGCTGGTCGACTGCATGATCACCAATGCCGTCCGCTGCGCCCCGCCCGGCAACAAGCCGCTGCCGATCGAGGAGGCGACCTGCCGGCCGTTCCTGCAGTCGCGGCTGGCCGCCCTGCCCCGGCTCAGGGTCATCGTCACCCTCGGCGATGTGTCGCGGCGCAATGTGCTGAAGACGCTGGGACGGCCGGCCAGCGCCATGCCCGCCGGTCACGGAGCCGAGGCCGAAATCGGGCCCTATGTGCTGCTGAACAGCTATCACTGCTCCCGGTTGAACACGAACACGGGGCGTCTGACAGCGGCCATGTTCGAGGCGATTTTCCACCGAGCCCGGGCGCTCATCGCGCACTGACTCCCGCCCGACTGTGGTTCCCGTGCCACGCGAATCAGCGCTCGTGAAAAGCCGGTCTTCCCGTCGGGAACGGCCACCCCGAACCCGCGTTGATCCAGCGGGACCGGGAGTTTTCCATGCATACGACGGAACGGGGCGCGTTCACCCGCGAGGAACGCAAGGCGGCGCTGATCGCGCTGCTGATTGCGGCCTTGATCGCGACGACGGGGTTGATGATCCAGCAATTGACCGGACCTTCACTGGGGCCGTGGGGTGTGGATCAGGCCGCCGTTTCGATGCCCGAAGTTCTGGACGCCCAGCCGATCGCGTCTTCCGCCTTCTAGAGCCGGCGCTCAGCCGCGTTCCTTCATCAGCCTCGCCTTGTCGCGCTGCCAGTCGCGTTGGGCCGTAGCCTCGCGTTTGTCGTGCAGCTTCTTGCCCTTGGCCAGGGCGATCTCGATCTTCGCCTTGCCGGCCTCGTTCAGATACAGCTTGACCGGAATGATGGTCTGCCCGTCGCGCTGGACCGCTCCGATCAGCTTGTCGATCTGCTTGCGGTGCAGCAGCAGCTTCCGCGGCCGTCGCGGTTCATGGTTGAAGCGGTTCGCCTGTTTGTAGGGCGGGATGTCGGCGTTGATCAGCACGATCTCGCGCCCCTCCACCGCCGCGTAGCTCTCGGCGATATTGGCCCGGCCATCGCGTAACGCCTTGATCTCGGTGCCCAGCAGCTGAATCCCGGCCTCGGTGTAGTCCTCGAGGAAATAGTCGAATTTCGCCCGGCGGTTCTCGGCGATGATCTTGGTCTTGGGTTTCTCGGAAGCCATTCCCTGCTTCCTACACGCTCCGCCCGTCCTGGCGAAGATACAGACGCGCGGCACGTCCGATTTTGACGGGTCGGCCCCCTAGACTGTGCGGATGTTGAACGTCTTCCGCCAGAACCCGAAGCCTACGGCGGATGCGGTCGATACGCACTCAGTGCACTCTGTGCACTCTATGCACCATGTTTTTTGGCTTCCGACCCGCCGCTCGGATCTAGAGGCCTGCGTCGGCCATCGCGCGGTCGATGGCCGGCTTGACCGCGTCGCTGGTCAGCGCCAGCGGCAGGCGGACCTCTTCGGTGCACAGCTGCATCCGCGCCAGGGCGTATTTGGCGGGCGACGGCGAGTTGTCGAGGAACAGGCCCTTGTGCAGACCGATCAGCCGGTCCTGCCACTCCCGCGCCCTGGCGTAGTCGCCGCGCGCCGCCGCCTCGTGCAGCGCCACCATGGCTTCCGGAGCCACGTTCGAGGTCACCGAGATGACGCCGACGCCGCCGTGGGCGTGGTAGCCGAGGTAGCTGGGATCATCGCCCGAGATCAGGTCGAACTGCTGGTCGACGATGTTGGCCCGCATCCAGCTGATCCGCGCCAGATCGCCCGTGGCGTCCTTGATGCCGACGATGTTCGGATGCGAGGCCAGCCGGGCCACGGTCTCATTGGCCAGATCGACGCCGGTGCGGCCGGGCACGTTGTAGAGGACGACCGGCAACTGGACCGCCTCGGCAACGGCCTCGAAATGCGCCGCCAGACCCGCTTGAGAAGGCCTGTTGTAATAGGGGGTCACGACCAGGGCCCCGTCGGCACCCACGGCCTTGGCGTGGCGGACCAGATCGATCGACTTGTCCGTGGCGGCCGACCCGGCGCCGGCGATGACGCGGATGCGGCCGGCCGCGACCTCGACGCACAGTTCGACGACGCGCTTGTGCTCGTCCAGATGCAGAGACGCGCTCTCGCCGGTCGTGCCCATCGGGACGACGCCGTGAACCCCGGCCGCAATCTGGCGTTCCAGCAGGGTTCTGAAGGCGGCTTCGTCCACCTTTCCGTCACGAAGTGGTGTGATCAGGGCGGTGATCACACCCTTGAACAAAGGGGCGGTCATTGAGACGATAGTCCTGCGTGGGAAAGAGGCGAAGTTCGCCCCGGACGAAGCGTGGGAGGTTAGGTTGCCGGCGCCGCCGCTGCAACCGGTACGGAATGGGGATCGGACACGGAATGATCGCAACCAGCCTCGCGGCCGCCCTGGCTCTGTTCGCCCCTGCGCCCGAATCACTGGTCCCGCAGGAAACGCCCTATCTCGCCGTGGCACCGCAGGGTAGCCAGGCCCGGCTGCTGAACGACCAGGATACCGCCCTCTTCCGTCAGGGTTTGGCCCAGGCGCGCGCCCGCGACGTGATCGGCGCGCGTCAGACCGCCGGGCAGATCGGCGATGCCGCAGCACGCAAGCTGGTCATCTGGGCCCTGATGGACACCTCGGCCGAACAGATGTCGTGGACCGATCTCGCGGCTGCCCAGACCGACTTCGCGGGCTGGCCGCGGGCCGAGAGCCGCCGCGCCGCCGCCGAGCGTGCCCTGGACCTCGCCTACGCCGGTCCTGACGCGGCGCTGGCCTTGTTCGCTCGCACGCCGCCGGCGACCGTCGAGGGTGCTATCGCCCTGACGGATGCGCTGGAGCAGCGCGGTCGTGGCGACGAGGCCCGCCGCCTGATCGTCGAATGGTGGCGGACCCGGTCGTTCGACGAACCGCTGCAGAACCGGATCCTGACCCGTTGGGGCGGCTGGCTGACCCAGGCCGACCACGAGGCGCGGCTGAACATGCTGCTGCTGGGCCCCCACGGTCCGGCGACCAGGGCGATGAGCCAGATGGTCTCGTCCGAAAGGCAGGCCGTCGCCAATGCGGCCATGAACCTGCGCTCGGCCTACAGCCCGGATAGCGTTGTCGCGGGCCTGAGCCCGTCGCAGGCGATGGACCCGGCCGTGGTGCTGGAGCGGGTGCGGATCCTGCGCTCGCAGAACCGGCAGTCGGAAGGCTTCGCCCTGCTGGCCGCCCTGCCCGCTGCGCCGACCCATACCGAGGGCCAGAACACCCTGTGGAGCGAGCGCCGCAACTATTTCCTCGACGCGCTGCAGGTCCGCAATTGGCAGGCGGCCTATGACGCCATGGCCGGTCACGGCTTCCCGTCGGGCGAGCGCAAGGTCGACGCCGAATTCTTCGCCGGCTGGGTCGCGCTGACCAAGCTGAACGATCCAGCGCGCGCGGCGAACCATTTCGAGGTGCTGCGGCAGGCGTCCTCGACCCCGATCACCCAGGGCCGCGCCCTTTACTGGCTCGGCCGCGCGGCCGAGGCGCAGGGCAACACCCCGGCAGCGGTGGACTACTATCGGAGTGGCGGCCAGCACATCCAGACCTTCTACGGCCAGCTCGCTGCCGAGAAGGCGGGGATGACCACCCTGACCCTGCCCGGCGATCCCGATCCGACGGCCGCCGAGCGCCAGGCCTTCGAAGCCAACGACGTCGTCCGCGCCATGCGAATCCTCGGTGAGACCGGCGAGACCAGCCTGTTCCGGGTCTTCGCCTATCAGCTCGACGACGACCTGCCCGGCGCGCCGGAACTGGCCCAGCTGATGGATATGTCGCGGGCCTATGGCGAGGGGTTCACGGCCATGATGATTGGCCGCGCGGCCAGCCAGCGCGGCTTCCTGATGCCCGAGCGCCAGTATCCGATCCGGATTCCGCCGCAGGTGGGCGGCGCGGCCCCGCTGGAGTTCACCCTCGCCATCACACGCCAGGAATCCAGCTTTGACCCGCGCGCCCGGTCCGGCGCCGACGCTCGCGGTATGATGCAGTTCCTGCCCTCGACCGGTTCGATGGTGGCCCGCCAGCTGGGGATGCCCTGGTCCGCCGAACGGCTGTGGGACCCGGACTACAACATGTCCCTGGGCAGCTATCACCTCGGCGACCTGACCAACCGGTTCGGCGGCTCGATGCTGTTGACCACGGTCGGCTACAACGCCGGTCCGGCCCGTCCGCCGCAATGGATAGCCCGGTGCGGCGATCCGCGCAGTGGCTCCGTCGATCCAGTCGACTTCATCGAGTGCGCCCCGTTCACCGAGACGCGGAACTACATGATGCGCGTCATGGAGAATATGTCGGTCTACAAGGCCCGGCTGAACGGCGGATCGGCACCGCTGACGCTGTCGTCGGACCTGCGCCGGGGTGCCGCGGCGGGGCCGCAGCCCTATATGGCGACGGGGTCCGTGACCGATCCGTCCGGCGCTGAGTGACGCCGCGTCGCGGACAGAAGCGGGCCGTCCGGGCCGTCGACCCAGCGCGCCGAGAGGCCGAACACCCGGGCCATGACCTCCGGCGTCAAGGCGTCGCGCGGGGCACCGTCCGCGGCGACGGTGCCGCCATCGAGCACCACCACCCGGTCAGCGAAACGGGCGGCCAGCGGCAGGTCATGCAGGCTGGCCAGCACCACCTGTCCGTCATCGGCGCGAGCCCGCAGCCGCTCCATCACCATCAGCTCGGCCTCGGGGTCCAGACCCGCGATCGGCTCATCGACCAGCAAGGCCGTCGCGCCGGTGGCCAGGGCGCGGGCCAGCAGCACACGGGCGCGCTCGCCGCCCGACATCTCGGCCACGCCGCGATCAGCCAGATGACCGGCCTCGACCTCGTCCAGCGCACGCCGCGCCCGATCCAACGCGTCTCCGGCGGCGAGAAACGGCGCGCCCAGCCGGGCCACCTCAACCGCCGGCAGGTTCCAGGCGATGCGCCGTTCCTGCGGCAGATAGGCGGCGCGCTCGGCCCGGGCGCGGGACGACAAGACGGCGATGTCCTCGCCTCCCAGCCGGGCTTGTCCACCGGTCAGCGGCAGCAGCCCCGCCAGCGCCCGGATCGCGCTCGACTTGCCCGCCCCATTCGGGCCGACAAGGGCGACGAACTCGCCTTCCCCCACCGTCAGGTCGACGCCGTCCAGCACCGTGCGGCCGCCGAGGATCGCCGTGGCCTTGTCGAGAATCAGGGCGCTCACAGTCGCCACTCCCGCGCCGCGCGCCAGGCGATGAGGGCGAACAGGGGCGCGCCGACCAGGGCGGTGAAAACGCCCAGCTTCAGTTCCTGATCGGTCGGCGTGAGCCGCGCCAGAAGGTCCGCCAGCACCAGCATCAGCCCGCCCCCGAGCGCGGAAGGCAGCAACAGCCGGGCCGGGTCGCCCCGGACGGCGGCCCGCACCAGATGCGGCGCAGCGAGGCCGACAAAGCCGATCACGCCGGCCACGGCCACCGCCGCCCCGGTCGCCAGCGCCGCCGCCAGCAGCGCAAGCAACCGCAACCGCGCCATCGGCAGGCCGGAGGTGCGCGCGGTTTCCTCGCCGAGACTGAGCATCCGCAGGCCGGGCGCTGCCAGCACCGCCAGAAGGCCAGAGCCGATCACCGCCGGAGTGACCCAGGCCACATCGATCCAGCTGCGGTTCTGCACCGAGCCGAGCAGCCAGTTCATGACCTCGGCCGTGGCGACAGGCGACGGCGACAGGTTGAAGATCAGGGCCGTGGCGGCACCGGCGAAGCTGGACACGGCGACACCGAACAGGATCAGCGCCTCCGGGGAGCGCACCCGAGCCGAGAACAGGATCAGCAGACCGCCCGCGATCGCCGCCCCGGCGAGGGCGGACACCTCGACCGCGCCGGGCAGCGCCGCCCAGCCCAGCACGATCGCGCCCGCCGCGCCCAGCGCCGCCAGAGCCGACACGCCGAGCACACCGGGATCAGCCAGCGGGTTTCTGAGCAGCCCCTGCATCACCGCGCCGGCCAGACCCAAGGCCCCCCCGACCATCAAGGCGGTGGCGGCGCGCGGCGCACGGACGGCCCATAGCACCTCGGCCGGACCGGACGATGGATCGGCGAACGCCTGCCGCCACTGCCCGGCGTCGAAGGCGCTCTCGCCCAGCAGCACCGCGGCGACCCAAGCCGCCACTATGGCGAGCGTGAGAAGCAGGATCAGCCGTCCCGGTCCGTCCGTCATCGCGCGGCCTTCAACAGGACGGCCGCGTCGGCGGCGAACCAGGCCGGACAGGTCAGGCTGGCAGCCGGAAGTCTGGCGACGCCCCTGTCCCTCGCCGCCGCCCGCACGACCGGATGACGGCCGGGGCCGCGCCAGTCGCCGCGCGCCTGGTCGAAGAAGCCGAACACAAACCGGGCCGGCGGGAACAGGGCGATGCGCTCGACGCTGACGGGGGCGAAACCCGGCGCAGCGGCGTTGCCCAGGCCCGCAGCCGAGAAGATGGCGTCGATCAGGGTGCCCCTCCCCGCCGTGAACCCGCCCGACGTCAGATACAGGGCCTTCGGGCGCGGCGCGGCCGGTTCAGGCGGGGCGGCCTCCCGCAGCCGGGCGTTCATCCGGGCGATCAGGGCCTCGCCCCGCTGCGGTGCATGGAGAGCCCGCGCCACCGACCGGATGTTGGCGCGCACGCCGTCGAAGTCCGTTGCGTCCTCAATGGCGGCCACCCGGGCGCCGCGGGCCTCCAGCCGGGCCAGCAGGCGGGCGTCGCCACCCCAATAGCGCACAACGACATCGGGCCGGAAGGCGACGGCGGCCTCCAGCGTGGGCCGAATCCGGCGGTGGCCGGCGGCGGCGTCACGCATCCATGCGTCCGGGTCGTCGGCGCGTGGAGACAGAGCCAGTTCGGCGCTCGGCTGAAGCGCAAGGACGTACTGGTCGGCGCACTGATCGAGCGACATGAGCCGCACCCGGTCCTGATGGGCAAGGGCCGGAGCCGCGATGGACAGGGTGAGCGCGCTTGCCGCGACGGGCAGCGCTTTGCGCAGCGTCACGGCTTGAGCAGGCCGGCGAACAGGCCGTCCAGCAGCGTCTCCACCAGCAGGTCGCGCTCAGCCCAGTCGAAATAGGGCTTGGTGATGATCAGGGACACCACGCCGTGCGCGCCGGCCCACAGCGCCTGTGCCGTCACGATCGGGTCGCCGCGCAGCCGCCCGGCCGCGCCCACGTCCTCGACCACCTGCTCGAAGGAGCGAAACAGTTCATGGCCCAACTCCCGGGCCGCTGATTGAGCGCCGTCCCGCAGTTCAACGGGACGGGTCATATAGGCCAGACGATAGGCGTTGGGATTGGCGAAACCGAAGGCGATATAGGCTCGCAGCATCCGCCGCAGCCGCGCCTCGGGGTCGGCTGGTTCGGCGAGGATCTCGTCGTTCGCCTCCATCAGCGTCGAGAAGGCCCCCCGGCAGATCTCGTGCAGGATCGCGCCTTTCTCGGCGAAATGCATATAGAGCGCCGTCGACGACAGGCCGACCTCGTCCGCGATCTTGCGGATCGTCGCGCCCTCATAGCCGTGCTCGACGAAGATGCGTTCGGCAGCCGCGAGAATCTCGGCGCGGCGGGCATGACCCTCCCCCTTGGGTTTGCGCTGGGAGCGCGGATTCAGGGCGGCGGACGCATTCACGGCAGGGGTGACTCCAGTCTCCGTCTCCTGAATAGCGGCAATACTGGCCTCACGCCAATCGCTTGCCGATGAACAGGCAAGGCCCTAACCGTGCCGTATGGACCGATCGGATACCGGCGATCTTCGGAGTGGGCGGAACGGTGCCGCATGGCGCGGCCTGTCCGGCTTCCAGTGGGCCGTGACGGCGGTCATCGTCGGCTTGGCCGCGCTCGCGGTGATGCGCCCGGATGTCGCCGGGCCGCTGGCCGTCGCCGGGGCCGCCACGGGATTTCTGGCCATCGCCGCCTGGCGGGTACTGCTGATCGTCGTGAGCGCAGCGGCCGCGGCAAACCCTTCGCCCCGCCTCGCCCGCCTTCCGCGCTACACGGTGCTGGTCGCCCTCCATGACGAGACCGAGGTGATGGACCAGCTGGTCGAGCGGCTGGCGCGGATTGAATATCCGGCCAACCGTCTGCAGGGAATGCTGATCGTCGAGGCCGACGACCGGCCCACCATCGCTGCCGCGCTGGCCGCCCGACGGCCCGCTTGGCTGAAGGTGTTCGTGGCCCCGCCCGGCGAGCCCAGGACCAAACCGCGAGCCCTGAACTGCGCCCTGCCCTACGCCACCGGCGACCTGCTGACCGTCTATGACGCCGAGGACGAACCGCACCCGCTCCAACTGCGCGAGGCCGCGGCTCGGTTCGCAGGCGACGCCGGCGGACGGCTCGCCTGTCTGCAGGCACCCCTGCGCATCCGCACTGCCAAGGCCAGCGTCTCGCCCTTCCTCGACCGGCAGTTCGCCGCCGAATACGCCAGCCTGTTCGAGATCGCCCTGCCCGGCATGGCGCGCCTTGGCTTGCCGTTTCCGCTGGGCGGGACGAGCAATCACTTCCGCGTCGACGTGCTGCGCGCCGTCGGCGGTTGGGACGCTTTTAATGTCACTGAGGACGCCGATCTCGGCTTCCGGCTCTGGACCGAAGGTTGGCGGCTGGGCGTCATCGCCCGGCCGACCTGGGAGACGCCGCCCGGCGGCCTTGCCGACTGGCTGCCCCAGCGCACCCGTTGGTTAAAGGGCTATATGCAGACTTGGGGCGTGCATACCCGACGGCCCTGGCGACTCGGCGCGCGCGGGGGCTTCACGCTGACGATGACCGTCGGCGCCTGTCTGGCTTCGGCGGCGCTGAACGGCCCGTCGATGGCGTGGGTCGCGGCGACCGTGCTGACGGCCGGAGTGGCGGGCGTCTCCCCAGAAACGCCCGCGCTGGCGCTCAGTGTCCTGACGCTCGGCGCGGCCGCCGCATGGCTGTCCTGCGCCATCGGCACCCGACGCGCGGGCCTGCCCTACGGCCCCGCCGACATGATCGCCGCTCCGGCCTATTGGGCGCTGCAGAGCCTGGCCGGGCTGCACGCTGGCTGGCGGTTGATCCGCGAGCCCTTCGCCTGGGACAAGACCCGGCACCGGAAGGACGCGCCCCCGGCCGAGAGGCCCGCGCTCGCCCTTCTTCACGGCGCGCTGGACGAGACCGCGCCGGACCGCCTATCAGCGACCCATGCCGCCGCGCCTGAACCCGTCGCCTGAAACCCTCGTCACCCGCGCCTGGGCCGACTACGCCCTGCTGGACAGCGGCGACGGCCGCAAGCTGGAACGCTACGGCCCCTACACAGTCGTCCGTCCCGAGCCCCAGTGCTTCTGGTCGCCGCGCGATCTGCAGGCGTTCGAGCAGGCCGACGCCGTGTTCGACCCGACCGACGAGGATGAGTCCGGCCGCTGGCGTTTCGCCGGTTCGCCGATCGACACCTTCCCGCTGGCGTGGCGGGACGTGCGCTTCACCAGCCGTTTCACCCCCTTCCGTCACCTCGCCTTCTTCCCCGAGCAGGCCGCCAACTGGGACTGGCTGGACGGCCGCATCCGGCGCCTGAACAAGCCGAAAATTCTGAACCTCTTCGGCTACACCGGCGTGGCCAGCCTGGCCTGCGCGGCGGCGGGGGCCGAAGTCACCCATGTCGACGCCTCGAAGAAGTCGGTGGCCTGGGCGCGCGAGAACGCCGAGCTGTCGGGAATGGCCGACCGGCCGATCCGCTGGATCGTCGAGGACGCCCGAAAATACGCCGCCCGCGAGGTCCGGCGCGGGGTGAAATACGACGGGATCATTCTCGATCCGCCGAAATACGGGCGGGGGCCAACGGGCGAGGTCTGGCGCCTGTTCGAGGACCTGCCGGGTCTGCTCAGGGACTGCGCCGCCCTGCTGTCGGAGGACGCCTCGTTCCTGCTGCTGAATGCCTACGCCGCGCGCATCTCGGGTCTGTCGCTATCGCACCTGATGGCCGAAGCGACGCAGGACCGCGGTGGGGTAATCGACTGGGGTGAACTGGCCCTGGCCGAGGATGGACCCGACGGTCGCGCCATTGGCCTGAGCTTCTTCGCGCGTTGGTCGGCATGAGCGACCGGCTGATCACCTCCCTGACCAACGACACGGTCAAGAACGTCCGCGCCCTTCATATGCGCAAGGAGCGCGAGGCGACTGGTCATTTCCTCGCCGAGGGACTGAAATTCATCGGCGAGGCGCTGGACCAGGACCAGGCCCCCAAGCTGCTGCTGGTCGGCGAGGACGCGCGGCCGCATCCGATCCTCGAGCGGGCGCGGGACGCGACGCGAGCGGCGGGCGGCGAGGTGGTCACGGTCACCCACGCCATTCTCGAGAAGATCAGCCGGCGCGACAATCCGCAGACGGTGCTGGGGGTGTTCGAGCAGGTCTATACGCCGCTGTCGGCGATCCAACCGGAGACGGCACCCTGCTGGGTGGCGCTGGAGCAGGTGCGCGATCCGGGCAATCTGGGTACTATCATCCGCACGGCGGACGCGGCGGGCTGCGGCGGAGTGATCCTGATCGGGGATTGCGTCGATCCCTATTCGGTTGAGGCGGTGCGGGCGACCATGGGGTCGGTCTTTGCAGTGGCCCTCGTCCGGGCGACACCCGCCGAGTTCCTGGCCTGGCGTCAGAGGTGGCCTGGCAGCGTCATCGGGACCCGGCTGGACGCCGCGACCGGCTATCGCGAGGCCGACATCGAGCGCCCGGCGCTGATCCTGATGGGCAATGAGCAGGCCGGGCTGACGGATACCCTGGCCGCCGCCTGCGACGTCAACGTCAAGATCCCGATGCGGGGCCGGGCCGACAGTCTGAACCTCGCCGTCGCCACCGGCGTGATGGTCTATGCGGTGACGGACGCGGCCTAGAAGCTGGCACCGTCGACGCGCTGGGCAGTCCAGCTGAACGGCTCGATGTCGGTCAGGGTGCGGACGTTGACGGCGACCATCTCCGTCCCGTCCGGGCCGGTTCCGCGTGCGAAGGTCTGGACGCCGCAGGTATCGCAGAAGCGGTGGCGGATATGGTGTTTGTTGAACAGGTATTCTGTCTCGGGCCTATCAGCCTTGAGGCGGAACTCACCAGGGGGAACGAAGCCGAGCACGAACCCCTTGCGGTAGCAGTGCGAGCAGTTGCACTCGATCAGGCCGTCAAGGCTCATCTCCACCTCAAAGGCCACCGCGCCGCAGTGGCAGGAGCCGGTACGGGCCCTGGTCTCGGTCATGGCCATCACTCCGACGGCAGGGTGTATTCGAGATCGTAGCGGTGCTCACCGTCCGCGATGGTCAGGTGGAAGACACCGGCGAGGCTTGTCAGATCGCCCGTGCCCGACCCCGGCACGACGGTGATCGACAGATCCTGAGCACCACGATCCATAACGCCGCGATGGACCAGGGCAAAGGTTCCGATCCGCCCGTTGACCGCGCCGCGAACCCGTTCGAGCGCGACATAAGCCCCTGACTGATCCGGGCCCAGGATGGCGAGCATCTCGCCCTCGCCGGTCGCGTTGATGTCACCGCTGAAGGTCTTGGTCAGGGTCATGCGGCCGGGACTGTCCGGTGCGGCACCGTCGGCGGGCGAGGCCGGGACGATGGAGACCTCGAAGGTTCCGCGGGCGTGCTGGGTCATGGGCGTGTCCTGAACATTGGGTGCGGGCGACAGAGCCATCGCGAGGGCGGCGAGCGCGCCCAGCATCACGCATCCTCCAGCAGCACCACCCCGGGTGCCGATTTGAGCGCGCCGCGCAGGGCACCATCCAGCCGGTAGCGCCCCGGCAGCTTCAGCTCGACCTCACGACGGCCGTCCAGCGAAGCGACCAGCGAGACCTCTCCGCCCTTGCCGTCAGCCTTGGCCCGCTCCAGCCGCGCCCTGAGCGCCTCCGGGTCCGCGCCCCGCGCCGAGACGTGGATGCGCAGGCCCATGGCCCCGTCGTCGATCAGCGTGTCGAGCTTGCTGGCGTCGTCGCCGAAGAAGCGCACCTCGCCGTCCGCCGACTTGGCCCGGACGCGGACCATGATCGAGGCCCCGACCTCCAGCACCTCGCGGCATTTGCGCAGTTGTTCGGGCGGGAACAGGCATTCGAA
The DNA here is from genome assembly GCA_038330765.1 of Caulobacterales bacterium. Lineage (GTDB taxonomy): Bacteria > Pseudomonadota > Alphaproteobacteria > Caulobacterales > Caulobacteraceae > Brevundimonas. The sequence continues at coordinate 7,710 of JBBQOK010000011.1, read as the reverse complement.
CTCGCCGGTCGGGTCTGAGAAGGTGACAAAGGCGAATTTCTCGCCTGTCTTGGCGCTGGCCCGCTCTTGACGACGGCGCACGACGCCGGCCATCAGGAAGGCCTCGTGGCCGCTCTCGGCCAGGGCCGTAGCCTCGGCAACGAAGGTGACGCGCTTGCGCTTCAGCGCCGGTGCCATGTCCTCCAGCGGGTGGCCGGACAGGTAGAAGCCGACTGCGGCCAACTCCTGATCCAGCTTCTCCGGCCCGACCCAGGGTTCGACCGGACGCAGGCGCGGGCGCGCGGCCCCGGCTTGATCGCCGCCGAACAGCGACACCTGCGACGAGGCGCGTTCGGCGGCTACGCTCTGGCAATAGGCCATCAGGGTGTCGGCCTGCTCGACCAGCTGACGGCGGTTGGTATGGAAGCTGTCGAAGGCACCGGCGCGGACCAGGTTCTCGAGCGCGCGCTTGTTGACGAATTTGGGATCGACCCGTTCGAGGAAGTCGAAGATGTCGGTGAACCGGCCGCCCGCCTCGCGCACCTCGACCAAGTGCTTCATGGCCTCGAGGCCGACGTTGCGGATCGCACCGAGGGCATAGAGGACCGAGCCGGTCTTGGCACCGTCGGCCCCCTCCTCCCAGGCCACGTCGAAATCGGCCGAGGAGCGGTTCACGTCCGGGGCCTTCATCGGCACCTCGAATCGGCGACAATCCTGATAGAATACCGCCAGTTTGTCGGTGTTGCTCAGGTCGAGCGACATGGACGCGGCCATGAATTCGATCGGGTGCGTCGCCTTCAGCCAGCCGGTCTGGAAGCTGATCAGGGCGTAGGCGGCGGCGTGCGACTTGTTGAAGCCGTAGCCCGCGAACTTGGCCACCAGATCGAAGATTCCGCCGGACTGTTCTTCCGGTACGCCCTTCTCAGAGGCGCCCTTGATGAAGCGCGCCCGCTGGAAGTCCATCTCCTCCTGCTTCTTCTTGCCCATGGCCCGGCGGAGAAGATCGGCCTCGCCGAGGCTGTATCCCGCCAGGACCTGGGCGATCTTCATCACCTGCTCCTGGTAGATGATGACGCCGTAGGTCTCGGTCAGCACCTCCTTCAGCGACGGGTGCAGATAGTCGACCTCCTGCCGACCGAACTTCCGGTCGATATAGGTGTCGATCATCTCCATCGGCCCGGGCCGGTAGAGGGAGATCAGGGCGGTGATTTCCTCGATCGAACCGCAACGCATCTTGCGCAGGGTGTCGCGCATACCCTGGGATTCCAGCTGGAACACCCCGACCGTCTGGCCGGACGCCATTAGCTCATAGGTGCGCGGGTCATCGAGCGGCAGGCCGTTCCAGTCGGGGGCGGCACCGCGCCGTTCCAGATACTGGCGGGCGCGGTCAAGCACCGTCAGGGTCTTCAGTCCGAGGAAGTCGAACTTCACCAGACCGGCGGCCTCGACCCATTTCATATTGAACTGGCTGGCCGGAATTGTGGAGCGCGGGTCCTGATACAGCGGGGCCAGTTCGATCAGCGGGCGGTCGCCGATGACGATGCCGGCGGCGTGGGTCGAGGCGTTGCGGTACAGCCCCTCCAGCTCCAGCGCCGTCTCCAGCAGGGTCGCCACCGCCTTGTCGGTGTCGCGCGCCTCCTTGAGCCGCGGCTCAAGCTCGATGGCCTGGGCCAGGGTCACCGGGTTGGCGGGGTTGGCCGGCACCATCTTGGCCAGACGGTCGACCTGGCCCAGCGGCATCTGCAGCACCCGGCCGACGTCGCGCAGCACGGCCCGCGCCTGCAGCGTGCCGAAGGTGATGATCTGCGCCACCCGGTCCTTGCCATAGCGCTGCTGGACGTAGTCGATCACCTCCTCGCGCCGCTCCTGGCAGAAGTCGATGTCGAAATCGGGCATGGAGACCCGTTCGGGGTTGAGGAACCGCTCGAACAGCAGGCCGAACCTGAGCGGATCGAGGTCGGTGATGGTCAGGGCCCAGGCCACCAGCGAGCCGGCACCCGAACCCCGGCCCGGCCCCACCGGAATGCCGTGGTTCTTGGCCCATTTGATGAAGTCCGACACGATCAGGAAATAGCCGGGGAAACCCATCTGCTGGATGATGCCGACCTCCCATTCGAGGCGGGCCCAGTAGTCCTCTTCCGGCGCGGCCGGGGTGACCTGTTTCAACCGCTCCTTCAGCCCCTCGCGCGCCTGATGCATCAGTTCGTCGGGCTCGGACCGGCCGGCGCCGGCGTCGAAGCGCGGCAGGATGGGCGCGCGGGTCGGGGCGATGAAGGCGCAGCGGCGGGCGATGTCGATGGTGGCGTCGCAGGCCTCGGGCAGGTCGGCGAACAGTTCACGCATCGCGGCGGCCGGCTTGAACCAGTGCTGGCCGGTGATGCGGCGGCGGTCTTCCTGGCCGGTGAAGGCACCGTCGGCGATGCACAGGAGCGCGTCGTGGCTCTTGGCCTGGGCGGCCTTGGCGTAGTGGACATCGTTGGTGGCCACCAGCGGGGCGTCGTGGTCATAGGCCCATTCGACCAGCCCGCGCTCCGCCTGCGCCTCGGTGACGAGGCCGTGGCGCTGCAGTTCGACGTAGAAGCGGTCGCCGAAGACGGCCTGCATCCCGGCGAGCGCGGCGCCAGCCTCTCCGGTCTTGCCCTGCACGAACAGCGGATCGATCGGTCCGTCCGGCCCGCCGGACAGCAGGATCAGGCCCTCGGAGCGTTCGGCGATCATGCTCCACGGAACGCTGGGCTCGTCCATCGCCCCGGCGTCAAGAAAGGCCGAGGACGACAGCGCCGAGAGGTTGAGCCAACCCGCCTCGTTCTGGACCAACAACACGATGGTCGGGACCTTGGCCCAGCGTTCGGCGACCTTGCCGCCGATGCCGGTGACCGGCAGGGCGCAGGCGATGATTGGCTGCACCCCGGCACCGCTGGCCGCTTCGCTGAACTCCAGCGCCCCGAACAGGTTGGCCCGGTCCGCCACGCCGACCGCCGGCATCCCCGCATCCGCCGCCAGAATCGGAACCCTGCCGGCCTTGATCGCACCTTCCAGCAGCGAATAGGCCGAGCGGACCCGAAGGTGGATGAACTGGGCAGCGGCGGTGTCGGCCATGGTCTCTCCACGGATCCCGCCGGCGGCGCGATCAGTCTTTGATGCAGGCTAGGCGGATTCGCCGGACGGATGCCGTCCGCGCGCCGTCAGCTGATCAGAAACGCCGCCTGCCAAGCCATCCAGACGAAGCCGCCGCATGACGCAAGCGACACCGCATCCCTCATCCAACGCGTCATGATTTTGTCCCCAGATTGCGTGTTCTGGAAACGTTCTATGTTCTCGTATTGTTCCAGTCAAGCCCACCCACCCGGACGCCTATGACGGCTTGCGGAACCGGATCATGAACTGGCTGGTGCGCCCGCGGATCGACTCGTCGAAGACATTGGCCGTACGGGGATCATCGTCGTTCCAAAGCGCGGGGCTCATGCTGCCCATCTCGAACCCGGCCGCCTCGACCTCGCGGACCACGGTTTCCGAATCGATCCGGTGCAGGTCGTTGGCGACTGACAGGTCCGAACCGTCGACGGCGTGGTGGTCGATGATGACATAGTAGCCGCCGGGCTTCAGCGCCGTGAACGCCGCCGCATTGACGCTCGCGGCCGTATCGGTGGCGAACGGCCGCAGATGCAGGTCGTGATAATTCTGGGCCGTGAAGATCAGGTCGAGGCCTGCCGGGAACGTCGGTGCCCCAATCGGAGAGTCGATGGCGTCAACGTTGGGCAGGGCGTCCGCCGCCGCCAGCGCTTCTCTGTACGAGGCCTGAAAGCCGAGGAACTCGGCCGGCTGCCAGGCCGTGACATGGCCCCCGGGCCCGACCGCGGCCGAGAAGGTGCGGGTGAAATAGCCTCCGCCGATAATCATGTCGGCGACCTTCCAGCCCGGCCTCACGCCGGTGAAGTCGAGGGTGATGGCGGTCTGACGCGCCGCGTCCCGGGCGCGGTCCTCATCGGTGCGGATCGGCGAGGCGAGGACGTCTGCATAGTCCGGGCCGCCGGCCATGAGCTGGGGCGGCAGCGGCACGGGCCGGGTCTGGGCGGCGACAGAGCCGGTCAGGACCATGCCGGCGATCGCGACCAGAACGAAGGCGTTACGCATGATATCCTCCTGAGGCTGGACTCATCCGGGCTTTCGGAACCGGTAGACGAACTGGTCGGTGCGACCGCGGATGGCTGCGTCAAAGACGTTGACGGTCCGGTCGTCTTCGGCGTTCACCAGCGCGGTGGACTCGCCGTCGAACACGAAGCCTGCAGCCTCGACCTCGGCGCGGAGCGAGGCACCCTCGATGCGGTGCAGGGTCTGAACCTCGGTGTGGCCCGTTCCGGCCCGGCCCGAATGGTCGATGACGATGAAATAGCCACCCGGCTTCAGCGCCGCATAGATGGCGCGGTTCATGGTCGCCACATCGGTGTTGAAGGCCGGGATGTGGAAGTCGTGATATTCTTGGCTCATCCAGATCACGTCGAGCGGCTCGGGGAAGCTCATGGCGTCAAGATCGCCATTGACCCGCAGCACATTGGGATAGGCCGCGACCAGCAGATCGGCGCGCGGGTTCTCACGCTCGGCGGTGCGGTTGGGCACGAAGGCGTAGACCTTGCCGGTGTCGCCGACGGTGCGCGCGAACAGGCGGGTGAAATAGCCCGCGCCGGGGCGGATGTCGGCGACCTTGTCGCCCGGTTCCAGCATGGCGAAGGCCAGCATCCGGTCCGGATGGCGAAAAGCGTCGCGCGCCACCTCGTCGGCGGGGCGCAGCGGATCGGTGATGGCGGCGCGCTGGATCCCGGCCACGGCCATGGCCTGATAGGTGCGGGTGGCCATCCGGTCCTCGCGGCCGGCGTACGGGTCCGAGCCGCAGGCCGACAGCCCTACCGCGGCGGCCATGACGAGAAGCGACGGCTTGAGCATGATCGTCTCCTGAACCAGCGGCGACAGCCAAGCTCCGGTTCGGGGCGGATGGCAAGCCCCGTCGGTCAGGCGAGCGGCGTCCATTCCTTGCCCGCCAGCAACGGGGCGAACAGGGCGTCGAGGTCGGCGTCGCTGACCCCGGCCAGGTCGGCTGGCGACCATTTCGGCGCATTGTCCTTGTCGACGATGACGGCGCGAACACCCTCCTGGAAGTCGTGGGTGCGGACCACCCGCCCGCCCAGCCGGTATTCCATCGCCATGTTGTCGGCAAAAGACGTCAGCGTCGCTCCGGTGCGGATCTGGCGCAGGCTGACCTTCATCGACTGCGGCGACTTGGTCGTCAGGATCGCCAGTTGGGCCAGCGCCCAGTCCGAACCGTCGGCCTCCAGGGCCTCGAAGATCGCTTCGACCGTATCAAAGCCGAACAGCCGGTCGATGGCGGCGCGATGCGGCGCGGTCGGGGCCGGGCCGGGATCGGAGGCCAGTGTGTCCACGACGCTCTTTGGCTCGGCGGGGTGCGACAGCAGGCCGGTTTTCAGCGCCTCGACCCGGTGCGACGGCACAAAATGCGTGTGGATGCCCAGGGCCACGGTGTCCGCCGCCTTCAGCCGTGCCCCGGTCAGGGCCAGCCAGACGCCCGTCTGGCCCGGCAGCCGCGGCAGGAACCAGCCGCCGCCGACGTCGGGGAACAGGCCGATACCGGTTTCGGGCATGGCGTAGGTGGTGCGTTCGGTGGCGACGCGGATATCCGCGGGTTCCGAAATCCCGACGCCGCCGCCCATGACGATGCCGTCGACGATGGCCGTGATCGGCTTGGGATAGTCGAACATCAGATGGTTCAGCCGGTATTCGACCTTGAAGAAAGCCTTGGCCTCCGACGCATCCCCCGCCCCGCTCTCGGCGATCATGCGAATGTCGCCCCCGGCGCAGAAGCCGCGCTCACCCGCGTGGTCGATGAGCACCGACTGCACCGCTGGCTCGTCGCGCCACGCCAGCAGGGCCGCGATCATCGTCTCGCACATGGCCCGGTTGAGCGCATGCAGCGCCTTCGGCCGGTTCAGGGTGATGCGGCCCACGCCGAATTCGACTCGGGTCAGGACTTCGGATTCGGCGATCATGGGGCTCCGCTTAGTCGCGAAGATCGAACACGGGAAGACCGGCAGCGTAAGCAACGTTCAGCAAATCCCCGTCACGGGACACGAGCGCACCGTCCATCTGCATCGTCAGCCACAGGTAGCTTGCCTCGAACAAGCTGAGACCGCGGGTCGCCGCGACCGAGGCCAGAGAGCGAATCTCGTTTCTCCCCGCCGGCGGCGCGAGCGCGATGTCGAAGCTGTCGAGGACAGCGAAAGCCTCGCGCAGGTCAAAACCCGGCTCCCGTCGAGCCTGACGGACGAGGAGATTGCCGACCTCCCATTGGAAGACCTGGGGCGCGATCGGCTCGAAGGCGCCGAGGCGATCCAGCAGGTCCAGCGCGAGCGGCGTCGTCTGTGACGCCAACAGCCAGGAGGCTGCCGCTGACGCGTCAACGATCAGCTTCATCGCGCGCAATCGCCTTCAGCTCCTCCCACGACAGAGAGGCCCATTCCGGGTCCGGCGCCTGCTTGTCGCGAAAGGCGCGTGCGCGTTCGGCCACGCTCGAAGCACCGGGACGGCGCGCGGAAGGTTCGGGCGCAAGACGGGCGACCGCCTTGCCGTGGCGGGTGATGACGATGATCTCTCCCGACGTCTCCACCTCGTCGATGAGCGCCGAAAGGTTTGTCTTGGCTTCGAGAACGCCCACGGTCCGCATTCAGGCCTCCTGACCAGATTGCTGACCATAATATCAAAGCCCCTTCATCGACGCTACCCCGCCTTGAATGCACCTCTACAAGCCGGGAATTGCCGGCAGTCCCAGATGGCCTTCATTGTCGAGCCAGCTCACCGTTGGTTCCTGATCCTCGAGCCGTCCCCGCACCGAGCCCATGGCCAGGAGAAGCGCCTGCGCGGAATCCACGCCCATCGAGTAGCCGCGTTCCTCCCCGCGATGGGCCCAGTGGATAACCCAGTCGCAACGCCAGTCACCCCGATCCCGCAAGGGCTTCATCCACTCGGCGACGACCCGGCGTTCGACGCCGTCGATCTCGACTCCAAACTCCCGGTCGCAAATCAGATCGCTCACTGACGCAGCATCTCCCGCGCCGTGATCACCCGCATGATCTCGTTCGTCCCTTCCAGGATCCTGTGCACCCGCAGGTCGCGGACGATCCGCTCCAGCGGATAGTCCTTCAGATAGCCATAGCCGCCGTGCAGTTGCAGCGCCTCGTCGGCGATCTGGAAACAGGCGTCGGTCGTCATCCGCTTGGCCATGGCGCACCATTTTGTCTTCTCGGGATGATTGGTGTCGATGGCCCAGGCCCCGCGCAGCACCATCAGGCGGCAGGCCTCCAGCTGGGTCGCCATATCGGCCAGCTTGAACTGGGTATTCTGGAAGTCAGACAAGGGTTTGCCGAACTGTTTGCGTGTGGTGACGTAGGCTTGGGTCGTCTCCAGCGCCAGCCGGGCCCCGCCCAGCGAACAGGCCGCGATGTTCAACCGGCCGCCGTCCAGACCCATCATGGCGTAGCGGAAGCCGTCGCCCTCCATGCCCAGCAGGTTGGCCGCGGGAATGCGGCAGTCATCGAAGGCGACCATGGCCGTGGGCTGGCTGTTCCAGCCCATCTTCTTCTCCTGAGCGCCAAAGCTCAGGCCGGGCGCATCCTTCTCGACCACGAAGGTCGAGATGCCCTTGGGCCCCTCCCCTCCGGTGCG